>JADFXL010000189.1 GCA_015233585.1 Alphaproteobacteria bacterium | reverse complement strand
GTTGCCGTTGCGGGATATCGTCGTTTTTCCGCACATGATCGTGCCCCTGTTCGTCGGCCGCGAAAAATCCGTACGCGCGCTCGAAGACGTGATGCAGGACGACCGGCAAATTCTGCTCGTTGCCCAACGCAACGCCACCCAGGACGACCCGACGACCGAGGACATCTACAAGGTCGGTACGATCTCCACCGTACTCCAGCTTCTGAAGCTGCCCGACGGCACGGTAAAGGTTCTGGTCGAAGGGGGGCAGCGCGCCCGCATCACCGGATTCGGCGACAACGAAGTGTTCTTTGAAGCCAAGGCCGACCCCATCGAGGAACATACCGGCGATCTTCAGGAACTGGAGGCGCTGTCGCGATCGGTGGTGACCCAGTTCGAACAGTACATCAAGCTCAACAAGAAGATCCCCCCCGAAGTCCTGGTGTCGATCAACCAGATCGAGGACGCCGGCAAGCTGGCCGACACGGTAGCCTCCCATCTGGCGCTCAAGATTGCCGACAAACAGGAATTGCTGGAGCTGGAGACCATCAGCGAGCGACTGGAGCGCGTCTACGCCTACATGGAATCGGAGATCGGCGTTCTCCAGGTCGAAAAAAAGATCCGCAGCCGTGTCAAGCGGCAGATGGAAAAGACCCAGCGCGAATACTACCTCAACGAACAGCTCAAGGCGATACAGAAGGAACTGGGGGACGGCGAGGACGGCCGCGACGAAGCCGCCGAGATCGAAGAACGCATTGCCAAGACCCGCCTGTCCAAGGAAGCCCAGGAAAAGGCGGTCGCCGAGTTGAAAAAACTCAAAAACATGAGCCCGATGTCGGCCGAGGCCACGGTGGTGCGCAATTACCTGGACTGGCTGCTGGGGATTCCCTGGCGGAAGCGCACCAACGTCAAGCGCGACATCAAAATGGCGCAGAAAACCCTGGACGAGGACCATTTCGGGCTGGAAAAGGTCAAGGAGCGCATCCTTGAATACTTGGCGGTGCAACTGCGCATCAACAAGGTCAAGGGGCCGATCCTGTGCCTGGTCGGGCCTCCGGGTGTTGGCAAGACCTCGTTGGGCAAATCGATTGCACGGGCGACGGGACGCAACTTCGTGCGGGTGTCCCTGGGCGGGATGCGCGATGAGGCCGAGATTCGTGGTCACCGCCGTACCTACATCGGCTCGATGCCGGGCAAGATCATTCAGGGCATGAAAAAGGCGAAATCCTCCAACCCGCTGTTCCTTCTCGACGAAGTGGACAAGCTGGGGGCGGACTGGCGCGGTGACCCGGCTTCGGCGCTGCTGGAGGTGCTTGACCCGGAGCAAAATGCGGCGTTTAACGACCATTACCTGGAAGTCGACTATGACCTTTCGGACGTGATGTTCGTCACCACCGCCAACACGCTGCGGATGCCGCAGCCGTTGCTCGATCGCATGGAGATCATTCGGCTCGCCGGCTACACCGACGACGAAAAAATCGAGATTGCCCGCCGCCACCTGATCGGCAAGCAACTCAAGGCCAACGGGCTGAAAAAGGGCGAGTGGAGCATCTCCGATGATGCGTTGCGCGATATCTGCCGTTATTACACGCGTGAAGCCGGCGTGCGTAACATGGAACGCGAAATCGCCAACCTGACGCGCAAGGCAACCAAGGAAATCCTGCTCAAGAATCTGACCACGGTTGCCGTGACCCGTCGCAACCTTGGAAAGTATGCCGGGGTTCGCAAATATCGTTACGGTGAGGCCGAACTTGAAAATCTGGTCGGCGTAACGACTGGCTTGGCGTGGACCGAGGTTGGGGGGGAGTTGTTGTCGGTTGAGGCGGTGTTCATGCCTGGCAAGGGCGGCGTGACCCTGACCGGCCAGCTTGGCGACGTGATGAAGGAGTCGATCCAGGCGGCCCGTTCGTACGTGCGCTCCCGCTCGATTCAGTTCGGTATCAAGCCAACCATTTTTGAGAAGCGCGATGTTCACGTCCATGTGCCTGAAGGCGCGACGCCCAAGGACGGACCCTCGGCGGGTGTTGCCATGTGTACGTCGATCGTGTCGGCTCTGACCGGAGTGCCCGTGCGGAAAGACATCGCCATGACCGGCGAAATCACCTTGCGTGGGCGGGTGTTGCCAATCGGGGGCCTTAAGGAGAAATTGCTGGCGGCCTTGCGTGGCGGCATCAAGACCGTGCTGATCCCGAAGGATAACGAAAAAGACTTGGCGGAAATCCCCGACAACGTCAAGCGGGGTCTGGAAATTATCCCAGTGTCCACGGTCGATGAGGTGCTCGGAAAGGCGCTGACGCAAATCCTGGTGCCCATCGAGTGGGAACCGCCCGATGACGATCTGGTAAGGCCGGTGCGCGGGGACGATGGACCTCCCGAGGATCTGATCGTCACGCACTAGCGTGTATCTGGAGCGGCTCGGTGGTTTCCTTCTTTCTTCGTTCGTTGTTACGGGTAGGGGCGAGGGGGAAGGGCACTTTGTTTCTACACCAAAGCCATGAAAATTGTGGCGTTCATCCAACAAAATGGGCAGGGGGAACGTCTAGGATTGACGAATTCAAAACTACCGTTCTAAAGTTGCTCCGACCGGTTGGGGGAAGGCGGGGTGGTAAGCTTGACGTGCGGTTTTTACGGATACAGGGGGGATAACAAAGTGAATAAAAATGATCTGATTGCATCGGTTGCAAGTGACAGCAACCTCTCCAAGGCGGATGCCGCCAAGGCCGTTGACGCCGTGTTTGACGCGATTACATCGGCCCTCAAGTCGGGAGATGAGGTTCGCCTGGTCGGGTTTGGAACCTTCAACGTTAGCGAGCGTGCCGCTGGGGAGGGACGCAATCCTCGCACGGGCGAAAAGATCAATATCCCGGCATCGAAGCAGCCAAAATTCAAGGCGGGCAAGGGGCTGAAGGACGCTATTAACTGAATTTTCCCGTTGATAAGCGGGTATAAGGAAGTTGGTTGTCGGATAACGCAGCGATGAGAGAGGGGCGTTGCTGGTTTCCTGACGGGCGATTAGCTCAGTTGGTAGAGCATCTCGTTTACACCGAGAGGGTCGGCGGTTCGAGCCCGTCATCGCCCACCAAGCTTTCCACCGCTTTTCCACCTACCGGCAAAACCGTTTGCACGAACACTGTTCGTGCAAACACACCATCGGCCAGGATCTCGGCAAGGCCAGCCAAATATTCCGGATTGTATTTTCGGTAGATCCGCCGAACGGTTTTTGGATCGGTTTCGGTGAAATCGGAAATTTTATCAACCGGAGTTCCGACCATAGCGAGCCAGGAAATAACCGAGTGCTTAATTACGTGGGGCATCACCCATGGCAGGCCCGCAGCCCGCGCCGCGCTGGCAAACGACTTCTTGATGTCCAGCACCCGATCTCCGTTGAATTCGATCACGAACGGGGTGCGAGCTAATATTTGAGCGTCACGTAGCGTGGCGCACAGGCGCCGATCGATCGGAACCACGGCGCGGCGCTTCTTCGTTACCTGCCTGTCTGGGTCGTGAAAATCAAGGCGCGGCCCCCATCCAGATCACAGCGGTCCCATGTCAGCCCGAGAATCGACCCCTTGCGCTGGCCGGTGCTCATAGCGATCGTGACGAACAGGTGAAGGTGCATCGGCTCGCACGCAGACAACAGCGCAGCGCCCTGGTGGCTTCGGCAAATCGGACATCGTCGATGCTCTTTCCGCCGCCACCAGGAAGCACATAGGCTCATCTTGCGTTCCTAAATTTCGGGAAACTGGTAACACAGGAGATCGACTGTGAAGCCCAGTAGATATAGCGGTAACAGCGATCATGGCGATTCCGAAATCCTGGACAAAAACGAGGCAGAACAAGACCAGGGATGGCGGGGCGCGCCCAACCACCAGTCCGGATGTGGACAACATTGCCAAGCTCGCACTCGACAGCATGAATGGGATTATCTTCATCGACGACCGCCAAGTCTGCTCGATGAAAATCGAAAAGCACTACGGGGACGCACCATGCACTGTAGTGCGCGTCTCAGAAATAGACGCCGCGACATGATCAATATCGACCCAGCAAACGAAATCAAGATCGCGGAGCGGCTGATCTATCACCACAGTCACCGGACAGATGATCCGGAGGATGCGGCATCGGTGGTGGCGACATGAACGCGCAAACGAAGTGCGTCAGCACATCATCCGGCCAGTGCTCGCCGCGCCGCTTCGGCCAGAAAACCGGAGCGAGTCATGCCGCGTGCGGCGGCTTCGTGGTCCACGGCTTCGACCAAGCCGTCGTCCATGCTGATATTGAGGCGGATGGCGCGACCGGGAATTTCCGCCCGCACCATGATGCGCGCGACCTCTGTCACCTCAGGATCTTGCCCAATCTGGTCGAGCGGGCGCTGGTCAGGAATGGGGTCGCTATCGCGGATCATCATGGCCAGGTGGCCGCGCAAAGCATCCTCGGCATTCAACGCGGCTTGCTCAATGGTGTCACCCGCGCTGGTGCATCCAGGGAGATCAGGGAAAAACACGCAGTACCCAGGCTCGTCACCACCCTCGATGATGGCGGGAAAATATCGCACGGCCATATCAATCTCCTACCTCAGCTTGACGCCACTCTGGCGCTCGATGCTCTTGAGGGTGCCGATCTTGATATCCCTGACCGGGTGGGGAACGGTGGTCTTGCCGGGCTTGGTCGGATGTCTGAAGTGGTGATGGTCGCCAGTGGTTCCGACGAGATACCATCCATCCGCTTCGATTTTCCCGATTATTTCCCGGCTACTGTTTCCCATGTCCTCCCTCATTTGTTTAGTATTTTATACACAATATCAGGGGCACCGTCAAGGGAAAATACGCAAAAAATACACAATGTTTTTTTCCTGGAAAGAAAGCGATCGGCGGGGCGGCGTATTAATTGCGGGACATCACCCGAAGCAAAAGCATGATGACGCCAACCCTTGGTCTTCAACAACGTCGCCTGCCGATTCGACAGGTCGAAAAATCCAGGCTGCTTCCCCATCACCAATGCCCCGCCGCCATCCTGCCTCATGGAACCTTGAATCATCATTTGCGGCGCGGTGGCAACGCGGCGCATCATCAGGATGCCGCACCCAAGTCGTTGGCAAAAGCAACGGGATCCCGAGCCCTACCGCCAGCGCGCCAAGCCATAATGAGAACCGCTGCCGATCTACCCCTTGCCTTGACATCTGTTGCACCTAGTGCTACATAAGGGCATGGACAGATCGGCTCAGAAAGGCTCTATTCGCAAATCGTATGGACACTCATCCCTCCCATCGCGGCAGCGAGGCAGTATCGCGGGGTCGGGTGGGCGTGAAGAACGATAAGGTGGTACCAGCGCAGGTAATTTCCGAGGTA
>JADFXL010000188.1 GCA_015233585.1 Alphaproteobacteria bacterium | reverse complement strand
CTTTAGATGCAGGACCAGGGCTTTTTGCGCCGCCGTAGTGCCGATGCGCACCAGCGACCAGGAGCGTACCACATGTTCCTGGATAGCGGCGCGTATCCACCACATGGCATAGGTCGAGAGGCGTGACTCGACAGCTTCCGGGTTGAAGCGCCGTACCGCCTGGATAAGTCCAACCGTCCCTTCCTGGACCAGATTCGCAAGCGGCAGACCCGAACCACGATAACCGCGAGCGATTTTTACCACGAAACGCAGATGACTGGCGATCAACCGCTCGGCGGCGTGGCCATCGCCATCGTGCATCCGCTTTGCCAGATCGCGTTCCTCTTCGGCGCTGAGAAGGGGTGCGCGCCGGATCGCCGCGAAAAAACGGCTGCCGGACCACCGTCCGCCATTGACGGCTTCATGGCCGGGATCGTCCTGCGGGAGGTATTTCGACAACAACGAACGCCTCCATTGTGCGTTGCAATAAACAAATTACTGGCACGCGCCAGTTGACAAATGACGTTCCGTTGAAGCACTCTCTCCCAACTCCATCGGCCAGGAGCGGTTCGGAGCTTGTCTCGTAGCAAATATACTCTGACCAGCGCCATCGTGAACTGTGGGAGGCATCGTGGTCAAGCAAGTGGAACTTATTCGGCGCGTTGTTGCAAAGACAATGGAATTGACGGCCATTCGTGGATGGCGCCCCTTGACGCTGGCGGTGATCGCTGCGGAGGCCGGTGTGCCATTGGTCGAGGTGTTTGACGAATTTTCCAGTAAGGAGGCGATTCTTTCCGCCTTTACGCGCGAAATCGACCGTCATGTGCTGGCGGATTTTGCTTTCGACGGAGATGGGGGCGGTTCGACGCGCGAGCGGTTACTCCGTCTGCTGACGCGGCGATTCGAGGTTCTGAAGTCTTACAAGGCGGCGCTCCAGAATATTGAACTGGGTGGGGATTTGCCCGCGCTTCTGTCCGCCGCATCGAGAATTGCACGCTCGATGGTGCTGATGCTGGAGGCTGTGGGCAGCGGTGGTGGCGGACTTGGCGGCGCGGTGCGCGCCAATGCGCTTGCCGCGATTTATGCCTATGTCGTTCGAGTACGACGGATATGTCAAAGACCATGACTGCGCTGGACATAGCTTTGAAGCGTGCGGAGTCCGCAGCCGCCTTTGTGTGGCGGGGCACGCCTGCGGATGTCGACATCGACGCCGTTGGGGAAACCATGGAGGCGCCGACCATCTGACTGCCGATAATGGTGTGTTGCAGTGCAGCAAAAATTTCCTTGACGCCCGGGCGCAGCAAGGCTATGTTGCATTGCAGCAAAACGGAATGCATAAGCAGGGAGTGACGAGACTATGGGCAAGCAACCGGACAATTTTTTCGACTTCGACATCACCAAGATGATGGACGTTACCAAGATGATGGACGTCACCAAGATGATGGGTGAGTTCAAAATGCCGGGCGTCGATATGGAATCGATTCTGGCCAGCCAGCGCAAGAATATCGAGGCTCTCACGGCGGCCAACCGGCTGGCGTTCGAGGGTATCCAGGCGATGATGAAGCGCCAGACCGAGATCCTGCGCCAGACCATGCAGGAAGTCGCCGAAGCGACTCAGGGCATGGCCGGCACCTCCACGCCGCAAGAGAAGCTGGCAAAGCAGACCGCGCTGGCCAAGGAAGCCTTCGAGCGCTCCCTCGCCAACATGCGCGAGATGTCCGAGATGGTGGCAAAGTCGAACAGCGAAGTGTTCGAACTCCTCAACGTCCGCTTCGGTCAGGTTCTCGACGAGCTGAAGGACGTGATGGTAAAGGCCGGCGACAAGGTCGCGATCAAGAAGTAAGATTCCGCCTATCGCGGAATTCATGAGGTCTGGCAGGGGCGACCGTTCATGGGAACGGTCGCCCCTGTTGTTTGTGGTGTCGGCGGCGGACGGTATTAGTGGAAGATATCCCCTCCAGGATCGTCTTGCAAAGTAGCGCGGGAAACGTTACCCCTTCCTCAGCGACCACAACGATTGATAATGACATGGCTGAAATCACGCGGATTATATCAACCGAAACCGATGATCTCCCTTGCTTCTTCCAAGGCAGTGGAGCCCCGGCTTTTCGAGGTGATTTTGAGACGGGAGAGCAATTAAAATGTGTTGGCTGTGGCAATATTTTAGTAGGGCACTATGCCAAAGATGAGTATGTAAGCGTTCGTATCAGGTGTAACAAGTGCTTTACTATAACGCAGACACCGAGTCTTCTACTTGGGGAAGTATTTGCAGATCCCGTCGCATCAATAGGGCAAAAAGGGATAATTATGCTTGGTTCAACTTTTAATAAACCATCTGGAGTCATTATTACCTGCGATCAGGAAATTCGGCGAGAAATCGAGGCGACGGCACCAAGGGGGGAATCGCTTCCACTGATTATTTCAGAAGACGGATTGAATTGTCTTGTGAGAACATACAATGAAATTGCTGGAGATAAATTTTCTGTACAGAAAAAAACAATTGAGCGTCAGTCGAATAATATAGGAATAGCAAGGAAATTTCCATTCGCATGGGCGATTGCTCACCTTGAGAATTGCTTAAAGCGTGGCCCTATCAATCCACACCAATCAGACACATTCACCGCGATGATGTGGCTATCTATGTTTTGCAATGTTATCGGTACATGGCAGCATCATCCACGCTTTAAAGTCGTGGCCAGGGATATGGGGAAGCCTGACTCGTTCCTCCATACATCGTCTCAGCTTATTGCTGCTGCCTATCTATTTCGTCTTGGTAATAGAATCGGACTTTCACTCGAGGATCAGCCAAGCGAATCAAACCCAGACCTTTACATTAGGGGGACGGGGACGAGACGTAATATTTTTATTGAGGTGAAAGCGCCACAATCCCTTCAGTGGTGCGCTGACAGTTCTCCGAAAATCGCTGAGAACACTAAAAACGCAGTGAAAAATTGCATCGACCATTCCAGGCGCCAAATTAATCGTAGCCATCCTGGTGTGCTAATAATCTCATCAAGTTTCATAGGTGATAATTTATCTTCCATGCTAGAAGAAAGCATTCAAGGTGCACTTCGTTTAAAATTTAGATACAACAAATATTTGGCTGCTGTTGTTAATATGTCTCCTATTGCGGTTAGAGTGATGCGACAAGGAGACATGACATTTAGTTGTGAATTTAATTTTGGCGTTACATTAAATCCTCATTACGACGGCAATAACCCCATTCTAACAACGCCGATCTCGTTATAATCATAATAGTGGGCGTGGTGTCGGTGCCAGATGTCTGATTCTAGTGCGAATCAGCCCAAACCAATTCAAATCAATCCCCCTCCAGGACCGCCTTGCAAAGCGGCGCAGGAAACGCTACCCCTTCTCCGTGACTACAAGGGAGGACAACATGCCGGAATATCGTTCCCGTACTTCCACGCATGGCCGCATGATGGCTGGCGCCCGAGGATTGTGGCGCGCCACCGGCATGACGGATGCCGATTTCGGCAAACCCATCATCGCGGTAGCCAACTCCTTCACCCAGTTCGTACCCGGCCATGTTCACCTCAAGGACATGGGTCAGCTTGTTGCCGCCGAGATCGCCCGCGTTGGTGGCGTTGCCAAGGAATTCAATACCATTGCCATTGATGACGGCATCGCCATGGGCCATGCCGGGATGCTCTACAGCCTGCCGTCGCGGGAGATCATCGCCGACGCCGTCGAGTATATGGTCAATGCCCATTGTGCCGATGCCCTGGTGTGCATCTCCAATTGCGACAAGATCACGCCCGGCATGTTGATGGCCTCGCTGCGGCTCAACATCCCCACCGTGTTCGTGTCCGGCGGCCCCATGGAAGCGGGCAAGGTCGTGGTGGACGGCCAGGAACGCGCGGTCGATCTGGTCGACGCCATGGTTGCCGGCGGCGACGAGCAGGTTTCCGACGCCATGGTCGATCAATACGAACGTTCGTCGTGTCCGACCTGCGGTTCGTGTTCCGGCATGTTTACCGCCAATTCCATGAATTGTCTGGTGGAGGCTCTTGGACTGGCGTTGCCTGGCAACGGCAGTCTGCTGGCCACACACTCCGACCGCAGGGAATTGTTCCTGGGGGCGGCCCGTACCATCGTCGATATCACCCGGCGCCATTACGAACAAAACGATATGCGGGTGTTGCCGCGCGCCGTGGCCTCATTCCAGGCGTTCGAGAATGCCATGACCCTGGACATCGCTATGGGCGGATCGACCAACACCGTGCTCCATCTGCTTGCCGCCGCCCAGGAGGCCGGGGTCGCCTTCGGGATGAACGATATCGACCGTCTGTCCCGCCGCGTACCCAATCTGTGCAAGGTCGCGCCAGCCAGCCAGAAATATCATCTGGAGGATGTCCACCGTGCTGGCGGCATCATGGCGATTCTGGGCCAGCTTGAACACGCCGGCCTGATCCACGGCGACGTGCCGACGGTTCACGCCGCGACTCTGGGGGAGGCTCTTACCCACTGGGATGTCGCGCGCACCGGCGATGCGGCGGTCCACTGGTTCTTCCGCGCCGCACCGGGCGGGGTGCGCACCACCGAGGCGTTCAGCCAGGGACGCCGGTACGGGTCGCTGGACCTGGACCGGGCGGAGGGGTGCATCCGGGACCGCGCGAACGCCTATAGTCAGGACGGCGGCCTCGCCGTTCTGTACGGCAACATAGCTACCGACGGCTGCATTGTCAAAACCGCCGGGGTCGATGCTTCCATTCTGACCTTTGCCGGGCCGGCGGTGGTGTGCGAAAGCCAGGACGAAGCGGTAGCCCTGATCCTGGGCGGCAAGATCAGGCCCGGTGACGTGGTCATCATCCGCTATGAAGGCCCCAAAGGCGGTCCCGGAATGCAGGAGATGCTCTATCCCACCAGCTACCTGAAATCACGAGGGCTGGGCAAGGTCTGCGCACTGTTTACCGACGGACGGTTTTCCGGGGGAACTTCGGGGCTGTCCATCGGTCACGCCTCGCCCGAGGCCGCAGAGGGCGGCGGTATCGCCTTGATCGAGACCGGCGATATCATCCGCATCGACATCCCCGGCCGTTCGATCAACGTCGATATCTCCGACATGGAGATGACCCGGCGCCGCGACGCCATGGCGGCCAGGGGGTGGCGGCCAGCAAGCCGCGAGCGTCATGTCTCGGCGGCGTTGCGGGCTTATGCGGCGATGACGACCAGCGCGTCGCGGGGGGCGGTTCGGGATGTGTCCCAGGTGGAGCGGTGAAGGTGGGCTGCCGCCCACACCCGCTCGGGGCCTTGGGCCCCAAACCCCGGTTATTTTGGGGGATCATTTTCGGTGGACGGTGTAGCCGTAGCGGCTCAGTTCACGGGAGAAGTTTTCTGGTGTTA
>JADFXL010000187.1 GCA_015233585.1 Alphaproteobacteria bacterium | reverse complement strand
CTTGTTGCGGTGAGCATAGACGTCAAAAAGAGGGCGACAGAAGATAAAGGTTACGAGGGGCCTTAGGCCCGCAGGAGATCATGAGATAAAGGTTACGAGGGGCCTTAGGCCCCTCGTGCTCCCCGTTCATAAGATTAATGGGAGTACGAGGGCCTCAGGCCCTTGTACTTTCGTGCTGTTGTTGAATCCTATACGCGGTGGTTCTCTTCGGCCAAGGCGACGGCAGCGGCGAAGGCCGACAGGGCGGTTTCGATGATGAGCGTGGCTGCGGCGCCGTCTTTTGCCGCCAGATTGATCTGGCGAAGCCACGGCGTCAGGGCTTGGTATCCGAATAACATGCAGTGGCCACGGGCGCTGTGCGCGAGGCGGGCCAGGACGTTCCAGTCGCCAGCCGCTACGGCGTCGCGCATCAGGCCGGCATCCGACGTCATCTGGGCAAAAAAGGACGGGATCAGGTGGGCAAGTTCGTCGTTGACGGGCAATTCCAGCTCCTGCTCCTAGCGTGGATCCAGAATATGGCGCAAAGCGGCCGCCGCGCAAGACTAAACCTAAATTCGGCCGTTGACTCTTGGGGCTGCTGCCCCAAACCCCGCCCGGAGCGATGCTCCGAACCTCATTATTCTTTGATTTTAAAAGAGAAACGGGGTCCGGGGCTTGCCCCCGGACGGGTGCGGGGGTAGCCCGCCGTTCACCCTGTGGGTGAGACGAAAAGTTTCGCAACAAGTTGCCATACCTTCTTTTTTCCGCCTGGACTGCCGGATTTAGGCTAAAACAAATCGCCCTGATCGGCGGACTGTTTACGCGAACGGGGTCTGGGTTTGGGAGGTGGGCCGGTGTCGACCGCAACCCTGACCTTGCCGTCCTTGAATTCCACGGCCCATCGTGATCCGTCTTCCGCGCCTTTGGCGGACTCGATAACGCGCCCGTCCGCCGCCCATACGACACTGTAGCCCCGGTTCAGAACTGCCTCGTAGGAATAGCTGGCCAGCAGTTCGGCAAAGCGGTCCAGCCGGTCTTCCCTGGCGTCCACGACCCTGCGGCCAGCCATCAAAAACCGCTCTGCCATGTGGCCAAGCTCGCGCCCCGAGCGGTCGATTTCCCCAAGCAGCGCCTGAGGCCGAAGCTGTTTCGTTGCGGTATCGTAACGAGTCGTGCGGGCGGTCGACAACGATGTCATCGCGTAACCAAGACGTGTCACCGCCTGGGCATACTGGTACCCAATCTTGGCCAGATATTCGCGCGGACCGGGCAAGGCCGTAAACTGACGGAGCATTTCGGCGTTACGGCGTTCCAGCAGCACGGCCATGGCATTGGCCATCCTTTCGGCCCGATCATCAAGCCGTAGCGCGGCCGCTTCCTGCAGGCGTCCCGGCTCGGGCAGGCCCCGGCGCAACCCGTCGACCCGCCTTCCCCAGTCCTCCAGCCTGCGGATCATCCCGCCCCTCAGGCGGCCTTCGCACTCGCTTACACGGGCCATCAGGTCGAGCCGTACCGGGACTGCCAACTCGGCGGCGGCAGTGGGGGTGGGGGCGCGGAGGTCGGCGGCGAAGTCGATCAGCGTGGTATCGGTCTCATGCCCAACGGCTGAAATCAGCGGGATGACGCTGGCGGCGGCAGCGCGAACCACGACTTCCTCGTTAAACGCCCACAGATCTTCCAGGCTGCCACCGCCCCGGGCGACGATGAGCAGATCCGGGCGCGGCACCCGGCCACCGGGCGTCAGACGGTTGAAGCCAGCGATGGCAGCAGCAATCTGGCCTGCTGCGTCCTCGCCCTGGACCGCCACCGGCCATATCAGAACGTGCCGGGGGCAGCGGTCCGACAGCCGGTGCAGGATATCGCGAATCACCGCCCCGGTGGGAGAGGTGATGACACCGATCACCTCCGGCAGAAACGGCAATTTCCGCTTGCGCGAAACTTCGAACAGGCCCTCTGCGGCCAGCTTGCGGCGGCGGTCCTCCAGCAGCTTGAGCAGGGCGCCAACGCCGGCCACCGTCATGGACTCGATGATGATCTGATAGCTGGAGCGGCCGGGATACGTGGTGATGCGGCCGGTGACGATTACCTCCAGCCCTTCCTCCGGCTTCACCGTCAGACGCGAGGCCACGCCCTTCCAGATGACCGCGTCGAGCACCGCCTGATCGTCCTTGAGCCGCAAATAGCAGTGGCCGGAACCATGGCGCTTGAAGCCCGAAATCTCGCCCCGAACACGCACGTTGCCGAAGGCGTCCTCTACCGTGCGCTTGAGGGCCAAGGACAATTCGGAAACACTATATTCCGGTAGATTGTGGGTAATATCGGCGACCATGGGCACCATATTGTGTTACATATCGAGCTTCGAGTCGTGACCCATTTTAGCCGATGGTGAGGAATAGCCAATGAGAGTTTTGGTGGTTGGTTCAGGCGGACGCGAACATGCCCTGTGCTGGGCCATTGCGGCTTCGCCCTTGTGCGGCAAATTGTTCTGTGCGCCCGGCAACGCCGGGATTGCCACCCTGGCCGAGTGCGTGCCTGTCGCCGTAACCGATATCGACGGGCTGCTGGCTTTCTGCGGCACGGCGGCAATCGACTTTGTGGTGGTGGGGCCGGAGACCCCGCTGGTCGAGGGTCTGGTTGACCGACTGGCGATGGCGGGCATCAAGGCGTTTGGACCGTCGGCGGCGGCGGCCAGACTGGAAGGCTCCAAAGGCTTCATGAAAGATCTGTGTGCCAGGCACGGGGTGCCGTCGGCCTGGTATGGACGATTTCGCGATGTGGAGGCAGCCCGGGACTTCATCCGCGCCAAGGGTGCGCCGATTGTGGTCAAGGCCGATGGGCTGGCGGCTGGCAAGGGCGTCGTCGTCTGCCGGACCGAGGCCGAGGCGCTGGCGGCGGTCGATCTTGCCATGACCACGAAGGCGTTCGGTGCTGCCGGCGATGAGGTGGTGATCGAAGAATTTCTCGATGGTGAGGAGGCGAGCTTCTTTGCCCTGGTGGATGGCGAAACCGCCTTGCCGCTGGTGGCGGCCCAGGACCACAAGGCGGTGGGAGATGGTGATACCGGCCCCAATACGGGGGGTATGGGGGCCTATTCGCCAGCGCCTGTGGTTACGCCAGCGGTTCAAGCGGAGGTGATGGAGCGCATCATCGGCCCTGTCGTGCGCGGTATGGCGGCCGAGGGTATGCCCTACAAGGGGGTGCTGTTCGCTGGGCTGATGATTGGCAAGGACGGCCCCCGGTTGCTGGAATTCAATGTGCGGTTTGGAGATCCGGAATGTCAGGTCCTGATGGCACGGTTGAAGTCCGATCTGCTGCCGGCATTGCTGGCGGCTTGCGACGGGCAACTCAGGTACTTTGATCTGCGCTGGCATGATCACGCGGCGCTGGTGGTGGTGATGGCGGCAAAAGGGTATCCCGGAATTTACATCAAAAACAGTGAAATCAAAGGGTTGGACAAGGCGGCGGCGTGTCCTGGCGTTACCGTACTTCATGCAGGCACAGCCCAGGACGGCGATCGAATTCTGGCCGTCGGTGGGCGCGTGCTTGGTATCACGGCGATCGGTGCCACCGTGGCGGAAGCCCAGGGCCGCGCCTATGCTGCGGTCGGTGCCATCGACTGGCCAGAAGGATTCTGCCGCAGAGACATAGGTTGGCGTGCAATCAAGGATCTGGGTGGTCACGCTGGATAATGTAATTATGTATAGATGGAATAATGTGGCACACATATTTCTATTTATAAGTTTAGCATCCACCAATTTTATATGATATAGGTACGATTGTGTAGGCTTGCTAGATTTTTATGATTTATGTATATAGCAAGTGTGCGCCACATTGTTCCATCAATACATAATATTACATGACTATGTGGCCACCAATTCGATATTTTATCGTGATGCAAAATGGGGAGCGCGAGGGCCTCAGAGGCTGACCGAAAAATAAGTTAAGTGATTTCAGTCTATTGTGATTCTGTCTGGTTGCGTATCAAGACAGAGCGACAATATGGTGTGGACGGAAATCACCCGGCCGAAGTATCGGCGAGATGGACTGCGGTATGCAAGCGATACGACGGACGAGGAATGGGACATCATCGCCCCATATTTACCGATGCCCTGCCGGCGTGGCCGGCCGCGCAGGACGGATTTGCAGGCGGTGGTGAACGGTATCTTCTATATCGCCCAGACCGGTTGCCAATGGCGGATGCTGCCGAAGGATTTTCCGCCCTTCACCACGGTGCAGGGATATTTCTACCAGTGGCGGGACGACGGCCGGTGGCAGACGATCAACCATCACCTGCTGATGCAGGCGCGGGAACCCTCGCCTGACTCAACCGCAACCGCCGCCTCGCCAAGGATTTCGAGACGCTGATCGCCACCACCGAGACTTGGCTCATGATCGCCAGCGTCAAGCTCATCATGCGGCGATTGGCAAGGGGGTAATGCAATCATGCCGATTCAGAGTCGGACTCTTAGTCCTTGAACTTTTACGTGCCATTCGTAGCGATATTGCTGGACTCCAACGAGGTCAGCAGGAAATCATTTCCCGCATGACCGGGCTTGAGATCGGGCAAGCAAGAATACGTCGCGACCAAGCTGGAGATGCAGAAACGTCTGCGCTTGTGCAAGCCCAGGTCGATCGTCTTCGGGAGGACGTGAACCGCATCAAGCGTCGGTTGGAGGTCGTGCCCCGCCGAGTGGTGTAGGAGCTGTGGGTAAGTGGCCCGACGACGCGACCGTCCAGAGTCTGGCGGCGGCGGGCCACTTATCCATAGCTCACCACTCGGCGGGGCACGACCGAACAATTGCGCTCCCCAGAATTGGGGAGCGCAAACCCGCCTCGCCGTGCGAAAGAATCTTGCTCGCCCGATTTGGCGAGCATATCTCAAGCTGGCGTGTCATTCCCAAAAATCGCCAAGTCTGTTGGGCACGCCAATAGTCGAACTACGGAACAGGTCTCCGCCAAACATGCCCCGGATTACCTATCCGACGTGACGGCTGGCCTGGATGGCAAGCGGCGCCGCTGATACCGCCCCCTTGGCTGCCCCAGGGACGTGACCGCCCCGTATACTGCCCAAAAAAATCAAAAGGGCTTCCAAGTTACCCTGGAAGCCCTTGATTTTATTGGTGGAGCCGGACGGAATCGAACCGACGGCCTCTACAATGCCATTGTAGCGCTCTCCCAACTGAGCTACGGCCCCACTGAAACGTTATCTGGTACCTCACACCTGAGGTAGGTCAACCTACAGAAACCCATCCGTAGCTGCAAGGGCAAAATTCAAGGGCACTTCTAAAAACCTTGCAGTCGTTGCCGGATGACTAAAAATTTCGTCCGTCAAGCCCACGGCTGTCCGGCATGATTTATGCTTTACAAGGTGCACGGCATTGATTCTACTCATGTTCAAGCGTTTGGC
>JADFXL010000186.1 GCA_015233585.1 Alphaproteobacteria bacterium | reverse complement strand
CCTGCCCGGTGTGGTCACGGCGGTCGCCCTCGCGTTCTGATCCCGGCCGCAAATTAAATCGTTGGAGCGTTTCCCGGTCGTTTTGACCGGGAAACGCTCCGGCAAGGGCCGTCTTCCCGAGAATTCTTCACAAGTTCTGGCCCAGCGTTAAGCCGTAAGGTTTATTGCGTCACCAACCTTTGGCTGCAATCAACCCCTGCAAAAGTTTATGCACCGTTTGATTGGTTCGAAGTCGAGTTCTCCGCTGGGGTTAACATTATTATAGGAGAGAACGGCACAGGAAAAACACACCTTCTGAAGGTCATTTATTCGGCTTGCGACGTAACAAAAACCAATCTCTCTTTTGCGGAGAAGCTGAATCGCGTTTTTTTACCATCGGGTGAGCAAATCGGTCGCCTAGTTAAGCGCAAGAACGTTAGCTCAATCGGATGCATTGAAGTAACCAGGGTTGTTGATAACGATAAGATGTTGACTACTCGCTTGTCCTTTTCTAATCATACAAAAGTTCCATCAAAAGCCAAGTCTTCGGGAGCATCCAAGCAATGGCGAGATTACCCTCTTGAATCTGTATATATTCCGGTTAAAGATATGATGGCAAATGCTCCTGGATTTCGGTCTCTTTATAGCCTGAGGCATATTCATTTTGAAGAGGTATACTCTGACGTCATAGATAGGGTTTTTCTCAATTCCCTGAAGGGACCTGTCGATGAAAAACGCAAAAGGCTATTAAAAATTCTTGAAGGATCGATGGTGGGAAAAATAACCTCAAAAGGGGAAGAGTTTTTTCTTAAAAACGACCAGGGGCAGTTGGAATTCACCTTACTTGCAGAGGGGGTTAGAAAGCTAGGGTTGCTGTGGGTGCTAATACAAAATGGCACATTGCTGAATGGTTCTGTGTTGCTTTGGGATGAGCCCGAAACTAATCTTAATCCGAAGCTCATGCGAACTGTTGTTGAGATACTGGTTGAGCTTCAGCGCATGGGAGTTCAGATATTTATTACAACGCATAATTATTCAATTCTAAAGGAATTTGACCTTCAAACTGGGCCGGAAGATAAGGTGTTATTTCACAGCCTTTTCAAAAACGAGAAGGCTAGTGACATTGAATGCAATTCATGCAAGCGCTATTCCGACGTTTTGCCCAACGCGATTGATGATGCTTTTGGTGGATTTGTAGACCGGGAAATTGACAAATCTATGGGAGGCCTTGGGAAATGAAAGTCGAAATAGATGGATATAAAATTGACTTTACAGATGCCATCGACGCATTCGTTTTCGATGAGAGGGATGAGTCTAAAGAGCACTTCCATAAAGCTCCCATGAAGGCAGTTGATATTATCGCTGAATTTGAAGGTGCCTATGTGTTTGTCGAGTTAAAGGACTATGATGAGGACACATCTCATGGCTCTAGGTATAAGGCAGATAGGGGGTCGTTTAATTGGCTAAAGAAGTCCCTAAAATACAAGTTTCGCGACACGTATTTATTTAGATACGCTGAAGATAAGCTTAACAAGCCAATCCACTATATTTGCTTGCTTACATTCGATAACGCGCTAAATTCTACAATGAGAAAGGCCCTTGCGGCGGAACTTCCCGTTGGAATAGCATCCAAGCAATGGGCTAGGACTCTTGCGGAGAGCTGTCAGGTTGTTAATGTGGAGAAATGGAACCGTAATTTCCCAAAATGGCCTGTATCTCGGGCGCCATAATTGTCGGTGTAGTTGAGGTTGCTATTGGCTCTTCCTGGAGCCCCAGGCGGATGACATATCCGGGACCATCACCATCATGACCAAACGCCCGCCGTTGACCGAGCCGGCTTCAGACCTGAGCGTCCAGGGCAACCTGCTGGCGGCGGTCGAGTCGCCGCCGGTCCATCGCGCTTGGCGTCCGGATGCCGAAATTGTCCTTCTCAACGACGACGTGCTGAAGGCGCTGGCGACTTTACCGGGGGACATGGCCAGCCTGATCATCAGCTCTCCCCCCTATAACATCGGCAAGGCGTACGAGACGCAGGTCAATCTTGACCAATATCTGGACTGGCAGGCGGCGGTCATTGCGGACCTCGTTTGCGTGCTGTCGCTTTCCGGAAGTCTTTGCTGGCAGACCGGCAACTATATCGATGAGGGCGAGGTTTTCCCGCTGGATGTTTCTTTCTACCCGATCTTTAAAAAGGCAGGGTTGAGGCTCCGGAACCGGGTGATCTGGCATTTCGACCATGGCCTGCACGCGTCCAAGCGATTCTCGGGCCGCTACGAGACTTTGCTGTGGTTCACCAAGACGGATGACTATGTGTTCCATCTCGATCCGGTCCGGGTCCCGGCGAAGTATCCGGGCAAGACCCATTACAAGGGTGAGAAACGGGGGCAGCCGAGCGGTAACCCGCTGGGCAAGAACCCGTCCGACTTCTGGACGTTTCTCCAGTCCCAGTGGGACGAGGCCGTCTGGGAGATTCCCAATGTGAAATCGAACCACCCCGAAAAGACCGAACATCCCTGCCAGTTTCCGGTCGAGTTGGTCGAGCGCTGCGTGCTGGCCATGACCAATCCGGGGGACTGGGTGCTGGACCCGTTTGCCGGCGTGGGGTCGAGCGCCATCGCGGCGGTGAAAAACGGCCGGAAGAGCGTCGGGATCGAGCGGGACGCCGGCTATTGCGCGATCGCCGGGGAGCGGCTGCGCCGGTTCGCGAGCGGCGAACTGAAGCTGCGCCCCCTGGGCAAGCCGGTCCACCAGCCCACGGGCCGGGAGAAGGTCGCCCAGTTGCCGCTCGACTGGGCGGAGACCGGCAAGGGGTAGGCTAAACCTGCACGTCGACGCTGCGCATCACCCGCATGCCGCGCGCGGCCAGATCGCGGACGAACTGTTCGGCGATGGCGGGGAAATCTGGGCCGCCGGGGATCGCCGGCACCGGGCTTGAGCAGTCGTCGAGGAACGCCAGCTTGCGGATGTGCTCGGGCGCGAGGGCGTCGGCGAGGTCGGTGACGGTGGCGCGCACGCAATGGGACTTGGCCTCGCCGGCAATGGCGACCGTGTCCGCGTCTTCGATGAAGCGCAGCATGGCCGGGTTGGGGCCGGTCGCCGGGTCGGCCGGGTCCTCGACCTCGGCGCGGAAGGCGCTGTAGTGCTCGGTGCGCGGGTTGCTGCCCTTGGGGATGAAGGCGATGGGCGAGGCGGCGCCCTCGGCCCAGCGCAGCAGCGCGGCCATCAACTCGGGATGGACGGTCTGGCCGGGGGTGCCGATCAGGCAGTGCGGCGGCCAGATGGTCAGCGGGTAGTTGCCCTTTTCGGCCAGGGTGCGCACGTAGAACAGCGCGTAGTCCTGAAGCTCGGGCTGGCGGGCGCGCCAGCGGCCGCTTTCGACGTCGGCCACCGGGATGATCGTGAAAGGCGGCGGCGGCGCGCCCCCGGCATCGGTCCACCAGACCGGATTGGCCACGTGAAACAGCTGGTGGCTGTCGAGGGTGACCTGGATGCCGTCGATGCGCGGGCCGAGACGGTCGACCAGCGCCGCCAGCCGGCGCAGGTCGGCGTCGGCCCCGGGCACCGGCAGCGCCCCCGCGTCCAGGCCTTCGCGGGGGCCGTCGCAGAAGTCACGCTGGGGATCGACGATCAGCAGACGGAAGATCATAGTGACAGCTCCTGTCGGCGACTCTTGCTGCTTATGCGGTCACAGCGTAACCTACCCGACCGGCGTTTCCAGCACCAGACCGGAAATGTCGGAACGGAAATGCCCGTTCGGCCATCCGGAGATGCCCGCCCATGACCACTCCCGCGCTTGCAGGCTGGCACGTGCCGGCGGAATGGGAACGCCACAGCCGCTGCTGGATGGCTTGGCCGTGCCGGACCGAGACTTGGCAGGCGGGGGGGCGGGCCGGGACCGGCGGCCTCGAGGCCGCCTGCGCCGCTTTCGCCGAGGTGGCCCGGACCATCGCCCGCTTCGAACCGGTGACGATGGTGTGCAATCCCGAGGACGCGATCGACGTGTCGCTGGCCTGCGGCGCCGGCATCCAGGTCCTGCCGCAGGTGATCAGCGACAGCTGGCTGCGCGACACCGGTCCCTCGTTTCTGGTCAATGACTTCGGCGGCGTCGCGGGCGTCCACTGGCGCTTCAACGCCTGGGGCGAGCGCTATCCGGATTACTGGCTCGACGCCAGCATCGGCCACCGCATTCTCGATCACCTGGGCTTGACCTGCTACGAGGCGCCGCTGGTGCTGGAGGGCGGGGCGTTCTGCTGCGACGGCGAGGGCACGGTGATGACCACCGAGGCCTGTCTGTTGAATGCCAATCGCAATCCGGGACTCGGACGCGGCACCGCCGAAGCACTGCTCAAGGCCTACACCGGCGCCACCAAGGTCATCTGGCTCGGCGAGGGCTATCAGGATGACGAGACCGGTGGCCATGTCGATGAAGTCGCCTGCTTCGTGCGCAGCGGGGTTGTGCTGGCGCTCTCCACGGACGACCCGCGCGACGGCAACTTCCGGGCGCTTCAGGACAATCTCGACCGGTTGCAGAAGGCGCGCGACGCGCGGGGCCGCGAACTCGAGGTCGTCCCGGTGCGCCAGCCCGCCCGCCGCGAGCACACCGGCGGGCGTCTGACGCTGTCCTATACCAACCTCTATATTGCGAATGGCGGCGTCATCCTACCGGGTTTCGAAGACAGCGCCGATCAGGAAGCCTATCGCATCGTGCGCCGCCTGTTTCCCACCCGCGAGGTGATCCAGGTCCCCGCGCTCGACATTGTCGCCGGCGGCGGCGGCATTCACTGCATCACCCAGCAGCAGCCGGCCCCCTTCCCAATTCCTTATGATCCCGGCATCTGACCGCGAGAACTCCGATAAAATACGCGTGATGTTGGAAACAGTAGCAGACACGTTCGTGCATGGCGCGAGAAGTTCGCACGATTCCCCTTGATTTCTTGCCGGCAATGGCTTAAGTTACCGAGCATGAACATCAACAACTACATAATGACGCCCAGCGTCAGGCAGGCCGTGCCACCGCCTCCGCCCACCTCCGGGCAAATGGCGATGAACATGGCGTTGCTGGTGGCTCAGAACCCTGCCGCCCAGACCCGCACCCAGACCGCGGGGGCGCTGCAGGCGATGGCGGGAAGTACCCAGGTCAAGACCGGCCAGAGTCGCAAGGACACCGCCGAAGTTGTTGACTCCGAGACCAATGCGGTGACCGCGCGCAGCCATGGTCAGGGTGGCCGGGGCTATGGTGGGGCGTCACGCGGGGGACGGGTCGACATTCGGGCGTAACGGTTCAGCGCGCATCGCCGGTCCTCATCGCATA
This sequence comes from Alphaproteobacteria bacterium, assembly GCA_015233585.1. Taxonomy (GTDB): domain Bacteria; phylum Pseudomonadota; class Alphaproteobacteria; order Rhodospirillales; family Rhodospirillaceae; genus JADFXL01. Next base: position 138 of record JADFXL010000186.1, on the reverse strand, counting down.
TCCCCTCGGATACGCCTCACTCGAATTCATCGAGGTAGTTGACGCTCTTTGAGAGCAGTTGCTCGATGATGGCAATGGTCTCTTCGATCAGGGTCAGGGGCGTGACCAGGCGGTCGGCGGTCTTGTTGTCGAGCGCCT
>JADFXL010000185.1 GCA_015233585.1 Alphaproteobacteria bacterium | reverse complement strand
ATCGCCCACCGCAACACATAACGGGCGCGAATTATACAATATTGCCGTCAGTTGCTATAGCAAAAAATGAGGGGATCCCTGAGGTTCTGGCCTGGCAACTGTCCAATACCATGGATACCGATTTCTGCATTGAAGCCCTGGAAGAGGCGTTGTCCCGATTCGGTCCCCCGGAAATCTTCAACACGGACCAAGGCAGCCAATTCACCAGCCCGCGCTTCACCGGGGTGCTGGTGGGCGCCGGGGTGCGGATCAGCATGGACGGCCGGGGGCGCTGGATGGATAACGTCTTCATCGAGCGCCTGTGGCGGTCCTTGAAGTACGAATGTGTCTATCTGCACGCCTGGATCTGCTTCTACAACACGCGTCGGCCCCATTCAGTCTTCGCTGGACGGACCCCCGACGAGGTGTATTTGCAAATCGCGCCGACACCATCTCCGGGGCATGCCCCGGAGATGGTGTCGGCCATCCCTCTGGCGGTATGAAATGAGCCGGGCGATAGCTTAACCAAGCCGCCAATCCGTCCAGACGGACGGGGCCACCTCTTTCGGCAGCTTCGATGACCAATGCTTCTCGGAACTCGGCATCCTGATCGGCGCGGGCTGAGATTGCTTCCTTGACGTCTCGGGTCAGGGTCATCGTCATCCTCCGCGGCATATCAATGCAGGGCGCGGCGCACGGCTTCCGGCTCGCGCTCGATCACCGCGAGCAGCGCCAGGGCCGGGGCATCCGGTCGGGTCCGCCCCTGCTCCCAATCCCGCACCGTGCCCAAAGGCAGGCGGTAGGTCCGGGCAAACTGTTCCTGAGTCATGCCGAGACGGGCACGCAACGCCTTGATATCGGTTGGACGACGCATCCGCGCCAATTCGGTCTCTGTCATCGGCTGAGCGTCGGGATCGGACAGAGCGGCGGCTGTTACTTCCGCATCGCTCATCGTGCGCACGCGCTCCCAGTCCGTGGCCCCGTCCGGCACCGCCTGTCCCGGCTCAATGCGAACCCGCGTAGTACCTGTCTTGCTCATGTCGCGTGGCCCTCCGGGCCGAGATGATGCGGCAAAGATCGTCGCCGCGCATGGTGGTCACCACGAACAGGACGTTGCCCTTGGTCATGCCGATGGTGCGTATCCGCTCCTCGCCATAGGCCATGCTGTCGTCCACCTCTTCCAGCCGTCGGGGATCGATTAACGCGCCAATGGCGTCGAGAAAATCGATCCCGTGCTTGGCCCGGTTGGCGGCTGCTTTGGCATCGTCCCATTCGTAGTCCATGACGATGATACTACGGGAAATCCGTATCGCGGATCAAGGGCAGCAAAAGCAGGATGCCCTATACGGAAAAGAATTATTTCCCGTATAGATTGCAGTCTGCGCATCCGGGTATAATTCGGAATCAACCGAAGAGGCACCCAATGGGTATTTCATGTAAATAAAATGATGTGCCGAGCAATGATGGCAGGTGAATTTCGCGCGTTGCGCGGTTGAGAGTGGTATCCGGACGGCGGAAGATCCGGAGGCCGTTATCCGCGAACTACTGGCGGGGTGTTAGCTTCGGTCGGCTGATGAAGGGCCTCCTTGGGAGTCAGGCTATGAGCAAATGCCACGATCTCATGCACCTTCATGTTGCCACAGCCCTATCGATGGCCGATGCGGAAACCCGCCCATGTGGCCTGGCACAGCGCTTTCGCTGTTGGCGGATCCTCCCGGGCGAGCAGCATGAGGATATGCATCTGGATGCCGATGTCGGCCGGGTTCGGGTCATGACCAGGGTCTAGGCACCGATAGTCGGCGCGCCTGGCGAGCCAGGTCTGGTACAGACCATCGGCCCGGCGGAAGCGGCGGATGGTCTCCAGGGCTTTTGTGAGCAGGGCCCGGTTCGCGCCCGGTGCCACCCGCCAGACAAGGGCCGTGTCGTCGGAATCAGGCGTGATGAGGCATCCCAGCGCCCCGATGGTCGGTGCGTCCGGGCTGCCATGGTAGCGCACCAACCCGCTTGCCTCGATCTGGTTCGTCAGAAAAGCTCGGGTCCTTCCCAGCATTTCCTGCATGGGGGGCGTTGTCGCGGCCGGGCCGGCGACGTCGAGCATGACGGCATTGAGGTAAGTGTTCAGCTCGGCCCCTGGCCGTTCGAACTCGGGCCCCTTGGTGAAGGCGGTGAGCCAGTAGCCGGCGGGCTGCTAGTGTTCTGCCAACCGACGGACCGCGAGGCCGGCGGCATCGGCCAGCAGCCGTTCACGGGGCGTCGCAGGGCTGTCCGCCGGCTGGGTGAAGGAACGGCCCCCCGGAAGTCGAGCCTCTCCACCTGTGTCCGCCCGCACGAGGACCGTCGCCAGATTTGGCAGGTAACGGGTCGAAAATGTGTCGACCGCGGCTATGGCCCGCAGATTTGAACTAAAAACAACAAATGCAAAAACACCAATCAACACCACTATAGCAATACTGCGATACTTGGCCACACTCAGATCTTTTTGTGTTCCATTTCGTCCGAGTCCGGGGGGAGGCACTCCGTCGAGAGACACGATCCCCCCATTTCGAAAATTGTCGATTGATCTTGTTGCATTATCCCGTGGTTCAACTCCATCTGTCAACACCGGAGAGAAACGCCGCTGACCGCGGCTCTGATGACCGACATGGGCGTCGCGCATGATGCCGACTCATACCAAGGCCAGGAGTTTTCGACTCCTGGCCTTGGTATCCAGCGGCCATTGCGGCCGCGGCCAAGCGAGCGGAGGCGAGTGCCCGGCGAGGGGCCGAAAATTTCGACCGCAGGTCGGAATTTTCCGGCAATGATATCGGTCGGGCGGCATCACCGCCGTCTTGCGCGCAACGGCTGGAAACGAGAACGGGAGCAGGCTATCATCGTTCATGGCGGGTGTGGCGCTTTCGGCCTTGCCAAGGATTGGATCTCGACAACAAAATATTATGCCGTATCAGGATGTTACGCTGTATCCGCCTGCCAAATTCCGCTGCCCCCGGACTATGGAAAATATTGATGAGGAACTCCTCGATGCCAACATCGACAACCAGTATTACTCAGTGGGTTCGACGATTATGCCCAGAAGGAAAATTGATGATCCTGTCGCCGATAAAACCCGTCTTTTTCCTTGTATTGCTTGCCAGCCTGGTGCTCGTGAGCGGCCTGCTGATGTTCTCCTTGATAACGAACGGCCATGATTGGGGTGGGGATTTCTCTGGCTATATTATGCAGGCGAAAAGCCTTGTCGAAGGCGACACAGACGCTTTTGTGCAACGGAACCGCTTCACCATAGAAAATACCGGGCCGGGGCTTGGTCCCATCGCTTATCCCTGGGGCTTCCCGCTCATTCTGGCCCCCATCTATGCTTTGTACGGCTTGGATCTTCCTGCGCTGAAAATGGCTGGGCTGCTCTCCTATGCCTGTTTCTTGCTTGTGCTCTATTTTGGATTTGCAAATACATGCTCTAAAGCATGGCTATTTGTATTCGTTGTATTTTTCGCATTCAATCCAACGATGATAGAATTCGTAAACCATATTATGTCAGATCTGCCTTTTCTTCTATTCAGCACCATCGCCATGGCTCTGATCGGCACTGTTTTGATCGAGCGGAGACCCATAATTTCGCCCTTCATCGATCACGTTCTCATCGGCGTCGCGATCGGGATGGCGTGTCTGGTGCGGACGAATGGACTGTTGCTGGTGGCAGTACTGGCCGGGGTGCAGATCCTTCAAGCGGTCGGGGGACGACGGACCTTGAACTGCATTGTACCGCACGCCGTGTTCTTGGTGACCAACCTGCTGGAGCACGCTCTTTTACCGGAAGGCGGCGATTCCTATTTTAGCTTTCGCAACAGCGCGACATATCTTATGTTACTGAACAGCTTGACGGCAGATAATATCTATAGCAACGCAGCTTACAATTTCAACATGATCATTACGTTCATTGATACGCGCATCGAGGCCCTACCGCTCTTTTCCGCAGTTCCTCCGGCTCTTGCGGCAATCGGTGCAACCAAATCGATCCGCAGAACTTACCATTGGCTGGGCTACATCGCACTGACCTTCTTGCTCTACAGCATCTGGCCCTGGCGCCAGGGAATCCGCTTCCTTTTCCCTCTGCTGCCATTTTACGTGTTGCTAATTATCATCGGTCTTGAAAGCATAGCTGATGGGATCGTACGCCACACGCGTCAGCCCATGCTCGGCCTTCTCCTCTTTGCCAGTGCTTTTGTCTGGGACCTGTCTCAGGCGCATCGATCACTTCTTGCGCTCGACGCCCTCACAAATAGCCGTGAAACCCAGGACGGGCCGTTTGGCGATGGCGCAACACGTTTGTTTTCTTTTATCAAAAGCGAAAGTCAACCCGATGACATTCTTATCTTCCGAAAGCCGAGGGTTATCGCCCTGCTGACGGGACGGCGAGCATTTCGCACACGGAATACCGCAGAATTCGGCAAAGGAAGCATTCTAGTGATAGACCGCAATTTCGACGACCAATGGTTCAATGCCATACCGGAAAGCAGCAAGAGTTTGCTTCACACGATCTACGATGATGGACGATTCATAGTTTTTAGACTGCAATGAGCCTGTTCCATCCGGCCGGTCATTGGGTGGTCAACAGTGATCGGCACCAACAGTCATCATCACTTCTGCCGTGACCTGGGTTGCCGGTACCGCAGGGCGGATTTCAGCGGGATCGATCCATTCGCGGTACCACAGCTCAAGCATCAGCAGGGCCCAAAGGCGGTGCCACAACACGGCACGACCATCGTGGTTTCTGGCCATCGCCCACGCAATCCAATCCGGCCGAATGAGACCGCGGCTGCGAAAGCGTTCGCTCGTCAACAGATCGCGTGCCAGTCCCGCCATCGGCCCCGTCAGCCACCTGTCGACCGGAACTCCGAATCCCATCTTGGGGCGGTGGATCACCTCATGTGGGAGCAGCCTGGCGACGGCGGCCTTAAACAACGACTTCGATACGCCGCCCCGCATCTTCTGTTCCGCCGGAATTGCGGCCGCCCACTCCATGAGGTGGTGGTCGAGCAACGGGGAGCGGGCCTCGAGCCCGAAAGCCATGCTGGCGACGTCAACCTTGACCAGCAGGTCGTCTGGCAGGTAGGTGTGCAGGTCGGCCCAGGCTGCCGCCGCCGCCGCCGAGGCAATGCCGGCAAAGTACGGCTCAAGAAGATCCAGGCTTGACCGCCGCAGCATCGGCCGCAACGCCTCGCCATAGGCGTCGAACTTCTCGTTCTCCATGAAATACATGATGTTGGGGGCATACCGACGCGAAGCGCGCCTATCGGCTTGCATTGCAACGTAATTGAGCTTCCTGCCCAGACGGCTGCGGCTGAGGCCCTCCGGCAGGTGTCGGGCCGCCCACGTCATCACTCGGTCGACCGCTTTGTGCGGGTCCACGGTCGCCGCCCATTCGAGCGCCCGCTGGTAGCGCGGATAGCCCAGCATACTCTCATCC
>JADFXL010000184.1 GCA_015233585.1 Alphaproteobacteria bacterium | reverse complement strand
CCGTCCTTGCGGATGTTGCCCAGTAAGGTTGAGCGCCGCGAATTTGAGCACATCCGGCATGGGACCCAAGCGCTGATCGCCGCCTTCGATGTCGCGACCGGCCAGGTGACCGGCGTGGTCGGTGACACCCGGACCGAGGCGGATTTTTTTACCTTTCTGGCCGATCTGTTCGCGTCGTCCGCTTTGACCCTGCGCTGGAATGTCATCTGCGTTACACGGACTGGGGTTGGGTGGTGTGCCGCCGGAGATTAGTCGCCCCAGCGGCACGCCTCGAAGGTTTCGCGTTGATTCTTGCAAGCACAAACACTCCGGATCAACCCCACTCATCACAATGGCCCAGGGGGCCAAATGTGAGGTGGAACAAGGGTGCTGCGGGGTACGTCTTTGATATATTTGATACATCTGCGTTCCCCATGCCGTTTCCCAGCTGGGGAACAAGGGGAACGGCCACCATCCTCAATGTCGCCTCGTTCATTACCGGCATCTCGTTCCCCCATGTTCCCCTTGATGGATGCGGTAGGGTAATAACAAAGTTCTTTAAGTTCAATGATGTTCCCCACGTTCCCTCCGTTCCACGTTGTTTCATGACAGGTCTACGCGCCGTCCGCGTGCAACATGCCGGGTCAAGCATCGTCGCCTCCTAGAATCGAAGGATGAATGCGATAGACACGACGAGGCTTGTCAAGGCCGGGCAATCTATGTTTCGACTGTGGCTTGCCGTCGCTACCTGGTATTAGGTAGCCGCGGCTCACCAACACCCGAGCGACCATCGAAGGATCGAAGCCCGCGCAAACTTCGGTCCGCCACGACTCCGGCAGGATGTAGAACTCTGTTCCTTGGTCGCCGACTCGTCGAAAGCCAACCCGATTAGAGGTTGGCCGGGAGTCGTTGTCGTAGCTGGTCCAGTACGTGAAACGCCCTTCGCCGTGCTGTTCAAGGAACCGGCGCACGGCAGACACGGCGTCACGCTCCTCGGCAGACTCGGTACCGCCACGAGCCATCAACCAGTCACGGAAGCATCGCGCCACACCAGTCCGAGCCTCACCGATAGGCCAGGGCAGAACGCCGTAGGCGATCGCAAGTTCTCCCGCGGCTGCCACCAGTGCGAACCGTTGGGCCACGCGCAGCACCTGCCCATCAGCTCCTGCTGGACACTGTTCAGTGACAAAGTCATGAACGTACCCAGCCACGAACTCGCGTACTCCGTCCAGGTCAGCCACGACGCATTCAATAAATGCACGGGAAGCGGAGCCGTAGGACTCCCCGGAAGCAGACTTAAGGTGACGTGCGAAGGCATCTGCGCTTGGGAAGCCGTGCAAACACTCAAATAGCCCAAGGCCAGCGCTTGCGTCGGCCGGCAGATCGACTACCCGCACCTGTTGACCAGCCATTGACCGGCGCACTTTTCCATCTTCAGCTAGCTTGTCAGCCAAGCTAATCTCGCCGTTGGAGAGGAATATGAGACGCCATTCAGCAGCTGGCCGCCCTTCGCCCCCCCGGCCTGCCCTGGTCTTGCCGGCACCGTTTGCGAGCATATACGCCGCTGCTCCCGCCGCTTTGGCATCAACCTGGGACAGTTCATCGAGGCACAGCAGCGCGTCGCAGTGACCAGCGGCGACGGACTCCAGCCCGTTGTCGGTGAGTCGCCACTGCTTGATGTAACCCTTGAGGCCACCGCCGCCCCACACTGAGCCGGCCACCACCAGAGCCGTGCTTTTTCCCGTGCTTGATGCGCCCCGGAAATGGTAGCCGCCGGACTCGTCGCCGGTCAGGTGAAGGAGGGTCGAGGCGAAAGCTGCGGAGAGGGCAAACGTCAATCTGCTGTTGCCGACGGCATGCGCCGCGACACCCTCTTGCCAGGTTTGTAACGTCCCTCTGACCCGGAATGCGTGGTCGGTCCCGGCCGATGTCTGGAGCAAAACCCGCTCGCCATCGGTCTCACCTATCGTCCTGTCCGGCAAAACGAAGGCCCGATCTTGCCACCCGATCCGCCCCACCGCCCGTGCCCGGGGTCCGGACCGCTCTGTATTGATGTACTCGTGCAGGGCGTCGCGAGCAAACTTACCGGGTTCTAGCACAAGCCCCAGTGACAACAACCGTTCACGGTAGGCCGTGCCGTCCCCGGCCAGCATCGACATGGGCATTGCCCACTCGTGGCGGCGGCCGTCCCGGTCGGTCACAACAAGCAAACGGCCCCATTCCTCGCCTGACGAGCTGCGGGTCTCGGCTTCGACCGTTAGTGGTGAGCAGAACAACTTCCATGTCGATGGCTCACCGCGGTCATCAAATTTCTGGACACCAGCGGCAACTTCCCGGAACCGGGGCTTAACGGTAGCTGCATCATCGGCACCTGCGGCACCGTTTGAACCGTCTTCCGCCTCGGGTCCCGAGTCGTTGTCGCCGTTGGTGTTCGCAGGCACGAACCGCTCGGCCGCTTCCAGCATCGCGCGCACCGCGTCCAGTCCGTCACGCTGCAACAGGGCATTGACGTCTTTCACTCCGTCGGGAGGCAAGGCGATCATCACCTCGACCCGGTCGGCCAAATCAGGCGCCACCTTGTATGCGGCATCACGCCCAGCCTGGTCATTGTCGGCGATCAGCACAATACGGCTGACCGTAGGAGTCAAAAAGTCGGCCACCCGGCCAAGCGTCCCGGCCCCGGCGGTGCAGATGATGCCACCGTCCGACGTCGCGGCATAGGCGGTCAAAGCATCTTCCGGGCCTTCGCAGGCGAACAGTGTTTCACCACCCCGACGGAACACGACGGCACCACCGCTACCCCAAGACTTTTTTGGACTCGGCATATCCGCCTTGGCCATGCCATTGGACGCCAGAAACACGGCATGGAGCCCCATAACTGCGTGGTCCGGCCCCGTCTTGGGCATAAGCAATGCTGGAGGGCGATTTGAGCCGACATTGAACCATTCCGGCAGTTCATGGTGCAACCCTACGGCTTCCGGCCAACCCTCAGGCGGTTTCGGGATGCCGCGGCACCCCGAGAGGTAGGCATCGAGCCTGGGGTCGGCCATGTCGCGCTCGGCCAAGAACTGTATTGAGTCCGCAATCTTCTCAGCATCAGGCACCGGACGGGACCGCCGGGCACGGGGCACGGTCACTGTGGCACGTTCAGCCGACGTTAGCGGAGCAAAAGAAATCGGGGAAACGTCAATCATGGCGGCGGCCCCCTCTGACTTTCACGCCCAGCATGGCGGCAAGGCTGCGAGCAGCTTTTCCCTGGGAAATGCCCGCGAGATATGCAGCCAGCGACACGACATCGCCGCCGCGGTCATTGGTGGCGAAGTCGGCCCACTTGCCGGTGTTGAGGTTGACGCGAAAGCTACCCGGTTGGCGGTCCGTGCGCCGAGGGTTGAGAGCAATGAACTCGCATCCCTCGCTACGGCCATCCGGCAACCAGCGCACCACCAAAGCCGGCAGAGCGGCCAGGGCAGCACGGTTGATTGTGTCGAAGTCGATGGTACCCATCACGCCGCCTCCGAAGTGGAAAAGCGACGCTGGCTACCAATCCAGGCGTCAAGGTCTTCGACAGAGTAGACGACGATCCGCGCTCCGGCTTTGGAGTATGCGGGACCACCACCCGTCAGGCGAAGCTTTTCAAGACTGCTCTTCGAGAGGCCGCAATAGGCGGCAGCCTCGACCGTGCGCACGTAGTGCTTGTTGTATTGGATATGAACCATGGGAGGTTTCCTTCCACATCATTGCGATTAGCCGCAACGCAAAGAAGCTTCACGCAAATAGCCTCCCATGGAAAGAAACAACCCCTGGCACCCCTCGGGCCAAAAATTGAATATTTGTGGGGTGACAGGGGGGCGTCACCCCAGCTAGCCTATTGATATAACGCGGTTACGGGGCGACACCCGTTTTTTTCTTCCCGCGAACCTCATCTGATATCAGCATCGTGGCTATCGCGGTCCGATCCCTGGCAGAAAGCTTTTGGTTGCCAGGAAGTTTCCGGCATATTTCGTCGGCTCGGGCTTCGATACTTGGTCGGCTCCAACTATGCAGTTTTCGGTCCAGGTCACTGGCGATCTCCCCTCTGATCTGAATGGCGATATCCATAAGCACTGTTGTATAATCTGAAGGTGGCATTGAGTCAGATGGCGCTTCCTCACTAGTTGTCTGTGATGACGCGGAGGTTAAGGGGCCAGCCGCACACGGGATGTCATTTTCACCAAGGGGTTCCTTACTTTTAAGTCCGCTCTCAATAAAATCCTTTGGAGTGAGCAGATGATTTACTTCCTGAACAAATGGAAGAACTATGCTGCGGCCATCTGATGGTGGAAATGCTTCTAGTAAATCAGCAGTAGAGGTGACGACATCAATATATTGCCACGCTCCCAATACGCAGTTCCTAATCGTTGACTGCACACATGATATATAGCTGCTATCGAAGTCTATATTCCAAAACCCAACCTCCCTAATCTTATCCAATCCAATTGCCTCTCGGGGGTCGCCGTATTTATCAAAAAACGGCACCCCTACGCCAGGCCCACTACGACTAATATCGCCAATCCCAGCCCTACCATACAGTGTCAGCTTATTATTAAGCAGTGCTAAATCTAAAGCTCTGGCCGCCCCCCAATACTTATCATTGTTCTTGAAGCAACGCCGCGTATCTAGGTGCGTATTAATCCCTGCAGAAATCTCGTAATCGGTCTCAACCGGGACAATCTCGTCCGCCAACCACTGAAGAACCTGCCGAAGGTTCGACCATTGAGCGGTCGGCACCTGAAGCTTCGGAATCACGGGCATCCATCGGACTCCCACATTGTATGGCTCTTCCCGTAATCGGGTCGGCTCGGCAGGCCAGTGGTAGGAACCGGACTTTCAGGGAGCAAGCGTGGCCAAGGCACTGGTGTTGTCAGCACTTCTCGGTCTGTTCCCCTTGTTCCCCGCAAGGAAAAGGCGTGGGGAACAAGAATATCAATTATATTTCAATGCTGTACCTCATGTCCCCCTTGTTCCCCATGAGAAGTGGTGATCGGCGAGTTCAACGTCATCCAACCGAGCTACTGGGCAGGCTGGCGCAAGGCCTCTTCGACCGCCTTGGGATTGCGCTCGATAACGCGCAGGTAAGCACGGGCCGGACGTTCCGGTCGTCGGCGGCCTTGCTCCCAGTTCTCGACCGCGCGGGGATCGAAGCCGAAGCGCGCCGCGAACTCGGTCTGTGACAGGCCAAGTCGTGTTCGGATGGACTTCACGTCTGGATCATCAGGGGCATGGGCAACGCACCCCTCCCGTTCTCCCTTGGCATGGGCCAGAGCCTCCCGCGCTCCCGCCAGAATGCTTTGTCCCGCCTTGCTCATGGTCACCCCATCTTATCTGAGTAGTGCTGGGCCAGGTCGGCCAGGATTGACCGCAACTCGTTGCACTCGGCCTTGCTGAGATTTGCCTTTTCGCCTTTCCCGAAACCCGACAACACGAACACCGGGAGATCGGGGCCGGCGTAGAAGGTGATCGCCCGCACACCGCCACGCTTGCCCTTACCCAGAGCGGCCCAGCGAACCTTGCGTGCGCCACCCGTCCCTTCCATGATTACGCC
>JADFXL010000183.1 GCA_015233585.1 Alphaproteobacteria bacterium | reverse complement strand
CCCGCAGGCGGATGGCGTTCGCCATGTCATGCAGGGCGGTGGTTACCCGACCGATTTCATCATGGCCCGCCCGAGCCTGCGCTCGCGCAAGCTGTTTGTCGAAGGTGCGATCCTGAGATTCGGAAAAAGAGGAGGACCGCAACCAGGAACACGAGACGACAATGACGAGTCCGGAAAATGGGGCGAGTCCGGAAAATGGGGCGATTATGGAAAATGGCGGGATTCGAATTCCGTTCGACAACAGTTACGCCAGACTGCCGGAGCGTTTCTATGTGCGGCAGGAGCCATCGAGGGTCGTGGCGCCGCAGTTGATCAAAATCAACCAGCCGCTTGCCCTACAGCTTGGTCTCGATCCCGAAGCCCTGGCGTCGTCGGAGGGGGTTGAGATATTGGCGGGGAATCGCATCGCCTTAGGCTCCGAAGGGATTGCCCTGGCCTATTCCGGGCACCAGTTTGGTCATTTCGTGCCCAAGCTTGGCGATGGACGCGCCATTCTGCTGGGCGAGGTCATTGATCGGTCCGGTATGCGTCGCGATATCCAGCTCAAAGGCTCCGGCCGGACTCCTTTTTCGCGCAACGGGGATGGCCGTGCCGCGCTGGGTCCGGTTCTTCGCGAGTACATTGTCAGTGAGGCGATGGCCGCGCTTGGAATCCCAACCACCCGTTCCCTGGCTGCGGTGACGACCGGCGAGATGGTTCTGCGCGAGACGCCCCTGCCGGGTGCCGTCCTGACGCGAGTGGCGTCAAGCCATATCCGCGTCGGTACCTTTCAGTATTTCGCGGCCCGCGGCGATGTTGAGGCCATACGGCTGTTGGCGGATACCGCCATTGCGCGCCATTACCCGGAAGCGGCGTCTGAGAAACAGGCCTATGGCGCGTTGCTTGATCGGGCGATTTCCCGACAGGCGGAGCTGGTGGCGAAATGGATGCTGGTTGGATTTGTCCACGGCGTGATGAATACCGACAACACCTCGATCGCCGGGGAGACCATCGATTACGGCCCATGTGCCTTCTTGGATGCCTACCACCCGGAAACCGTGTTCAGTTCCATTGATCAGCAGGGACGCTATGCCTATGGCGAGCAACCGAAGATTGCCGCCTGGAATATGGCGCGCTTCGCCGAGACCCTGCTGCCTTTGCTTTCCGGCGATATCAATACGGGGGTGGCGTCGGCGATCGAATCCCTGGACGCTTTCCCGACCTATTTCTCGACGGCGCTCGTTACCGGCCTGCGGCGCAAACTGGGTTTCTTCACCGAACGAGACCACGATGCCGTGCTGGCGCAGGATCTACTGAACGCGATGGCTGAAAACCACGCCGACTTTACGTTGACATTCCGGTGCCTTTGTGAGGCTGCGAATGGACCGGGTGCCGATGCCGGGGTGCGACGTTTGTTTGAAAATCCGTCGGACTACGATTCCTGGTCCAGGCGCTGGCGGAAACGACTGGCTGAGGAGCCCTTGGACGGACGGAATCGGAAAGCGGCCATGGAGGCGGTCAACCCCGCGTATATTCCGCGCAACCATCGGATCGAGGCGGTGTTGTCCGCGGCGACCGAAGATGGCGACTTCGCTCCCTTCGAAGCGTTGATGACGGTTTTAAGCAAACCATACCAGACCCAGAAAGGATATGAGGGCTACGCGGATCCGCCGCGTTCAGAGCAACGGGTATACCGTACCTTCTGTGGCACCTGAGGGGTGGGGTACGAACCCGTTTACTTCTTGCCGGGGAGGCGCACCAATGCGAACCAGTAATCCCCAAAGCTGTTGATGGCTTTCATGAACTCACTGAGTTCCACCGGTTTGGTGATGTAGCCGGCGGCGCCCAGATAATAGGAACCCACGACATCGCGCTCGACATCCGAGGTGGTCAACACCACCACCGGTATCTCGCGCAAATCGGGATCCTGTTTGACTATGGCAAGAAATTCCCGTCCATCCATGCGCGGCATATTCAGATCGAGCAGGATCAGGTCCGGGCGGGGAGTGTCTGCAAAGCGCGTCCCCTGCCGGTGCAGAAATTCGATTGCTTCCATCCCGTCACTGACCGTATGCACGTCCGCCAGGATGTGGTTTTCAGAAAGGGCCATCGCCGTCAGATGGGCGTCGGCTGGCGAGTCTTCGACCAGCAGAATTACGAACGGAGGGTACGTGTCGTTCATGATGGACCTCCCGCTGGTAAATCGAACAAAATACGGCAACCTCCGCCCGGCGCTTCTTCGACCCAGGCCCGCCCGCCGGTACTTTCCGCCACCCGGCGCAGAATTGCAAGGCCGATGCCCGTTCCTTCGCCTGTCGTCGTCAACCGTTCGAAGACGCGGAACACCCGTTCGCGAAAGTCCGCTTCTATTCCCGGTCCGTTGTCGCTGACGCTGTAACGAACGCGCTCTCCCAGGTGCCTGCCTTCAACCGCGATGCGCAGGGATTGCGACCCGCGGCCATAACTGAGGGCGTTGTCCAGCGCCACCTCGAAAAGGTCCATCAGGCGGGGGGTATCGATTAGGGCCGCAGGGAGATCCCCCAGCGTGACTTCGACGCCAGCCGTGTTGATACGAACGGCCATTCGGTCCAGAATCTTCGCGACCGCCGCGCGGACATCGACAGCCTTGACCTCGCCACGCGGTTGACCGGACGCCAAATAACGCTGCACATCCCGCAGCAGATTTTTCTGATGGCGCGCTTGTTGGCCGATGTATTCAAGAGAAAGCCTTGCTTCGGGATCGTCCAGCCGCCCGGATAGTTGTGCGGCCAGCCGTTCCGCGTAGCGGGCGATGCGGCCGGCCGGTTCCTGGAGGTGGTGCGCCGTGATTTCGGCAAAACGCTGCAATTCGCCATAGGCCGTATTTATGCGACGGCTCATGTTGTTCAATGAGCTTGTCAGTTGATCCAGCTCGTCCTTATAGGGCTTCTGCGTGCTCGCCCGATCCAATGTCAGAAGCTGGTTTTCTGAGCCTGCGTCAATGAGTTCGGAATGCCGGGCAATATGATGCAGGTGGCGTCCCACCAGCCGCTGAAATAGAAACAGGATGAACAGCGAAACCAGAAATGTCTTGATGGTTTGAGTGATCAAAATCACCATGACCTTGTCCTTGAGGTGCCGGTAGGCGCCTTCCAGGGTGGCGACGACAACCAGTTTGCCCACGAAGATCTGCTTGTCAAGGTAGTCAAAATATAGGCTGGTTGCCTGGCGACGGACCCGCGTATCCTGCGGTTCTCCGGCGGAGGCGACAATCTGACCCTGTTCGGAACGGACTTCGATATACTGCATGTCCGGCAGGCGGAAAATGCCTTCGACCTGAAGTCGCACGTCTTTTTGGCTGGTAACCCATAGACTGCTGGCAAGACTGTTTGAATAGCTTTTCGGAATCTGGTCGAGTACGTTTTCAATAATAGTCACATCACGATTGAACTCGATGGTCAACTGCAATGCCGTTGATAATAATGTGACCAATGAACTGAAGGCAAGGATTTGCAACGCGAATTTCCGGCCGATTCCTCTCCATTTCTGGTATTTTAATTTGTAGGACTCGCTCATTTTGGAGACCTATTGAGGGTATCGGGAGAGTGCACCATCATGGATGCGTTGTCGCGTTCCATCTTCTTCCATGTTGCGTAATTCGGCCGTAATTCTCGGGACAAGCCCAATATGCTTTTTGTTCAGGTATAAATACCAGTACGACTCAAGCAGAGCTGGTTTCATAATCTTTATATTCTTGACACCCATGCGTTTTATGAGTTCAATACCCATCTTTTTTTCAAGAACAGCAATGTCTATGCGGTTTTTATCCAGCATCGAAAACATAAGATCCGCACTCTCCAGCATCGTGATGGACGCAGCGCCAGCCGTTGCCGCTTCTACAATTTTCCAACCACGGACGATGCCAATATTATATGGCTTAAGGCTCTCAGGACCATCCACCCTAAAATCAAAATTGCGGCTGAATACGACGACTTCGAATTTTGTGACGGGTATTGGCACTCGCACTATGTTCGGATACTGTTTGTCAAGGCCTTCTATCCGCCCGGCATCGCCATCAACAACACCTTCAACGACATTGATCAACGACCGCTGCGCGGCTGTCAGAATTTGAATATCAATTTTGATGCCAAGCCGATTGGACAGTTCCTGGTACAGCATGTCCAGTTCACCATCCCGTTTCTCGGAAGTGAAGGGGGTATAAAGGGCAGAATTCAACACGAGGGTTTGCTCGGCCCAGGCAGGGCTGGTCAGCAGAGTCATGACGATAGCGAGAAGGACAGGCAATTTCATCATAGCGATGACTCCGATCCGGCGGGAAGGGAAGACGGTATCCCACAATCCACAAACACCATGACATACCGAGGCAGAAATATAGTCGGGGATTCGGGGATCTGCGTTCGCACCATGCCCGCCGTTCCTCAAGAACCTCTTGCCATCAGAGGTGGCCGGGGAAATTCTGCCACAAAAAGGGGAGCATGGCTATCTTGATCGGAGCGGTTTGCAGGGTAATCGGGTACTCTGGAGCGATTTGGTGACGCGTCCTTGTCGAGGACGCGCATTCATTCCAGGCAGCTTGCGTTTGCAGGTGGCCATCTTCGCCGGATCAACTGCATTCCCGCTTCTTAGCGCTTGGCAACTGCGCTATCCTATCAAGGAGTGTGAACGAAAGGGGTGTTTCGGGTGCTCACGTTCGTCAGGAGTAACCATTTTGCTAACGCGTTCGGTCATCGCTACGCTCTCTGTCATCCTTTTCCTCGTCGGACTGCCGGTGGGCGGAACCTTGTCCGCAGGCGAGGCGGGAAAGGCGCAGACAGGTTTGTCGTTGAGCCCGAGCGAGCGGGCATGGCTGGCGGCTCACCCCATCCTCCGTTTGGGCGATGACTTTGTTTGGCCACCTTTCGCGTTCATGGACGCGAAGGGGATCTATAGCGGGATCAGTTCCGGCTACATCGCCTCAATCTCGAAATTGTTGGGGATCGAAATCCGACCTGTTCCCGGGCTGACCTGGACGCAGGTCATGGCAAAGGTGAAGACAGGTGAGATCGACGTATTGCCGGCCGTGGTGCGTTCCAGGGAGCGGGAAGCCTTCCTGAATTTCACTGCCCCCTACATCACCTTTCCGATCGTCATCGCTACCCATCGTGAAGGCGTCACCGCCGAGGATCTGTCCGATCTCGCCGGAAGAAATGTCGGCATAGTAAAAGGCTACATCACCAATGAACTGCTGGAAAAGGATTTTCCGGCGATCAAGCTCGTCACTTTCGACAGCCTCGCCGCCGGACTGGAAGCCCTCGAATCCCGGAAGCTCGACGCTGTGGCCGACAACCTGGGAGCCATTACCTACGAGGTCCGCCGCCTTCACCTTGCGCACGTAAAAATTGCTTCCGTCACCAAATACAAATTTGAACTGTCCATGGCCGTGCGCAAGGATTGGCCCGAACTCGCCGCCATTCTCGACAAAGGCCTTGAGGCGATGACCAGCCAGGAAAAAGCGGCCATTGAGAACACATGGCTTGCGGTCGAAGTTCATTTCGGTGTGGACCTCAGGACGATTTTGCTGTGGGGGCTGACCCTGGGTACGGCGGCGGCCATCGTCATTGTTGTTTTCGTCGTATGGAAC
>JADFXL010000182.1 GCA_015233585.1 Alphaproteobacteria bacterium | reverse complement strand
GATATCGCGGGTATCATCCGCCAGTCGACGTCATTTGTCACGCCGGCTGGTGGTGATTGTGCGTGCGGATTGGTAGCCAGAGGACCGTTAAGCATGTCGGAAGCGACCGCGATACTGCCTGCCGCATCCCATCCCTTGGCCCATCCTGCCGATGCCGATGCCGCCGTGGTGTTGGCGGACGGCTCGGTTTTCTGGGGACGTGGGGTTGGTGCGACCGGGGCTTCGGCTGGTGAGGTGGTATTCAATACCGCCATGACCGGCTATCAGGAAGTGTTGACCGATCCATCCTACGCCGGTCAGATCATCACCTTCACGTTTCCCCATATTGGCAATGTTGGTGCCAACCCGGAGGATCTCGAAGCCACGGCTCCGGCGGCCAGAGGGTGCATCCTGCGCGGGGCGATCACCGATCCGGCCAACTGGCGCTCTACCCTGCCCCTCGATGCCTGGCTGAAATCCAACAATGTGATTGGCATAACCGGTATCGACACTCGCCACCTGACCCGCCGGATTCGCGACCATGGTTCGCCCAACGGAGTCGTGGCCCACCTTCGCGGCGGCAAGCTGGATATTGCCGCGCTGCACGAGCAAGCCAAAGCCTGGCCCGGCAGCCTCGGCGCCGATCTGGCCCAGGAGGTAACCTGCCGCCAGCCTTATGAATGGGATGAAACCCTGTGGACTCAGGGCGTCGGCTATGGCCGGCGGACGGAGCCGCGATTCCGCGTGGTGGCGGTGGACTATGGCGTCAAACGCAATATCCTGCGCAGTCTGGCGGCGGCGGGATGCGCCATTACGGTGGTGCCGGCCACGGCTACGGCCGAGGAAATCCTGCGGCACCGGCCCGACGGCGTATTCCTCTCCAACGGCCCCGGCGACCCCATGGCGACCGGGCGCTATGCGGTGCCGGTTATCCGGGATTTGTTGCGCCACGGATTGCCTTTGTTCGGCATTTGCCTGGGACACCAGATGCTGGCGCTGGCGCTGGGGGCAAAAACCTACAAAATGGTCATCGGCCATCGCGGCGCCAATCAGCCGGTCAAGGATCTGGCGAACGGACGGGTGGAAATCACCAGCCAGAACCACGGGTTCGGCGTCGACAGGGCGAGCCTGCCGGCTGGCGTGGTCGAGACCCATGTCTCGCTGTTCGATGGTTCGGTCGAAGGGTTGCGCGTGGTGGACCGTCCGGTATTCTCGGTCCAGTACCACCCCGAAGCCTCGCCCGGTCCCCATGACAGCCATTACCTGTTCGAACGTTTCACAACCCTGATGGCCGTCTGAGTGCGTCTCAAAAACCGTGGGGGTCCGGGGGAGGCCCCGCCTCCCCCGCCTTTCTACGAGCTGACAATCGACTCGGTCGGCGCCCAAGGCGATGGCGTCGCGACGTTCAAAGGCGGCCCCGTCTATATCCCCTACACCCTGCCCGGCGAGCGGATACGCGCGTCGCTGGCGGGCCAGCGCGGCCGTCTGATCACCGTAATCGACCCATCCCCCGACCGGGTATCCCCCCCCTGTCCACACTTTGGCACCTGCGGCGGCTGTGCCGTACAGCATATGGACGCCACGCTTCACGGTCAGTGGAAACAGGATCTTCTGAAGGCCGCCCTGGGCCGGCGTGGGATCGATGCCGCCGTGGTGGCTCCCGTGGAGGCGATTCCACCCGGCCAGCGGCGTCGGGCAACTTTCGCTTATCGCCATCGCGCCGATGGCGTCATCCTGGGTTTCAACGCCCGTCAGAGCGACCGCATCATCGACATTGCCGCGTGCCTGCTTCTGCTGCCGCCGCTGACGGAACTTCTGTCACCGCTTCGTACCCTGCTGAAGGCAGTCACCCGGCCGGGCGAGACGGGCGAAGTAACCCTGTCGGCAACTTTTACCGGTGTTGACCTGGTCGTAACGGCGCCGGGCCCGCTTGACCTTGATCGGCGCGAGCGGCTTGCAGCCTTCGCCGGCGTTCATGATCTGGCCCGCGTTTCGTGGTGCGGAACAACCGCGCGCGGAACGGCGGAGCCGGTTGCGGAACGGCGCCGTCCGCAGGCCTGTTTTGCCGGGGTAATGGTGGATTTGCCGCCAGGATGTTTCCTGCAACCCAGTGCTCAGGGCGAGGCAGCGATTATCGCCCGCATCCTGGCCGCCGTCGGGGAACGTTCTCCCGTCGCCGATCTGTACGCCGGGGTCGGAAGCTTCACCTTTTCCCTGGCCCAACACGGTCGGGTTCATGCCGTAGAGGGGGCGAAGGAGGCGACATTGGCGTTGAGAACTGCCGCGCAGCGAGCCGGACTTGACCGTATCACCGCCCTGTCCCGTGATCTTGCGGCCCAACCGTTGGAAGCGGCGGAATTGCGGCAGTTTGCTGCCGTGGTCTTCGATCCGCCCCGGGCCGGCGCCATGGCCCAGGCCAGGGCACTGGCGGAGGGAAAGGACGGGCCGCCTCTGGTGGTGGCTGTCTCCTGTGATCCCGCCACACTGGCTCGCGATCTGCGTCTATTGATGAACGGTGGTTACCGGCTCAAGTCCGTGACACCCATCGACCAGTTCCCCTGGTCGCCTCATCTGGAAGCGGTGGCGGTGCTGGTACGGTAGAAATGGCGGATCTGCCCACTTGTGCCCAGGAAGCCGGGTGCGCTACATCCATACGGACAGAGATCGTCCCCGTTCCAGCAAAGGTGAGCCGTTTGTGATGATTCCTGCGAGGCTTCGTGAAATTTTTGCCGAAAGCAGTCTGTCTGGAATCCTGCATCGTACCGCCGGTTGGGCAATGACGAGGACATCACAAGGTCTGGAACGGTGGGGAGAACGGGTCCGTACACCTTTCCGACTTGATAAATTGGCCAGCTCGACCCTGCATCGTGTGTTGCAGAACAATTCTGCCCTGCGTGGCGTTGGCGTGGGGCAACGGTGCTTTGTGCTGGCATCAGGGCCGTCGACATCGTCCCAGGATTTGACAAGGCTGCGTGGTGAAGCCGTGATCGCCGTCAACGAGATGTTTCTGCGGCTGCGTGACGACGGCGTCCGACCTACGGTTCTGACCTTCCTTGATGGATCTTATCTGGAGGACAAGGAGGGCTACCGGCGTTTTCTGGTCGATTTCACCAAGGCAGCGGCAGACACCAGCGCCGTTGCGCTGATGCCAATCGGGGCACGGGATCTATTGCATCGTCTGAATCTGGTTCAATCCGTCAAGGCACACTACATGACTTCGGTCGGCCGCATTCTTGATTACCAGAATTTTCATGCGGCGCCGCCACTGGACTTTACCGCACCACTTCCTGGACTTTATACCGTAACCCATGTCGCACTCGCTCTCGCCATTTTCATGGGCTACAGCGACATTCATCTTCTAGGCGTAGACATGGATTATATCGCCCGGCCCAATCAGCCGATTTACCATGGCTATGGCGTCAATCCCTATAATGATCATGATCGGCTGTCCGTGCTGGATGCCTATGACCAATATAACAATTGGGATTATCCGGCCATGTTGCAGCATACGGCGGAACAGATGCGGGCCTTCCAGTGGCTGAACCAGATCGCGGCTTGCCGGAACCAGCTTATAACGAATGCCAATCCCGGAGGGCTGCTGGAGGCGTTCATTCGGCAGCCGTTCGATTCCCTTTTTCGTTAAATCACCCCGATGCCGCCATTTTGTCCTGACCGGGATCAGTCCCGGAAGTTCACATATTGCAACGGCTGTTCGATTTTCAGCCCCTTGACGAAGGCGATAGTGGTCTGGAGATCGTCGATTTTCTTGGCGGAAACACGCAATTCGTCGCCCTGGACCGCGACCTGGACCTTTAATTTGCTGTTCTTGATTTCCTTGCTGATCTGGCGCGCCAACTCCTTGTCGATGCCCTGGCGGATGGCCACGACTTGGCGCACCGTATTACCGGCAGCTTTTTCCGGCGGCTTGAAGTCGAAGGCACCGGCATCAACCTTGCGCCGGGTCAGGTGAATACGCAAAAGCTCCTGCATCTGCTTCAGCTTCATGTCATCGTCAGCCAGCAGGGTAATGGCTTCGTCCACGCGCTCTGCCGAGCATTTCGAGCCTTTGAAGTCAAACCGCTGGGTTATTTCGCGGGCTAGGCCGGCCAGAGCGTTGTCAACCTCGGGAACGTCGGTCTTGGAGACGATGTCGAAACTTGGCATGGGTTTTCCAATCCGTCAGGAGTGCGCTGGAACCATATTATCACAACCAGCCGCCTGGATGCCGTATTCATCGAGTCGGCCTCTGATAGGCTTGGTCAGGGCCGGGTTGTCCATACCCACCTCACCGGGCAGGATGGCCAGGGTTCATAAAATCAGGCCGAAGTTCGGTGTTCAAGGAATATTGCCTATGCAGGGAGCGGTTCGTGCCGCTAAACTTGCGCTGTCACCTTGTGACATTAAGAAAGCCGTCACCTTGTGACATGGAAACTGGCATGGTGGGACGATGACACATCTGGAAGCGGGGGATCGAGTAGCGGCCGAGTGGCTGCGTTCAGCTCTGCCGCCGGATATCGAGCAGAGTTTCGACAGCAAACAGCGAACCGCATTGATCGCGGCGTTGCGCACGATGCCGTGGAGAACTCACGCCGTCGATATGCGCTTTGACTTTCCCGTTTTCGGGAGACGTTTTTATTTCGCCGTTATCGGTGGGTACGACCAACGCGGCGCCGCGCGCCGCAAGGCCGAACTTCAGTCGCGACCATTGCGAACCAAAGGCAATATGCTGTTTGTTCTGGGCCTCGCTGTGTTAATCTATCTGGTCGCGGTCTTCGGTATCCTTTTATACAGTAGAGTGGTGGAATTCTGAACGTGCGTCATGTAAATCCCACAGAGGATGATCCAACCGCCGCTTTCCTGCGCCGGTTGCACCAATTATCGGCCGAGATGGCACAGCGCACGATTGGGCAGTCCCGGACACCGGACGGCCTGCTCGCCCTCGCCGAGGGAATGGCGGAGCTGGCCGACGTGGCCACGGCACGTCTGACCGTGGTGTTACCGCCGGAACGCCACTCTGCCTGTGGCCGGGGGTGTGCCCACTGCTGCAAACACGGTGGGGTGATGGTTGATCCGGTTTCAGTGCTGGCCTTGACGCTGACGCTGACCGGGCAATACGATCCGGTCGATCTGGCGGGGATCATGCTTCGGCTGTCCGCCAGTGCGGCCGGTGCCTGCGCCCTGGTCGACGCCCATGATAGCTGCCTCGCCTATGTGGCCCGGCCTCTCACCTGCCGTGTTGTCAATTCCTATGACGACGAGACTTGTCGACAGTTCGGCCCACCAACCGTCGCCCAGGTTGCTGGTGGCGAGGGTGTAGCGCTGGGTTATCCCGTGCCGCTGGCCATTGCCGCCGCCATTGTTGCCGGGGTTGCCCAAGGGCTGGCCACTTGCGGCATTCTCTGCGCGCCGGTGGAACTGAACGCCGCCCTGCGCGTCGCTTTGTCCGAGCCTGATGTCTTGGAACGCTGGCTGGCGGGTGAGGACGTTTTTGCCGGTCTCGTGCCTCTTGCCCCAGACGTGCCTTCGGCATAAGACAGGCCACCGGCATTGATTCCGCTGGTATACGCACCATATAATCCACGCAACGGCTTTAATGCATGAGGGCTCCCATGGCATTCCAGTACGACCGCAAAGTGA
>JADFXL010000181.1 GCA_015233585.1 Alphaproteobacteria bacterium | reverse complement strand
TCGGCCAGAGCGTGGCCGTCAAGCACGGCGCGCGCAAGGTGCGCCGGTTGCACAAGGACCGGGTCCTGGCCGGTTTCGCCGGGTCCACCGCCGACGCCTTCACCCTGTTCGAACGCTTCGAGGCCAAGCTCGAGGAGTTTTCCGGCAACCTCACCCGGGCCAGCGTGGAAATGGCCAAGGACTGGCGCAAGGACAAATACCTGCGCCGCCTGGAGGCCATGCTGGTGGTCGCCGACCTGACCGCCATCCTGATGGTCAGCGGCGCCGGCGACGTCATCGAACCCGACGACAACCTGGCCGCCATCGGCTCCGGCGGCCCGTACGCTCTGGCCGCGGGCAGGGCCCTGGCCCGCAACACGCAATTGTCCGCGCCGGACATCGCCCGCCGCGCCCTGGAGATCGCCGCCGAGATCTGCATTTACACCAACAGCAACATCGTCATGGAAACCCTGTCCGCCACGCCGTGACCAGGACAATGCGGCGCGCCGCCAAAGGCTCTCTCAAACGCGCCAAGGCCTCGGCCCAAAACGCCTCACGCCGCAAGGCCGGGCGGCGCACGGCGAACGCGCGGCGCCGGGCGCATCTTTCCGGAGGAATTATGGACGCCCTGACACCCAGGGAAATCGTCTCGGAACTCGACAAATACATCGTCGGCCAGGACCCGGCCAAACGCATGGTGGCCATCGCCATGCGCAACCGCTGGCGCCGCAGGCAGATCGAACCCACGCTGCGCGACGAAATCGCCCCCAAGAACATCCTGATGATCGGCCCCACCGGCGTGGGCAAGACCGAGATCGCCCGGCGGCTGGCCAAGCTTTCGCGCTCGCCCTTTTTCAAGGTCGAAGCGACGAAATTCACCGAGGTCGGCTACGTCGGCCGGGATGTGGAAAGCATTGTGCGCGACCTGCTGGAAACCGCCATCACCCAGACTCGCGAGAAGATGCGCAAGCAGGTGCGGGCCAAGGCAGAGCTGGCGGCGGAGGAACGTCTTCTGAATACCCTGGTCGGTGAATCGGCCAGCCACGAGACGCGGCAGAAATTCCGCAAGATGCTGCGGGAAGGCCAACTCAACGAGCGCGAAGTGGAAATCGAGGTTCAGGAAACCGGGGGCGGCATCAGTATGCCGACCATCGACATTCCCGGAATGCCGGGCGCGCAGATGGGGATGCTGAATTTCAACGATATTCTAGGCAAGGCGTTCGGTGGCGGGCGCTCCAAACCCCACCGCACCACCGTGGCCGACTCCTACGATATTCTGGTCGGCGAGGAAAGCGACAAGCTCCTGGACCAGGACAAGGTGGTCAAGGAAGCCATCTCTGCCGTTGAGAATAACGGCATCGTGTTTATCGACGAACTCGACAAGATCTGTGGCCGGGAAGAGCACGTTGGCAGCGATGTCTCCCGCGAGGGGGTGCAGCGGGATCTGCTGCCCCTGATCGAAGGCACTACGGTGCCGACCAAACATGGCTCGGTCAGGACCGACCACATTCTGTTCATCGCGTCGGGCGCCTTTCACCTCGCCAAGCCATCGGACCTTTTGCCGGAACTCCAGGGCCGGCTGCCCATACGGGTCGAGCTGAAAGCTTTGAGCCGTGACGACTTCGTGCGGATCCTCACCGAGCCGGAGGCCAGCCTCATCAAGCAATACAAGGCGCTGCTGGCGACGGAGGAGGTGACGCTGGAATTCACGCCCGAAGCTATTATCGCCATTGCCGATCAGGCTGCCGAGATCAACCGCAACGTCGAAAACATCGGCGCCCGCCGTCTGCATACGGTGCTGGAGCGGCTTCTGGACGATATCAGCTTCACGGCCACCGACCGCACCGGCGAGGTGGTAACCATCGACGCCGCAACCGTCCTCGAACGGGTCGGGAGTCTGTCCAAGAATACCGACCTGTCACGGTTTATTCTTTAATCCTTGGGGACGTTCGTATACCTGATCGAAAGAAGAAAGTAACGAGGGCCTGAGGCCCTCGTGCTTCCAATTTATTATTTTGTTAACGGGGAGCGCGAGGGGCCTCAGGCCCCTCGCATCGTTATCTTCTAGTTGATTTACATTCAAAAATAAGCGGTGAACTCACCAACTGCCGCCTCTAGGCTCCGTCCTTCCTCGCATGGGCATAGCCGATCGCCTCCATGGCCTCGCCGATTTCCGTCAGGATGGCCGGATCGTCGATGGTGGCTGGCATCTTGAAGGATTGATTGTCGGCGATCTTCTGCATGGTTCCGCGCAGAACCTTGCCGGAGCGGGTCTTGGGCAGGCGTTTGACCACGATTGCGGTCTTGAAGGCGGCAACCGCGCCGATGCGTTCGCGCACCAGACGCACCACGTCGGCAATGATCTCCTTATTGGGGGTGGTGACGCCAGCTTTCAGCACCAGGAGGCCGAGCGGAACCTGACCCTTGAGGTCATCGGCCACGCCCACGACAGCGCATTCGGCCACGGCGGGATGAGACGACAGCACTTCTTCCATGGCTCCGGTGGACAGGCGGTGGCCGGCGACGTTGATAATGTCGTCGGTGCGGGCCATGACAAAGATGTAATCGTCCTCGTCAATGTACCCGGCATCGCCCGACAAATAGTAGCCGGGGAAAGGATCGAGGTAGGCCTTGCGGAAGCGGTCCTCGCGTTGCCACAAAGTGACCAGCGTGCCCGGAGGCAGCGGCAGCTTGACCACCAGCGGCCCCTGTTCCCCGGCCGCCGCCCGCCCGCCGGACTCGGCGATGACCTGGACATCCCAGCCAGGGGCGGCTTTGGTGGGGGAGCCGGGCTTGATGGGGAAGCTGTGCAGGCCCGTGCAGTTGGCGGCAATGGCCCACCCGGTCTCGGTTTGCCACCAATGGTCGATCACGGGCACGCCCAGATGACGCTCCGCCCACTGGATGGTATCGGGGTCGGAACGCTCGCCAGCCAGGAACAGGGCGCGCAGGGACGAGGTATCGTACTGCTTCAGCAACTGGCCATCGGGGTCTTCACGTTTGATGGCACGGAACGCGGTTGGTGCGGTGAACAAGGTGCGGATCTTGTACTCCGACACCATGCGCCAGAACACGCCCGCATCCGGAGTGCCAACCGGCTTGCCCTCAAAGACGACGGTGGTGGCGCCATACAGCAGCGGCGCATAGACGATATACGAATGCCCGACGACCCAGCCAACGTCAGAGGCGGACCAGTACACTTCGCCGGGGTTGGCGTTGTAGATGTTCTTCATGGTCCAGTACATGGCCACGGCATGGCCGCCGTTGTCGCGGACGACCCCCTTGGGATCGCCGGTCGTACCTGAAGTGTAGAGGATGTACAGCGGATCGGTGGCTTCGAGCGGCACGCACGGCACCGGCCCCGCGGCCGCCATTGCGGCCTCCCAGCCGATATCGCGGCCAGCGGTCATGGCGGGCTGGTGCTGCGGGCGTTCCAGAATGACGCAGTGGTCCGGCTGATGAGCGGACATGGCGATGGCCTCATCGAGCATCGGCTTGTAGGGGATGACCCGTCCCGCCTCGATCCCGCACGATGCCGCCACCACCACTTTCGGCTTGGCGTCATTGATCCGCACCATCAGCTCCGGCGGCGCGAAGCCCCCGAATACGACCCCATGAATGGCGCCAATGCGGGCGCACCCCAGCATGGCGACCAGGGCTTCCGGCACCATGGGCATGTAGAGGATGACCCGGTCGCCCTTGACCACGCCCAGGCTGGTCAGGACACCGGCGAACCGGGCCACCTGATCCTGGAGCTGAGCATAGGTGATGCGGCGTTTGGTTCCGGTGACCGGGCTGTCGTAAAGGATGGCGTCCTGCGCGCCCCGGCCGTTTTCGACGTGGCGGTCCACACAATTGTAGCAGGTATTCATCCGTCCGCCCGGGAACCACCGGTAAAGGGGCGCGTTGGTAGAATCAAGCACCCGATCCCATTTCTTGAACCAATGGATATCGGCGGCGGCATCGCCCCAGAACCCCTCCGGGTCTTTCAGCGAACGCTGGTACGCTTCATCATAAGCATTGTCCATGATCGAGGTTCCCTCTGTCGTTGGCATTATCATTTTTGGTTCAGAGCGTTGGAGAATCAGAACGACCCGCCCCAGGTTCAGAACAACCGTCCCTGCGTATCGGGCTTTTCGCGCGCGGCGGTATTGAAGGTTGCGGCGGAGTCGATGCGAGGAATGCGCGGGCGCATCCCCTGGAACAGTCCCGCCAGGGTCAGAATCTGGATTTTCGGTACTTTCTCGAACGGCGTCTCGAAGAAACCGGCGGCGGCGGCTTCCTTTTCCATCGGCTTGGTGGGGAATGCCAGCGATATCAGCACCCCGACCGCTGCCTTCTCCCGCTCGACCACGGCGATAAGATCCCGAACCGCGCCGACCCCAACATTTTCGCCGCCCTTGACGGATATCAGCGCCTTTTCGGTTTTGCCCTTGTCGCCACGAAAAAAGAGAACCCCGTCGACGCCACCATCGGCTCCTTTCTTCTTGCCGCCATAAGGCCTCGCCTCCACCAGCGACACCGCCCACCACTGGAACTGGTATTTATCCCGCCGTGCGAGGTTGATCGCGCTTGCAAGATCATTCGGCGTGCCCTGAACCTCGAACGAGATACCGGGAAAGGCATCCTTGAGCCGCCGTTCGATGAGCGAAATCGCCAGATGGGTGATGTCGATCCCAATCCATTGCCGCCCAAGCTTTTGCGCGGCGTGAATGGTGGTGCCGCACCCACAAAACGGGTCAAGCACCACATCGCCGGGGTTTGATGACGACGCGAGGATCCGCTCCAGCAAGGCTACGGGTTTTTGCGTCGGGTAACCCAGACGTTCTTTCCCGGAAACCGGCTTTACGTCGCCCCAATCATTTTGCAGCGGCACACCCGGCATTTCATCAAGATAGCGTTTGTAGCTTGGGGTTCCGCCCTCAGACGGAAAATAAAGCCGGCCATCTGTTTTGAATGCCTCCATTTTCTCTAGCGAATAGGCCCAATAACGTCCTTTGTAGGGCTTTGTGCCATAAAATTCATAGGACGTATCGCCGCCGGGTTTCGCCGCCGTCAAGTTATCAAGCCGGTACCGGCGCCCGGTGGCCTCATCAATATGAAAATAAAAATCATCAATATATGATTGGTCATAAGGTGTATACTGCCAGTTCCATGTCCATTTATCCGGTGATTTTGTATAGAAGAATATCGTATCCCTGATATTGCCGTACTGCTTTCTGCCCTGCCTTGCATCATTGTGAGCACTCGACCGCTTCCAGCTTATTTCGGTTCTGAAACGATCCTTTCCAAACACCCCGTCCAGTAAAAGTTTCAAATAATGGCTCGCCGTCGGATCGCAATGCAGATAGAGCGACCCTGTCGACTTCAACACGCGGTGTAATTCGAGCAACCGCACGGCCATCATGGCGAGATAGGCCATCATGTCGCTCTGTCCCAGGAACAAACGTATTGCCCGCAGCAGCTCGGCGGTCTGGGTGTTGACGGACCCGAGCACCTCGGAAAAAGCGTTTTCCGATTCTTCGCACCATTCCCACGAATCCTTGAAGGCCTCAATCTGGGCGTCGGCGCCTTTGCCAGAGCTGCCCTTGAACAGGACGTTGTAGTTGGCTTGGCTGTTTGACGGCGGGTCGAGGTAGACG
>JADFXL010000180.1 GCA_015233585.1 Alphaproteobacteria bacterium | reverse complement strand
AGGATCCATCTACGGCAATAACCACCACCGTAAGCGGCACGGCTATGGTTGCGGGCCAATGCCATACTTCGCGCATGGCCAGATAGAGCAGAATCGCGGTGATGACCATGGTACCCGACACCGCGATGCCATAGGCAGCAGCAAGGCTGTCGGAATTCTTGAAAAGCATCACGACCACCAGCGTCATAGCCATCAGACCCCAGTTGACGACCGGTAGATAGATTTGACCATAACCCTCGGCGGATGTCTGGAAAATTCGCATCCGCGGCAACATGCCCATGTGGATAGCTTGGCGGGTCAGGGAGAACACGCCGGATATCAGGGCCTGGGACGCGATCACCGTTGCCGCCGTGGCCAGAACCACAACCGGCAAGGCCAGCGCAGTGGGGGCCAGACGGAAAAACGGATTTCCAATCGTGCCCGGCTCGGCGAGGATCAGCGCAGCTTGGCCAGCGTAATTGAGGAGGAGTGCGGGTAGCACCAGCACGAACCACATCATGCGAATCGGCTGCCGGCCGATATGCCCCATGTCGGAATAAAGCGCCTCGCCCCCGGTAACCGCCAGAAATACCGCACCAAACACCAGCAGGGTGGCGGCCCCGCCTTGCCGCATCAGGTCAATGGCGTAGAAGGGATCAATGGCCCGCAGCACCTGAGGTGCCCGCGCGATTCCGGCTACGCCCAGCACCGCAATAGTAAAAAACCACATCACCATCACCGGACCGAAAAGGTTACCGATTTTGGCGGTGCCCCGTCGTTGTAGCACGAACAGCGCTATCAGGATCACGGCCGTCAACAGTTTGACGTAGTGCGCGAACATCGGCGTCACCACGTCCAGCCCCTCGACCGCGCTCATGACCGAAATCGCCGGCGTGATGACGCCATCGCCGTAAAGCAGGGCGGCACCGAAAATGCCGGTCGCCAGCACCGCGCGGCGCCGCTGTCCATCTTTTCCGCTCCATGGCTTTAGCAAAGCCAGTAGAGCGAGTATCCCACCTTCGCCGTGATTGTCGGCGCGCATGACGAAGACAACGTATTTCAACGAAATGACGATCAGCAAAGACCAGATGATCAGGGATAATACCCCAAGAGCATGGGCGGCGGTCGGCGTGGCCGTACCGGCGGCGGCAATCAGTGCTACCTTGAAGGCATAAAGGGGACTGGTACCGATATCGCCATAGACGATGCCAAGGGCGGCCAAGCCAGCGGCCAGCAGGCCGTGACTGGCGGGACCGTGATCCGTGTCGTTGGCGATTGTGTCGATGCTCATGAGGTGTTGTCACCGTTTATTTATCGGTATGGATGCGCAAATCGTGCACCCAGCCATTTTGTGCGATGTTCAACGGACAATAGGTTATGGTTGGTGGCAATATGGTGCTATTTGAAAGCGGTCCATTACCCCATTAATTAAAGGGTCTGCCAGGGCGTGGGCAGAGCCCACATCTTTCAAATCACCCCCGCCCCAGAGCCGCCATGAGTTCCCGCCACTCACGCAGACCGAGACCGCTATCCTCCTGGAGGACCGCTTCGCCAGCGAGCAAGCGACGCACCACCCCCAGGGCGGGGGCGGACAGGTGCAGGCCGCCAATCCGGTGCTGAGTGAAGGCGTCAAAGCACATTGGTACCCAGCGCTTGACCGTCTCCAGCATCGCCTCGGCATAGACCCGGATTTCGTATTGCGCATGGCTATCGGCGCGTAACGATAAGAAATGCATAAGGTTGTGCAGATCAATCTTCCAATACCATTGAGTATAGGTATTAAGGGTCAAATTCATACGCGCCAGTTCCCGCGCCACGCCCTGGCGTGTCGGATCACGGGGCTGGCCACTTTCGTCTTCATTCAGCAGATCCTGGTAGTGAGCGTAACATTGCTCGGCATCGGCCCGAAGCAGCGCGATCACCGCCTCCGCCTGGTCCGGTTCCAGTACGTCACCGCGCCCCTGGCGGTTATGGGTGGCCTGGGACGCCAAATGCGAGGGGGCGGGAAGGTAAAACTCGCGGTCGAGAATCGAGTAACGCGCCGAGTACTCGTTAATATTGGCGGTACGGTGGCGAATCCACTGCCGGGCCACGAAGATCGGCAGCTTCACATGGTACTTGATTTCGCACATTTCGAACGGTGTGGTGTGGCGCTGGCGCATCAGGTAGTTGATAAGCCCTTGATCCTCACTTGTCTTTCGCGTGCCCCGGCCATAGGAAACGCGGGCGGCCTCGACCACGGCGCCATCGTCGCCCATGTAATCGACCACCCGGATGAATCCGTGGTCGAGGAGCGGAATGGCCTCGAACAGAATTTCCTCCAGCGCGGGCACGACAGTTCTTCGGGTCGGCGTGGTTATGGCGCGATCGCGGTCGATGTCGGCTTGATACCGGGATGGAATGGACATCATTGCCTTGGACGGAGGATGGTGTGGCTAAACAAGGCGCGGTAACGTCTGAGGTACGAGGACAAATGCGCCTCCACGGGTTCCGGGGTGATGCCCATTTCGGCCAATCCTGGGAACCTGCCGTTAAGTACGTTGTCGGACATCAATAACACCACCTGATCCGGCGTCAGAGGCGGCTTTGGCAGAAACTGAAGTACCGCTGCCTCAAGCTTGCCCAGCCAGAAGGGTATCGGCACGATCCGGCGCGGGCGCTCAATCGTCGCGGATACCAGTTCCATGATTTCACGCATGGTGTAGGGACGTGGGCCGCCAAGCTCATAAATTTTGCCGGTGTGGCCGGGTTCCGTCAGGGCCGTCAGAATGGCCTGGGCGACATCGCCGACATAGACCGGCTGAAAACTGGGGCCAGTGATCCGCACCAGCGAATCCGAAAACACCGGCAACACTGGAGATATGCGGGTCAAAGCCGCGAAACGGTTGAAAAAGTCGTCTTCCGGGCCGAATACAACGCTGGGTCGCAGGATCGTGGCATCAGGAAACGCCGCCAATACCTCCTGTTCGCCCTGGGCCTTGGAGCGGGCATAGACGGAGGCCGACCCTTTGTCAGCCCCGAGCGCCGAGAGGTGGATCAGCCGTCTGGCCCCGGCTGCCTTGGCCGCCCTGGCCACGCGCGCCGCTCCGTCAACGTGGATCGCCTTGAAGTTGTTGGCGCCCCGTTCGTAAAGAATGCCGACCAGATTGACTACCCAGTCTGCACCCTCCACGGCCCTGGTCACCGAAGCATCGTCGGTGATGGTGGCGCTCTGCGCCACGATCTGTCCGATATCGCCCATCGGCTTCAGGAACTCCGCCGCCACCGTATCGCGCACCGCGATACGCACGAGAAACCCCGCCGCGCTCAGGCGTCGCACCAGATGGCGACCAATGAAACCCGATCCCCCGAATACGGTCACACGGCGATTCGCCATGACTGTCCCCCCCAGTCGAGCGTCGTCGGCAATTCAACGACTTCCTCCGCAAAACCTTGCACATTGACGGCGTTAACGCAACCGAGAGCACGCACATTTGAAAGGATAATATGGGCGCCCCGGTGAAACCGAATTTTGCCCGTGTCATAAATCCTGGTTGCAGCTCCCATGCAGGAAGGTTAGCGTACCTCGCGATGCGCAAGGGTATGTGAGGGGAGCGACCATGGTCGAGGCGGCTGGCGAGCCAAAGTTCGTCTATTTGCTGAACGAATCGCCGGAAACCTGCACCCCCCATATTCGGGGCCGCAAGGGAGCCGGACTCGGCGAGCTGTGTGCCCTTGGGCTTCCGGTACCACCGGGGCTGACCGTTACCACCGGGGTTGCTCGCTATGCCATGCTGCATGACGGTCTCATCCCCGACGCGCTCGGACCACAACTGAGGGCCGCCATGGCCAGGGTAGAGGTACGGGCCTGCAAGCGGTTTGGCGACCTGGAACGCCCCTTGCTGGTGTCGGTTCGCTCAGGTGCGGAAGTCTCGATGCCGGGGATGATGGATACGATCCTGAATCTGGGCCTCAACCCCGCCATCGTCGAACGGCTGGCTCAGCGTTCCGGACGCGTGTTCGCTTATGATTGCTATCGGCGCTTTCTCTCCATGTACGGCACCCTCGTATGCAAGCTGGACGCCAGTCTGTTCAACGATGAACGGGGTAGCGAAGACGTTTGCCGCCACTATCGCCAGCTTATCGTCGAACGATCGGGGCGGCCGGTTCCTGACGATCCCTGGCACCAGCTCGACTCGGCGATACGGGTGGTGCTCGATTCATGGAACAATCCCCGTGCCCGCGCCTATCGCGCTCTACGGGGTATTTCCGATGGCCTTGGCACCGCCATCAACGTGCAGGAGATGGTTTACGGGAATCTGGACGAGCATTCCGGCACCGGCGTTGTGTTCAGTCGCAATGTCAGCACCGGCGCGCCGGGGCTTTACGGAGAGTTCCTGGTGTGTGCCCAGGGCGAGGACGTGGTCGCCGGTACCCATACGCCGTTGCCGGTGTCAGCAATGCAGCAATGGAACGAGGGCCTGTACAATCAACTGGCCGATAGCACCGCGTTGCTGGAACGCCATCACCAGGCCGTGGTCGATGTGGAGTTCACGGTGGAAGCGGGGCGGCTGTTTCTGCTCCACTGCCGTAACGCTCAGACTTCGCCGGAAGCTGCCGCCGCCTTCGCCGTGCATGAGGTCTGTCGCAAACAGCTCAGCCGCGATCGTGCGGTGATGTTGCTCACGCCCAAACAGCGCGAGTGTCTGGCCAACCGCGCCAGCCTGTCCGAGACCGAGGTTGCCGCGTGCATGGCCCGTGGCGATGGTGCACACGGTATTGCCGCTTCGCCCGGCGTGGCGGTGGGCGTGGCGGTGATGACTTCGGAACGGGCCAAACTCCTGGCGGGCCAGGGGGTGGATGTCATTCTGGTGCGCCACGATACCGACCCCGACGATCTGGGCGGCATGATTGTCTCCAAGGGCATCGTCACCGCTACCGGCGGCAGCACCAGCCATGCTGCGGTGGTGGCGCGAGACCTGGGTATTCCCGCCGTGGTGGGCTTGGCCCACAGTCCTGACGAGATTGTTCTGTTCGAGCAGATCAAGGAAGGCGATCCCGTGTCGCTGGATGGAGCCAGCGGTCTGGTGCTGCTGGGACGGATTCCGGTTGACAAGCCCGTGACGACCCGCGAGATCAGGCTGTTCCAGTGGTGGGCGGGGCGTCAGCGCCAACGGGGTCGCAAGCCGCAACTGGATGCGCGGTGGGCCACCACCACCTACGGGATCAATCAGATTTTATGCGATGTCTACCTCTCGGACGCCATGGCCCAGGCGGCCGCCAGCAGTCCTCTTGGCGCGGAGACGGAGCAGTTGCGGACGGAAATACACCACCGTACCGCCAAAATGTTCGCCGCCTATCTGACCCTGGCGGTGATTATCGAATTGAACCAGTCCGGTGCCTATGGCGCCAGCCTGTACTCGGCACCGGAAGCCATCGACAAGCTGTTTTGTGAGTACAAGGCCTTTGCCGGCTCCGAACATGCCGTTGAGTTGCTGGGCCGGCTCCAGGGAATGCCCAGGGAAAAGCAGATTGCCTTTTTCGAACTGGCGGCTGCGGTCTACAACAAGGGCTGTTTTGAACCGGGGTTCGGCGGCAGGTTATGGGGCGTGATTGCCGAGGCGGTGCAGAGCTTCCTGAACGGAGAGATGAGCCACACCATTTTCGTCGACCGCG
>JADFXL010000017.1 GCA_015233585.1 Alphaproteobacteria bacterium | reverse complement strand
AAGCCGATTGCGCGAGACCGTGCTGACCTGCTGGAGTGTTTCAACCTGCTCACCCCTCGCGAGCGGGAGATCATGGCTTTCGTGGTCCGTGGGCACGCGAACAAGGAGACCGCCGCCAGACTCGGTATCAGCCAACGCACGGTTGAGAACCATCGCAAACAGGTCATGATCAAGATGGGGGCGGAGTCTCTCGCCGATCTTGTCCGGATGGCAACAAGCATCGAATCCGCATCAAGCCAGGATTCAGCCACGCCCCCCTCTCTTCCCGCCATCCGCGCGCGCAAATAAATTATCGCGTTTCCAGACGCGTTCCCTGATGAACGGTCGCTCTCCGGGCTAGGCATTAACACCCTCCCTTCTCCATCCTGAGCCGCACCACGGATACGACCCAACGGGGCGTTCCATTGGCAGATAAACCATACGGCAATTCGCGTCCTGCCGCCACGCAATACCGCACCTTCCATATCTTGTGTCATCATCGCCTAATTCTCAATACATTGATAATAACTTGGGTTCACGCCAAGAATAGGAAGCGGACGCCGGAACTTGGCTAGGGGCAAGTACGGATAAAGCCCCAGGGGATAGCGCGGATAGATTTCCCATCGAACATAGGAAACAATCGCCTCAGTTGATCGACCAACCCGGTCAGTCATCGAGGGGATTTGGGTATGTCCGATATCAAGTGGCTGCAAAATTCTTGTTACACCCACGTCGAACCGACCGTTTCCGAGATGTTGAACGACCCGATATGCCAACTGCTGATGAAACGTGATGGCCTGTCCGTCAGTGACGTGTTGCAGGTTGTGAATAATGCCCAACTTAAAGGTTTCTTCGTCGCTCGGAATGGAGTCAACGGTGGCATCCCCGACCGCTCTGTGGCGAGAGTGCCAGCGTGCCCGCCGCCGTCGCGGGTAAACCAGCGCCCGGTATCGGTTCCGTCCTTGTCCACCGCCATGTACGGCGGCTTTCGGAAGGCTGGTCGGGGCGTGATGGAGGTTCGCGAAAAAGGTGGCTCCGCCTTGGCGTGGCCGCGACAGCCCATGCAGAACTGTCAGAACTCCGCATGAAACGGAAAACCATTTGGTCCGGGAGATAGCAATGAAACAGCAGGGTTTCGTTATTGAGGCTGCCCGCAGCCAAAATTATTCTCGCAATGCGACGTTGGCCGAAAGGACAAGGCAGGAGAAACAGGCGTCGATCCTCATGCAGTCCACCAGCATCGGCCATCTCGGTCTCGATTTGCAGGGGGAGATCGTGTTCGCCAATGCGAGTGCGGCGAACATGACGGGCCTGAGTGAGGAACAACTTGTTGGCCAACGGTTCCAGGACATGATCCAGGACAACCGGAATCTGGGTGCGCCATTCTCCGGCCGGCTCGTTCTGCTCCGGCCGGACGCCTCCCATCTGACGATTGAGTGCACGATCGACCCGGTCATTGCCGATGGCGAATCAATCGGCAGTGCCGTGAGTTTCTGGCCCAGACGCGGGGATGCCGTGTCCGAGGAAATTTTGCTCCAGGCTTTCCAGGGTTATGCGGCCGTGGTTGAATCCCTTGACGCCGCCGTCCTTGTGACCGACCTGAGGAATCACGAGACCCTGTTCATGAACGGCGCCTTCCGGGATATGATCGAGAATCACGATGGCATGAGATGCTGGCACGCATTGATCGGCGAGCCGGAGGGAACCTGTGCGGTCTTCCGCAATGAAACGCTGTTGACAACCGAGAGATTCCCCGGAAACGCCCTTATTTACGAATACCAGGATCCGCAAACAGGCCGGTGGTACGAGCGCCGGGTACGGGCGATCCTCTGGGTGGATGACCGCCTCGCGCGTCTGGAAATCATCACCGATGTCACCAGCCGAAAACGCATCACGGCAAAACCGCACGCGCGGAGAGTATATCGCCAGCAAGTCGGTGCGGTTCGATAACGCCGGTGGGAAATCGTTCACGATATTAAAAACCAAAGACAAGTAATGTATGTTATGATGGAGGTAAAGCAAATCGGTTAGGCTTGCGTTCTTTTCTGCTTTTGCAGACTTCCGCAACGGCGTTTAACTGTATTCGGGAAAGTGCGAACCGCATCTATTCTCGATTCACCCCGTATTGGCTGCCTAGTGGCGCGAGGGCATCATCTTTTGGAATGATGGGAGGCGCGAGGCCCATGATGCGATACAAAAGATCGTTGAGATGGTGGCAAGTGGCGGCGATGGCTGGCCTGCCGTTGACCCTCTTGTTCGTGGCCGGGGATCCTGTCGCGCAGGCTGCGCCGGTGTTCCTGGCCGGCAGCAAAATCGACCTTCCGGCCTTTGTTTTCGAAGAGGATAACGGCCTTGCGATGGAATTTTCCGGTGTCGCCAATAATGCGGACCGGCTTCCCGTCGAGATCCGCCTCGTTCCGTGGTCACGGACGGAAACCGAGGCGCCGCTCCGGTATGTGAGTGGCACGTATAGCTCTGACAAGGCGGTGGATCGCTGGCTCGCCGATACCAAGACCATGAACGACCTGGTGTGGTGCAAAACCCTGTGGGGTGCTGCAGGTCTTTTGACGATACTGGGCCTGGGAGGGTATATGTCGCTCCGGCGGCAGGCGAAGCGGCACGCCCTGTCCCTGGTCGCCGGGACGGCTTCCCACCGGATTACCGATGCCGCCCTGCAACAGGCCACGTTGGATATCACCAGGCTCAAGCAAGACGAGGCGAACCTTCGCGCCCAGAATACCGAAGTCCTCGCCTGCATCAGCCGGATCCAGAACCTGTTCATCGGCGAAGGGGCGCCGGAGATCGTGTTCGATGCCCTGATCGCCGATATTCTGCAACTGACGAACAGTCAGTTCGGCTTCATCGCCGAGCTGGTTACGGATACCGACGGATCGCGATACCAACAGATGCTGGCCTTTTCGGACACCGCCCCGACGGGCGAAGCGAGCACCTTTTACGGAAAATACCTTCTCTCCGATCGCCGGTTTGAGCGATTTGACGGCCTGAATACCGCCGCCATCGTCAGCGGCGAGGTCATCATCGTCAACGACCCCGACAGCGATTCCCGTTGTCATGGGCACCTGCTGACGGAGCCGCAGGCCCTGGACGCCTTTCTTGGACTGCCGTTAAGCCGGGGGAAAACGATTATCGGCAGTATCGGCCTCGCCAACCGTCCCGGTGGATACGACGCGGCGCTGGTCACGTATCTCCGGCCCGTCATCGAATCCGCCGCCCGGATTCTTGATGCCTACCACAACGAACGCCAGCGCAGGGCGGCGGCAGAGGCGCTGTCGGACAGTGAATTTCGCCATAGCCTGGTGGTCAAGGCGGCAAAGGTCGCGGTGTGGGACTGGAACCTCGCAACCAACGTGACGGTGTGGAGCGGGGAAATGACCGAGTTGTTCGGGTACCCAACCGGCCGGATGGAAAACTCGCACCAGTGGTGGCTTGACCGCATCCACCCCGATGATCTCGCCCGTGTCCAGGAGAGCCTGGAAGCCTATCTGGGAACGTTCTGCGGCACCTGGACGGAGGAATACCGGTTCCTGCGCCCCGACGGACGTTGGGCGCATACCATCCACTGGGGCATGGCGGTCCATGGCGGAGCCGCCGGCCGGCCCAGCCGCATGGTCGGCGCCATCATGGATATCGGCGAACGCAAGGAGATGGAGCGGAAACTGACGGAGAACGAGATGGTCTTCCGGCAAATGTTCGAGTTGAATACTTCGGTGAAACTGGTGATCGATCCCAATGACTGGTCCATCGTCGATGCCAACAACGCGGCTGCCCGATTTTACGGATATCCGCGCGACCGGCTAACCTCCCTGAAAGTCTCTGATATCAATCTTGTTCCACCGGCAGAGCCGGTGTGTCTGGAGAAAAGTGACGACGAAGAGGAACCCTCTATTTTCGAATGCCAGCATCGTCTGGCGTCTGGCGAGATTCGCGATGTCGAGGTCTATTCAGGGCCGATCGAGCGCGATGGAAATATTCTCCTGTTCGCCACGATCATCGACATTACCAATCGCAAGCGGTACGAGCGTGAACTGGAAAAAACGTCCGCCGAATTGAAACGGTCGAATGCCGAACTGGAGCAGTTCGCCTACGTGGCCTCCCACGACCTGCGCCAGCCGCTGCGCATGGTCACCAGCTACCTCAAACTTCTGGAGCAGAAGCTCAGCGGCACCCTGGACGATGACGGCAAGGTCTACATGCAGTTTGCTGTCAACGGGGCACGGCGGATGGACACGCTCATTCTCGCCCTTCTGGAGTATTCGCAAGTGTCCAAAACGGATTTCTCCCCGCTCGCCGTCTCCCTGGACGATGTGATAACCGAGGCGCTGGCGAATCTGGATGCCGCCATCAAGGAAGCCTCTGCGAGCATCACGTTGCAGACGGGGTTGCCCTGCATCGTCGCCCATCCTTTCGAGCTGGTACAGCTATTTCAGAATCTGATCGGCAATGCGGTGAAGTACCGTGCCAAGGACCGGCGCCCGCAGATCGTCATCGGCTGTCATGACAACGAAACCGAGGTGGTGCTCTGGGTCCGGGACAACGGCATCGGCATCGAGCCGAAGAACTTCGACCGGGCCTTCGGCATATTCCAGCGCCTGGTCGGCTATGGAGAGTACGAGGGCACCGGTATTGGCCTTGCCATCTGTCGCAAGGTCGTCGAGCACCATAACGGCCGCATCTGGATCGAACCGGTTCCCGAGGGAGGGAGCCTGTTCCTGGTGGCGTTTCCAAAAAGATGCCTCGCCTCCCAGCCTGCCAGGAATCGAGATTCATGATGCGCGCCAAATAACCTCACCAATGAGTTGGCGTTTCTGTAAGGCGAAGTCGCCATGAAACCTCTGACGAACGCCAACTTCGACAAATCGGATTGGAGACAGTTTGCATGGGAAAACACATAGAATTTTGGCAGAAAGTTCTGGATACCCACGGCACGGCACATCGCTCCGTCCTGTGGTCATTCCCGGTGCCGGATCAAATGTCCGACGCGGAGGCTGTGGCCGCCGCCATATTCGATTTCTGCATCTGGGCCGGCATCTCCCGCTGGAGCGATTTTGCCTGTGGCTTTGAGATGCTGTACGGCCGGGACATCCCCGGCCCGCCACATTGCATGAACCCATTTGCCGCCGGCGTCAGCAGGCCGTTGCCATTGGGCTACCACGAGATGAGGCCAGACAGCCGGGTTGGTAATCCAGTCCGTGGATCCTGGTCCCGGATCAGAAACGTTCCAAAGGGTATCAACACCAAGGTCGGCCTATCGCGCGTTCGAGGTAATTCAGAACTTTATCTCTCCTTGCTCGAATCCTTCCGCGAAAAGAACGGGGACACCGCCGCCGATCTGAATCAGGCCATCGAGCTGATTCAGATGGATCAGGTTCGCCAGTTGGCGCACAGCGTCAAGGGGGTGGCGGCCAATCTTGGCGCCGACACGCTCGCCTCAATGGCGGCGGATCTGGAGCGGGCCGCCAGGGAAGCCGTCAAGAACGGCTCCGAAGCAGATATGACGGAGATACGAAGGGCCTTTGAGCGTTTCAAGTCCGGCCATGCCTCGGTACTGGCCAATCTCGACGCCTTCTTCGCGAACAACCGCAAGGCGCCCGAGGCGGTGGTGCCCCTGCCCCCGGCCAATCCGGTCCAGACCCGTAAAACCCTCAACCGGACGGCGCTACTCCTGGACCAGGATCTGGCCGCAGCGATCAACTGCCTCGATATCGTCGATACCGACCTGAAACACTCGTTCCTGGCGCCAATTTACCATCGTCTGCGCCAGGAGGTGGCGGACTTCGACAGTGACCGTGCCCGTCAGACCATTGAGGACATCCTGGCGGCCCTGCCGGCTGTCCCTGTGGAGGCCTGAACCATGCTCGACAGCAGCCCCTCCCCTCAGAGAAACGCGCGGCCACGAATCCTGGTTGTGGACGACGCCCCGGAGAACCTTGCCATCCTGCTGGAGGCCCTAAAGACCGACTACACGGTAATCGCCGCGCGCAATGGCCCCAAAGCCCTGCAACTGGCCGCAGCGACCCCGGCGCCGGACCTTGTTCTGCTCGACATCGTCATGCCCGGGATGGACGGCTTCCAGGTGTGCGTCGAGATGAAGGCGAAGGAGGCAACGCGATCCATCCCCGTGATTTTCCTCACCGCCATCGAGGACGATGAAAGCGAGCGCATCGGCCTGAGCCTGGGAGCCGTGGATTTCATCCGCAAACCGATCCGGGTCGAGACACTGCAACTCCGGGTCAAGCTACATCTGGAGCTGGTTCAATCCCGCCAGCGCCTGGAGGAGCAGAACCGTCAGCTCCAGGAGGCCGCGCGCCTGCGCGAGGATGTCGAACACATCACCCGCCATGATCTGAAAAGTCCGCTCAACATAATCATTGCCGCGCCGCAGTTTCTGCTGATGCAGTGTGACTTCAGCGATTCTCAGCGCGACCTTGTCAAGATGATCGAGACGGCGGGATACCGCATGTTGGAAATGATCAACCGGTCGCTCGATCTCTTCAAGATGGAGAACGGGATCTATGATTTCCGACCGAAGCCGGTAGACCTCCTCGCAGTCCTGCGTCAGGTGCTGGCCGAGCTGGCGCCGGTCCTGGAGGCCAGAAATGTTCAGGTCATAATCCGAGTGAACACCCTGGTTCCGAAAGAGGATCAGAAAGTTCTGGTAATGGCGGAGAGCCTCCTTTGCCATTCGATGTTCTCGAATATTTGCAAGAACGCCGTCGAGGCATCGCCAGTGGGGGATGTGATCAAAATCGACTTTGAACAAGGGGTCATTGCCACGATTTCCATCGACAATGGCGGCGAAGTTCCCCACGAAATCCGCGAACGCTTTTTCGACAAGCTCGTGACGGCGGGGAAACAGAATGGCACCGGCCTCGGCACCTATTCGGCAAGACTGATCGCGCGGACGCAAAAGGGAACCATCCGTCTTGACACGTCGCACGCCGGCCGGACCTGTATCCGGGTGACGCTGCCATCGGCGGAAGATGTTCATAACGGACAATTTGCTGCGTGACGATCACGACTGGAGATCGCACCCATGAATAAAAAACGTTCAAAGATCCTGATCGTTGATGACAATCCGTCAAACCTGCGGACCCTGATGGAAGTCCTGGGGGATGAGTTCACCGTGATCGCCGCCCGCAGCGGGGAAAAAGCTCTGACCCTGGCCAACACCGAGCCTCGACCCGACCTTATCCTGCTTGATGTGATGATGCCGGGCATGGACGGTTACGAAGTGTGCCTGCGGCTCAAGTCCAACCCGGATACCTGGGGTATTCCCGTGCTGTTCGTAACGTCGCTGAACGAAATCGAGGATGAACAGCGCGGATTGGCGTTCGGAGCGGTCGACTACATCACCAAACCCATCCAGCCGGATCTGGTCCTGGCACGGGTCCGCAGCCAGATCGAACTCAAGTCATACCGGGATCATCTGGAATACCTGGTGTGCGAGCGCACCCTTGAGTTATCGCGTACCCAGGACGCCACCATATTCACCATCTCGAATCTGGCGGAAACCCGTGATCCTGAAACCGGCGCTCACATCCGGCGCACCCAGCATTACGTACAGATGCTGGCCCGCTTCGTGGCCACGACCCCCTTCGCTGCAGCCTTGAAGCCGCAGGACATCGAGATGCTGTTCAAATCGGCGCCTCTGCATGATATCGGCAAAATCGGTATTGCCGATCACATCCTTCTGAAACCCGACAAGCTGACGCCTGAGGAATTCGACACTATGAAATCGCACACCCTGATCGGATGGCGGGCCTTGAGCTATGCGGAACAGGTTCTCGGGTCCAATTCCTTTCTTCGATACGCAAGCGAGATTGCGCTCACGCACCACGAAAAATGGGACGGCAGCGGATACCCCCATGGATTATCCGGCGAAGACATCCCCCTGTCAGGCCGCTTGATGGCGGTTGCGGACGTTTACGACGCCCTCACCAGCCGCAGGCCCTATAAGCCGCCCTTCCCCCATGCCGTGGCGGCAAAAATGATTATCGACGGCCGGGGACGCCATTTCGACCCGAATATCGTGGACGCTTTCATCGCCCTGGAGTCCGAGATCCAGCAAGTCCTTGAGACGATAAACGACGGCCCCACAGGCAACGCTGGACTTGGGAATGTCCCCACCCAGTGTTACCGGCTTGCATCATGAAATGAAAATCGCCATTACAGTGCCCAGACAGCCTCTGAGTCGGCGTATAATCCTGTCTGATCCATCGTTTTGCCTGAAAAGTTGCCGCCGTGGTAGATTCCGGTCCCAGCCCCCCTCGTCCTTGCGAACCCGATTCTGGAAGCCTTGCCGGGAGCGATGCCAGCGGGCGCGCGATCGAGGCGTTTGCCATGGCGGTGGCGCATCATCAGGCGGGGCGGCTTGACGTGGCCGTGGGGGGCTATGAGAAAGCGCTGGCCCTCAAGCCGGAGTACCCGGACGCCCTGAATAATCTCGGCGTGGCGCTGCGGGATCTGGGGCGGCTCGACGACGCCGTTGCCCGATACGAACAGGCCCTGCGCATCAAGCCCGACTATTC
This sequence comes from Alphaproteobacteria bacterium, assembly GCA_015233585.1. Lineage (GTDB taxonomy): Bacteria > Pseudomonadota > Alphaproteobacteria > Rhodospirillales > Rhodospirillaceae > JADFXL01. The sequence continues at coordinate 16,247 of JADFXL010000017.1, read as the reverse complement.
CGGTGCGCTCAACAACCTGGGAAATGCGCTCCAGGAACTGGGCCGGCTCGACGACGCCATTGCCCGGTACGAGCAGGCGCTCCGCATCAAACCGGATAACGCAAGCGCCCTCAACAACCTGGCAGGCGCGTTCCGGGACCAGGGCCGTCTCGACGACGCCGTCGCCTGTTACCGGCAGGCGCTCCGCCTCCGCCCGGTCTATCCGATCGCGCTCAACAATCTGGGGGACGTACTCCAGGCCCAGGGCCGGTTTGGCGACGCCGTCGCCCAATACGAACAGGCGTTGCGCATTGATCCCAATTACCTGAGCGCGCTCAACAATCTTGGGGTTGCGCTCCACGAGCTGGGTAATTTTGACGGCGCCATCGCCCGCTACCGGCAGGCGCTGACCCTCCAGCCGGACTACCCGGAGGCCCTTTTCAACTTCGGGAATGCACTCCAGGCCCAGGGCCGGTTCGACGGCGCCATCGCCCGGTATCTCCAGGCGTTGCGCCTCCGCCCGAATTACCCGGACGCCCTCAATAACCTCGGGAATGCGCTCCAGGCCCAGGGCCGGTTTGAGGAGGCCATTGCCCGATACGAACAGGTGCTGCGCCTCAAGCCGGACGACTTGAGCGCCATCGTCAACCTTGGAACTTCGCTCCAGAAGCAGGGACGGTTTGAGGAGGCCATCGCTCGCTACGGGCAGGCGTTGCGCCTGAAGCCGGACGATCCGGACGCCCTCTACAACCTTGGGAACGCTCTCAAGGAGCAGGGACGGTTCGAAAATGCCATTGCTCAATATGAAAAGGTGCTCCGGATCCGGCCGGATTACCTGGACGCCCTCAATAATCTGGGGAATGCGCTGCAAGAGCAGGGCAAGCTTGAGGCGGCGATCGCCCATTATAAGCGGGCGCTCCGCATCAAGCCGGACTCCCCGGATGCACTGAACAACCTTGGCAATGCGCTCCAAAAGCAAGGTCAGTCCGGGGACGCCATTGCCCGCTATGAACAGGCGCTTCGAGTCAAACCGGACGATGCGGGAACGCTTAACAACCTTGGGAATGCGCTTCAGGATCTGGGCCGGCTGGAGGACGCCATTGCCCGCTATGAACAGGCGCTCCGCATCACGCCGGACTCCCCGGACATCCTCAACAACCTCGGGAATGCGCTTCAGGAACAGGGCCGGCTGGAGGACGCCATCGCCCACTATGAGCTGGCGCTTCGTTTCAAGCCGGAGTTCCCGGACGCGATCAACAATCTTGGGCTTGTGCTCCTGGCCCAGGGCCAGTTCGAGAAGGCCATCGCCCGGTTCGAACGGGCGCTTCGCCTCAAGCCGGACTACCCGGATGCGATCAACAACCTCGGCATCGCGTATCAGGAGCAGGGCCGGATTGACGACGCCATCGCGCAATACGAACGGGCGCTTCGCATCAGGCCAGACTACGCCGAGGCGCATTGGAACGAAAGTCTGCTGCGTCTGCTGACCGGAGACGTTGAAGCCGGTTGGCGCAAGTATGAGTGGCGGTGGAAGCATAAAAAGTTTCCCTCCCCGAAACGTAATTTCCAACAGCCCTTGTGGTCCGGGGAGAACCTGACCGGAAAGACGATTCTGTTACATGCCGAGCAGGGCCTTGGCGACACCCTTCAGTTTTTCCGTTACGTGCCGCTGGTCGTAAACAAGGCGAAACGGGTAATCCTTGAGGTTCACGAGCCGCTTCTCCGGTTGCTGAAGCAGGGCGAAGCGTTTCATATCGTCCCGCATGGCCATCCACTCCCGAATTTTGACCTTCAATGTCCGCTCCTCAGCCTGCCACTGGCTTTTGGGACGACGATGGAGACGATACCCGCCAAGGTTCCGTATCTGAACGCGGATCCGGGGTTGGTGGCCCGGTGGCGGTCGCGGCTGGCCGGTCGCGAGGGATTCAAGGTCGGCATCGCCTGGCGCGGCTCGCCAATCCACAAGAACGACCTCAAACGTTCGACGACAGCGGCCCAGCTTACCGAATTGCTGAAGCGGACAGGCAACATAACTTATGTGATCTTGCAGAAGGATATCACAAAAGAAGAGCTGGATACGATCCGACCCTATCGTAATACGATGAATGTCGTTGCGGATATTACGGATTTTGCCGACACGGCCGCGATCGTCGCCAACCTGGATCTCGTAATCTCGGTAGATACCTCGGTGGCGCATCTGGCGGGAGCTTTGGGACGGCCGGTATGGGTCGTGCTGCCGTTTGCGCCGGAGTGGCGGTGGATGCTGGAACGGGAGGATAGCCCATGGTATCCCACCATGCGGTTGTTCCGGCAGACAGCGGCGGGAGACTGGGACGGAGTTTTCGTCCGGGTCGCCACCGAATTGAATCATCTCGCCGCCAACCTGCCGCCTCCCCTCCTCCCAGCACCCCAGGGGGGGCTGGACCAGGAGGCGGACGCGACCTTCGCCAAAGCCCTGGCGCATCATCAGGCGGGACGGCCGGAGGCGGCCCTGGAGGGCTATGAAAAGGCATTATCCCTCCGGCCGGATGATCCGGACATACTCAACAACCTTGGGATCGCGCTTAACGAACTGGAGCGGCCCGACGAAGCCATCCTCCGCTTTGAGCAGGCGCTTCGTGCCAAGCCGGATTATGCGGGGGCGCTCAACAATATCGGGAATACCCTCCAGGGGCAGGGCGAACTTGACCGCGCCATCGCCCGGTACGAACAGGCCCTGTCCATCCGGCCGGACTACCCGGAAGCCCTCAACAATCTCGGCATCGCCCTCAAGGAACAAGGCCGGATCGAGGAAGCCATCCCCCGCTATGAGCACGCCTTGCGGCTTCGGCCCGACTACGCGGGTGCGTTCAATAACCTGGGGAATGCGTTCAAGGACCAGGGCCGGATCGACGACGCCATCGCCCAGTACAATCAGGCACTGCGCATCAAGCCAGACTACCCGGAAGCCCTCAACAACCTTGGAGCGGCCTTTAAAGACATGGGCTGGCTCGATAAGGCCGTCGCGTTATATGAGCGGGCGCTCGGCATCAAGCCGGATTACGCCGAGGCGCACTGGAACGAAAGTCTGGTCCGCCTGCTGGCCGGAAATTATGAAACCGGGTGGCAGAAGTATGAATGGCGATGGAAAAACAAGAAATTTCCTTCCCCGAAACGCAACTTCCTTCAACCGCTGTGGTCTGGCGAAGACATAAGCGAAAAGACGATTCTGTTACATGCCGAGCAAGGGTTCGGCGATACGATTCAATTCTACCGTTATGTGCCTTTCGTTGCCAGAAAAGTGGGGCACCTTATTCTTGAAGTCCCCGCTCATCTCTGGCAACTGATCAAACAGACGGACGATTTTCACGTCGTCCTTCAGGGACAGCCGCTCCCCCATTTCGACGTTCACTGTCCGCTCCTCAGTCTGCCGCGTGCATTTGGGACGACGATTGCAACGATCCCGGCCGAAATCCCGTATCTGAAGGCGGAGACGGGGCAAGCGGCCAAATGGCGCTCGCGACTGGCGGGACGAGAGGGAATCAAGGTCGGCATCGTCTGGCGCGGCTCGCCGATCCACACGAACGATCGCAACCGCTCCGCGACGGTGGATAAATTTACTGGTTTATTCGAGACGTTGCCTGACGTTACCTATGTTATCCTGCAAAAGGATCTGACCCGGGAAGAATCAAATCTTGTCGCGCGCTATCGTAATGTCATGAATATTGCAGCGGAGATTGCGGATTTTGCCGATACGGCGGCACTCCTTGTCAACCTTGATCTCGTGATCTCGGTCGATACGGCGGTTGCGCATCTGGCGGGAGCGTTGGGACGGCTGGCCTGGGTCGTGCTGCCGTTCGCGCCGGATTGGCGGTGGCTGATGAAGCGGGAAGACAGCCCCTGGTACCCGAGCTTGCGCCTGTTCCGTCAGTCCGTGGCCGGAGACTGGGACGGGGTTCTCGCCAAAGTGGCGGACGAATTGGCGCGAATGCTTCCCGCCCGCCAGGAGCCGGCCGGAGGCACGGCGGCCAAAATCCTCACCGCAGCCATCGCTCATCATCATGCGGGACGGCTGGAAAAGGCCGTGGAGGGCTATGAACAGGCACTGGCGCTTGAGCCGAACCTGCCGGACGCCCTTAATAACCTGGGGGTTGCGTATCTGGCGCAAGGCCGGCTCGGCGATGCCATCGCCCGCTACGAGCAGGCCCTTCACCTCCGGCCGGACTACCCGGATGCTTTGAACAACCTTGGGTTGGCGCTCGTGGGCCAGAGCAATACCAGCGGCGCCATCGCCCGCTACGAGCAGGCGATCCGTGTCAAACCCGACTATGCGGAAGCGTTCAACAACCTCGGGGCAGCGCTTCACGAGCAGGGGAAGCTTGACGACGCCATCCTCCGCTATGAACAAGCCCTTCGCATCCGGCCAGACTACCGGGAGGCGATCAACAACCTCGGGCTTGCCCTTACGGAGCAGGGCCGGTTCGACGGCGCCATTGTTCGCTATGAGCAGTCACTCCGCCTCCGGCCGGATGACCCGGACACGCTCTATAACCTCGGAAACGCCCTTCAGCACCAGGACCGGCTGGTGGATGCCATCGTTCGATACGAACAGGCGCTGCGCTTCAGGCCGCTCTACCCGGAGGCTCTCACCAACCTTGGGGTCGCGCTCCATGAACGGGGCCGGCTGGGGGATGCCATCGCCCGATACCGGCAGGCGCTGGCCATCAATCCGGATTTTTCGGGAGCCATCGCCAACCTCGGAGCTGCGCTCAAGGACCAGGGCCGGATTGACGACGCCATCGCCCAGTATGAACGGGCGCTTCGCATCAAGCCGGACTATCCAGAGGCTCTCAACAACTATGGGGTCGCCCTCAAGGATCAGGGCAAGTTCGAAGACGCCCTGGTCCGATACCAGCAGGCGCTCCGCATCAAGCCGGACGACCCGGAGACGAACTGGAATGAAAGTCTGCTCTGGCTGCAAATGGGAAATTTTGAACGCGGCTGGGAAAAGTATGAATGGCGGTGGGAACGCAAGGAAGCCTCTTCCGCAAGACGCAACTTTCCTCAGCCGCTGTGGTCGGGAGAAGATCTGAGCGGAAAGACGATTTTGTTACATGCCGAACAGGGGTTTGGCGATACGATTCAGTTTTACCGGTACGTGCCCCTTGTTGCCAAAAGAGCGGGGCACGTCATTCTTGAAGTGTCCCGTCCGCTCCTGCGACTGTTCAAACAGGCGGACGGGGTTACGCTGGTCGAAAAAGGCCAGCCGTTACCCCAGTTCGCCGTTCATTGTCCACTGCTGAGTCTGCCGCGTGCGTTTGGGACGACGATTGAGACGATCCCCGCCGAAATCCCGTACCTGAGGGCGGAGGCGGAGCTGGCGGCCCTGTGGCGCTCGCGGATGGCGGAGCGGGAGGGAATCAAGATCGGCATCGTCTGGCGTGGTGCACCACGCCACCGGAACGACGGCAATCGCTCGACGACGGCGGATCGGTTTACCGGATTGTTTGAGACGCTGCGTAACATTACTTACGTCGTCTTGCAAAAAGATGTCACAAAGGACGAAGCAAACCGTCTTGCCCCCTATCGTAACGTGATGAATATCGGCGCGGACATCGCCGACTTTGCCGATACGGCGGCGATCCTCGCCAACCTTGATCTTGTGATCTCGGTAGATACGGCGGTTGCGCATCTGGCGGGATCTCTGGGGCGGCCGGCGTGGGTCGTGCTTCCGTTCTCGCCGGACTGGCGTTGGCTGGTTGCGCGGGAAGATAGTCCCTGGTATTCTTCCGTCCGCTTGTTCCGTCAATCCGTTGCCGGTGACTGGGACGGCGTGTTCGCCAAAGTATCGGCCGAATTGGCGCGGGTGGTGGCCGGGTAGTTTTGTTCCATTTCTGCATTGCATCTCAAGTTTTTCACGATACGATAGAATATAATTGCGATTCACAACCGTGATCGCCCCAGGAGACTGGAACGATCACGCTCACTGGGGGGTGGAAGCGTGTCGTCTTACCTTAAAGATCCAGCCTGGAAATCACGGCTAACCGTGTTCGCAATCGGCACCGTGGCGCTATGCCTATCGGTGCCGGCCCTGGCCCAACAGAGAATTCCCGGATCGATTGAGCCTGGCCGTATCGAAAAGCAGTTCGAGAAGCCGTTAGTGCCACAGTCGGTGCTTGAACCCGTGGTGCCGGACACGCCCGAGCAGGCCCCGCCATCCAACGCGGCGCAGATCCGCTTCAAGCTGACCGGGCTTGTGGTCGAGGACAGCACCGTGTTCAAGGAAACGGACTTCCTGCCGATCTATCAGAAATTGCTCGGTAACGAAATCGCTCTTTCTGACATCTACAAAGTTGCCGCCGAAATCACCGCCATGTATGGCAAAGCTGGCTATGCCTTGTCGCGCGCGGTGGTTCCGGCGCAAAAAATCCACGAAGGCATTGTCCATCTGAAGATCATCGAGGGCTATATCGACAAGGTGCAGGTGGAGGGTGACGCCGGTCCCCTCACCGACCGCCTGATCGCGATGGCCAGCAACATCACCAAGTCCCGTCCATTGCAAGCTTCGGTGATGGAACGCTACCTGCTGCTGGCCAACGATCTGCCGGGGATTTCGGTAAGCTCCGTCATGAAGCCGTCGGAGGACAACAAGGGCGGAGCAACCCTGGTTCTGGTCACCGAGTACAAGCCCGTGGGCGCCAACGTCACCATAGACAATCGCGCCGCCCGCACCAACGGCCCGCTGGAGCAAAACTTCGGGGTGACGGAGAACTCATGGGCGGGTCTGGGCGAACGCACCGACCTGCGCTATATTCGCGGCGGCAACAACGAATTACGTTTCATCGATTTCGCCCATCAGGAATTGCTCTCCACCGAGGGTACCAAATTCGACTTCACGGCCAATCAAAGTCACTCCAACCCTGGATCCTATCTAAAATACCTGCGTATGAACAATACCAGCAATATTGCCGGATTCGATTTCACCCACCCTTTTATCCGCTCCAGGGCCGAGACCTTGACCGGCAAGATCGGTTTCGATTACAAGAATTCATCCGCGCTGGAACTGGGCAAGATCTCCTCCGAGGATCGCAGCCGCGACGTTTATATAGGCGGATCCTATGACTTCGCCGATCGCTTCGGGGGCAAGAGCCTGGCCAACCTGACCCTCACCAAGGGTCTCGGTATCCTGGGTGCCACCGAACCTGGCCGGTTACTCCTGTCCCGCGCGCTTGGCAGCAGCGACTTCCTCAAGGCGAATGCCGATATCGTGCGCAATCAGTCGGTGATGGATAAAACAACGCTCGTAATGGGAATAAGCGGCCAGTGGTCGGCCAACGATCTCCTGTCATCCGAACAGTTCGGCTTTGGCGGCGAACAGTATGGCCGCGCCTACGATTCCTCGGAAATCATCGGCGACAACGGCGTCGCCGGCAAGGTCGAGTTGCAGTACACTATCGACAATCCCGACATGGAATTGAAATATTTTCAGCCTTTTATCTATTATGACCTCGGTCAGGTCTGGCTGAGAAATGCGTTGGTGACGCAAAAATCAAGCGAATTTGCCTCCTCCACTGGCGGCGGCTTCCGCATGGGCGTCACCGACTGGATCAACGGCTCCCTGGAACTGGACAAGCCGCTGACTCATGACGTGGCTGCCTATTCCCCAGGACGCGCGCGGGATCCCAGGGTGTTTTTCAACATGAGCGTTCATTACTAGGGACAGGGCTGGGAGCGTGGGCGAAGCCCCCCACGCTCCCGGAAAGCGAACAACTCAACGGACTATGGCAAGGAGTCACGCCATGCATCAACCGATGAAGTCAGCCGAAACGGCGCGTCGCGCGGGATGGACCTTCCGCAGTATTTTGCTGGCCTCGACTGCCTTGATTCATCCGGTAGCCGTTGGGATGTCGCTGCTGGTTCTCGGCGCCGGGCCGGTCCTGGCCTTGCCGCAAGGCGGCACGGTGGCCGGTGGCGCCGCCACCATCGTTCAGACCACCCCCAAGACCCTGACCATCAATCAGAGCACCCAGAATGCCATCCTCAACTGGCAGAGCTTCAACATCGCTCCCAATGAGACCACCCGCTTCAAACAGCCCTCGGCGTCATCGTTTACCCTAAACCGCATCACCGGCGGTGATCCCGCCAAGATCCTGGGCACTTTGAGCGCCAACGGCGGGATCATGATCGTCGATCCCAACGGGGTGATTTTTGGGCCGGGGAGCCGGGTTGACGTCAATCGCATCGTCGCCTCCACCGCCGACATCAAGAACAAAGACTTCATGGCCGGGAACTACAATTTCGCCACGCCCGGCAATATCAACGCCATAATCGTCAACCAGGGCAACGTCACCGTCGCCGATTCGGGGCTCGCGGCGTTTGTCGCACCGGGGGTGGCGAACTCCGGGGTCATCGTCGCCCGTCTGGGCAAGGTAAGCCTGGCGTCGGCCAATACCTTCACCCTGGATCTGTACGGCGACCGTCTGGTCAATGTGGCGGTGAGCGGCCAGGTGCTGCAACAACTCACCGGCCTGGACGGCAAGCCGCTCCAGGCCAATGTCCAGAACTCCGGCAAGATCCTGGCCGACGGCGGTCAGGTCGTGCTCTCCGCCAGCGCGGCGCGGGAGGCGGTCAACGAGGTCGTCAATTCCAACGGCGTGATCCAGGCGCGCACCGCCTCGCTTCAGGGCGGGGATATCATCCTGGATGGCGGCGAGGGGGGTACCGTGGCCGTCAGCGGCACGCTGGATGCCACCGGCAAGGGCGCCGGGCAGACCGGAGGCACGGTTACGGTCACCGGCCAGAACGTGGCGCTGGCCGGCACGGCGGTTCTCGATACCTCGGGCAACGCTGGCGGCGGGACCATCAAGGTGGGCGGCGGGGCCAGGGGCCGGGACGCCGCGGTACGCAATGCCAACACCACCACCATCGCCAGCGGAGCGCAGATAAGCGCCGACGCCCTGGACAACGGCAACGGTGGTTCGGTCGCGGTGTGGAGTAACACCCAAACCGTCGTCGCGGGCACCTTGACCGCCAAGGGCGGCACCAGGGGCGGCACGGTGGAGACCTCCTCGGCGGGCAAGCTGGATGTCAACAACGCCCAGGTCAGCACCGTCGCGCCGAAGGGCAAGACCGGCATCTGGGTTCTGGACCCGGCTGACTTCACCATTGCGGCAACCGGCGGGGATATCTCCGGGGCCAGCCTGTCGACCAGTCTTCTCAGCAACTCGGTCACCATCCAAAGCAGCCAGGGCACCGTCAATGCCAACGGCAGCGGCGATGTCAACGTCAACGACACGGTGTCGTGGGCCGGGACCAACAGCCTGACTCTGAGTGCCTATCGGAATATCAACGTCAATAGCAGTATCGTCAGTACCTCGGGTGCCCTGTTCTTAACTCCGAATCAGGCCAACGCGACCAGCATCACAACTCCCGGCTATACCGGCTCGGTGAATTTCCTGAGCGGCGTCTCGGTGCCTACGAATACGAACATCTTCTACACGAACCCGAACGCTTTCACTATCGCCCTCACAGGTGGCAACCTTACCGGCGCCCAGCTTGCCGGCGAATTGGCGCTGGCTAACGTCACCATTAATAACGTCACCAACAACACCGGCGACATCACGGTGAACGACGCCGTATCGTGGAGCAGCGCCAAAACGCTGACCCTGAACGCGAACCGCAATATCATCATCGGTGTTGGCGCCAATGCCAGCCTGACCGCAACGGGCACCCCCGCCAACGGCTCCCTGATCACATTGCAAGCGGCCACCGGCGCCGTGACCTTTGGCACCGGGGCCACCGTACCCTCGAACCTGACCATCAGCTATTCCAGCACCGGCGACTACACGATTGCGGCCAGCGGCGGCAACCTCACCGGGGCGTTGCTCGACAATTATCTCATACATGCCAATGTCATCATCAATAACGGCGGCGGCAATTATCTCTCCAGCGCCAGCGCCTCCCTCACCGGCAGCACCATCTTCATTTCCAACCCCAATGCCACCGGCGGCATCCAGGTAAACGACGCGGTGCTGGGGGCTTACAACAGCAGCCACACGGATACGCTGGTTCTGTCCGCGAAAAGCAATATCGCCGTCAATCAGTTCATCGAAGAGGTCTCGAACCTCGTATTGATGCCGGGTGTCCAGGGCGGCGTGGTGACCATCGGCGCGGGCGGCTCCGTGCCCACCAACAACTTCACGAGCACGAGCATCGTCTACGTCCCCACGGCGACCTTCACCCTGGCCGCCAGCGCAGGTAACCTCACCAGCGCCCAGCTCGGCAACGAACTGGCGCTGGCCCATGTCACCAAAGTCATCATCGACAGTTCCGCCGCCAGCGCCGCCGACATCGTGGTGAGCAACGGGGTGACGTGGAGCGGCGCGCCAACCCTCAATCTGAACTCGGGGCGCAACATCGCCCTCAATGCCAGCCTCAGCGGGGCCAGCAATTCCCTCAGCCTGAACGTGGCCAATGGCTGGGTGAGCCTCGGGAACGGCGTCACCTTGCCCGCAAACACGACCCTCACCTACACCCCCACCGCAAACTTCACCGTCGCCACCAGCGGCGGGAATGTCACCGGTGCGATGCTGGCCAGCGATCTGGCGGTAGCCAATGTCACCATCAGCAACAGCGGCGCCAACATCACGGTGAACGATGCGGTGTCGTGGACCAGCTCTAATTCGTTCAGTGCGTACGCAGGCGGCAACATCGGCGTCAACGCCGCCATAGCCGGGAGCAATGCCAGCGTCTACCTGAGTGCAGGTGGCATGAACCAGCCTGGCGTCGTGACCTTCGGCACCAATGGCTCCGCCGTATCCACGAATACGACGATTGCAATGGCCTCCCCCGCCAGCTTCACCATCGCGGCCAGCGGCGGCAACCTCAGCGGTGCGGCCCTCGACGGCGACCTCGCCTACGGCAATGTCACGATTACGTCGAACTACAGCGGCAGCAACAGCAACAGCGTGATCCTGGTTAACGATTCGTTGTCGTGGAGCAGCGCCCATTCGCTGAAGCTGTACGCATATTCAACCAACAACGTCGGCGTCGGCATCAACGCTCCCATGTTCGCCTCGACCGGCAATATCACCCTTTATACCCAGAACAACAGCATCGTAACCTTCGGCAGCGGGGCCTCGGTGCCCACGAGCCTGACCATCGACTTCCTCAACACGGGCACGTACACCATTGCGGCCAGCGGCGGCAGTCTCGCCACGACGTTGCTCGACAATTACCTCGCACTGGCCAACGTCGAGGTCACTACCGGCGCCTACGTCAACTCCGGTGGTTCCAGCCCCACCATCATCCTCGCCAGCGCCAGCCCCGGCAACGCCGACATCGTGGTGAGCAATCCGTTGTCGTGGACCAGCGCCAATGCGCTTACCTTAAACTCGGGCGGCAACGTGTTCGTCAACGCCAGCATGACCGCAAACACCGCCGGAGCCACCGTCAATCTGAGTCCACTCTCTGGCCCCGGCGGCGTTGTTACGTTCGGCACCGGCGTCACCGTACCCACGAATACAACCATCATCTACACCCCCACCACCAGTTTCACCATCGCCCCCAGCGGCGGCAATCTTACCGGCGCGGTGCTCAACAACGAACTGGCGCTGGCCAATGTCAACATCCTCACCAACACGCAGACCGCCGCCAGCATTACGGTGAACGACGCGTTGTCGTGGAGCAGCAGCAAAAAGCTTAAGCTGATCGCCGGCGCCAACAATATCAACCTCAACGCCAGCACGGCCCCCGTCGTTTCCGGCAGTGGGAAATTTGACATGCTGGAAAGCACCGGTCAGGTGAGCTTTGCCAACAGCGCCGCCATGCCGTCGAGCACGTTCATCAAATTCTATCCTTCGGCCAACTACCTCATCGCCTCCACCGCCGGCAACATGACCCCGACGGTGCTGGATGGCTACCTGGCGCGGGCCAACGTCGTCATCGACAGTACCTTCCTGGCCACCGGCGCCAGCATCACCGTGAACGAAATGGTGTCGTGGACCACCGCCCGCTCGCTTTCCCTGATCGCGGGGACCGGCAATATCAATATCAATGCGGGCATCAACTCCGTGGGGACCGGCGGTTCGCTCGCCCTGAACGTAACCTCCGGCATGGTAAACTTCGGCACGAGCGGCGTGTATACGCCGTCGGCCACGTATATCACCTACACCCCCACCGGCAGCGTCAACCTCGCCGCCAGCGGAAGCGGCCTGACCACGACCCAGCTCCTTAGCAACCTGGCGCAGGGCAACGTCACCATCGACAATTCCGCAACCGGTACCGGCGACATCACGGTGAGCGATCCGTTATCGTGGACCACCAGCCGTTCCCTTACCCTGAACGCGGGCCGCAACCTGTCCGTCAATGCCGCCATCACCACCGTCGACGCCTCTGCCAACGTCAACCTGAGCGTCACCAACGGACTGTTGACCTTTGGCTCCGCCATTACCGCCATGCCGGCGAACACCTACCTGACCCTTGCCCCCACCACCGGCTTCATCATCGCCGCCAGCGGCGGCAACCTGAGTACGGCCCAGCTTGACGGCTATCTGGCGTTGGGCAACGTCACCATCTCCAACAGCGCCACCAGCGGTGCCGACATCGTGGTAAACGATCCGGTGTCGTGGTCGGGCCTTCAGATGCTGCACCTGGACGCCGGCCGCGACATCACCATCAACGCCCCGCTGACGGCGAGTGGCGCCCCCTCCGGCGAAGCCCTGGTCAACCTGACCCCCGGCAGCGGCACGGTGAACCTCGCGAGCGGCGTCGGCATCCCGTCGAGCGTGAATGTCTTCTTCAACAGCAGCGGTAGCCTCACCGTCGCGGCCAGCGGCGGGAACCTCACCCCGACCCTGCTCGACCGCACCCTGGAGCAGGCCAACGTCATCATCAACAACAACTCCAGCCACATCCTCAACCTGAACGGCACCACCGTCTACGTCACCAACATCAACACGGGGGATACCGCAAGCGATATCCTGGTGAACGATCCGGTGTCGTGGAGCAACGCCCACGGGCTTGTCCTGGGCGCGGGAGGCAATATTTTCGTCAACGCGGGCATCACCGCCGGCGCTTCCTTCGGCCCGATGGTCCAGATGACCGCCGCCCTGGTGACTTTCGGCACCGGCGTCAGCGTACCCACGCAAACAACGGTCGCCTACTACGGCCCCTCCACCTACACCGTTGCCCCCAGCGGCGGGAGCCTCACCGGTCTGGCCCTGAGCAACGACCTCGCCAACGCCAGCGTCACCATCGATAATACCGGCAGCAGTACGTGCAACATCGTGGTGAACGACGGTGTATCGTGGAGCGGCAAGCAGTCGCTGACCCTGAGCGCCGCCAGCAACATCGTCATCAACAACACCATCACCGCCAGCCTCGGGGCGCTCAACCTGAACCCCAATTCCACCAACGGGGTGGTGAGCTTCGGCTCCGGCGCCAGCGTACCTTCCAACACCTTCGTCAACTATTACCCCGGCAGCAACTTCCTCATCGCCGACACCGGCGGCAACCTCACCTCCACCCAGCTCGACGCCGAACTGGCCTTCGCCCAGGTCAACATCAACAGCTCCGCCACCACCGACATCACGTTGAGTAATGCGTTGAGCTGGAACAGTTCCCAGTCGCTGGACCTGAACGCCGGAAACAATATCGCCATCAACGCAAACATCACCGCGAACAGCGGCTCGGTCAACCTGGCAACGCCCATCGGCGTGGTAAGCTTCGCCAGCGGCATCACGATGCCGTCGAACGTCAACGTCGCCTACACACCATCCAGCAACTTCACCGTCGCCACCGGCGGCAGCCTCACCGCCAGCCAGCTTGATAACAACCTGGCGCTGGCCAACGTCACCATCAGAAACGACAGTTGCTCGTGCGACATCCTGGTGAACGATATGGTGTCGTGGAGCAGTTCTTCCAATCTGAGCCTGTTCTCGGGCCGTGATATCGGGATCAATTCCAGCCTCGCCGCCGGCAATTCCGCTGCTGCCGTCAACCTGAACGCCCACAACGGCGTCGTAAGGTTCGCCAGCAGCGGCATCAGTATACCGGCCAATACCGTCGTCAACTATTTCACCCAGTCCGGTTTCATCGTCGGTGCCGCCGCCACCACCGCCGGTAATCTGTCCGGGGCCGACTTAAGCAACGATCTCAGCTATGCCAACGTGAATGTCGATACCACCGCCAACTCTGCCGCCGACATCCTGGTGAACGATCCGGTATCGTGGACCGGCAACCACATGCTGAACCTGAGCGCCGGCCGCAACATCGGTATCAACTCGTCCCTCACCTCCACCGGCCCCGCCAATTCGATGAACATCAACCTGAACGTGGCCACCGGCATGGTGACGTTCGGCAGCGGCGCCTCGGTGCCATCGAACCTCAGCATCCACGAAACCGTCACCGGCACCACCGGCTTCACCATCGCGGCCAGCGGCGGCGACCTCTCGGGGGTACAGCTCGACGGCTACCTGGCGCTGGCCAACGTCGAGATTGACAGCGCCCCCTCCACCAGCACCAGCAACGGCCCCAACGGCACCGGCAACAATCTGAGTACCATCTTTATCAGCAACGGCACCACGTCTCTCCCGGCTGGCAACATCGCGGTCAACGACGGCGTATCGTGGGCCAACACAAGTTCGCTGGCCCTGGTCGCGGGCAACAACCTCCAGGTCAACGCCCCCATCGCGGCCAGCAACGGAAAAGCCAGCCTTTTCCTGGACACGATCGGCGGTAAAGTAACGTTCTCCACCAACGGCGCCGCGCCGGCAAACACGAATATCACCTATCTGCCCCAGAACAGCTACGTCATCGCATCCAGCGGCGGCGACCTGACGACGTCGCTGCTCCAAAGCAATCTGGCCCTGGGCAACGTCACCATCGACAACAGCAGTATCAGCAGTGGCGACCTCACACTCAACAGCCCGGTGTCCTGGTCGGGCGCCCGTACGCTGTCCCTAAGCGCCGGCCACAACGTGCTCGTCAATGCCAACGTCACCGCCACCAGCCCCGGTGCCGCCTTCGACATGGAAACCGTCGGCGGCGGGATCAGCTTCAACACCGGCGTCACGTTGACGGTGCCTAACGTCAACATCGGCTATATCCCGAGCGGCGTCTTCTCCATCGCCACCAGCGGCGGCAACCTCACCCCATCCGCCCTGGCCGCCGATCTCGCCGTAGCCAACGTCGCCATCGACAACACCAACGGCCCCAACTTCAACGGGAATGGGACCGGCGATATCACGGTGAGCAACGACGTGTCGTGGGGAAGCGCCCACTCGCTCGGCATCCGGTCCGCCGGTGCCATCAATCTCAACGCCGCCCTTGCCGCGAGCAACCCCGCCGCTTTCGTCCAGTTGAACGCCAGCCAGGGCAACCTGGTGAACTTCGGCAGTGCAGCGGCAGTGCCGGCCAAAACGATGATCGACCTCAGTTTCAACCACAGCGCGACCATCGGCTCGGCAGGCGACATTACCCCCAGCGCCCTTTACACCGAACTAGCCCACGCTGCCGTCGCGGTCGGCGCCAACGACAGCAGCGGCAACACCGTCACGGTAAACAGTCCACTGTCGTGGACGGGAACCTCGCCGCTCTTCCTGTATGCGAACGGCAATGTCTATATCAACGCCAACATCAGCACCAGCGCCGCGCTGGTGCTGTTACCGGGGCGCAGCGGTGGCGGTGGCGGCGGCGATGCCCAGGCCCCCAACACCATCGCAAGTCTGGGCAGCGGCGTCAGCGTGCCAGCCAGCACCAGCGTCAATTACTACAGCTTCAACACCTTCACCATCGGCAGCAGCGCCAGCGGCAGCGGCCTCCTCAGCGCGGCGGCGCTGGACAGCGAACTCGCCTTCGCCAACGTCCGGATCAACAGCAGCGGCATCAACACCAACAAGATCAGCAACTTCGGCATCGGCAACAGCGCCATCATCGCCGACATTACCGGCACCCCCAGCAACGCCATCAACCCCACCGCCGGCATCCTGCTGAACAGCGCGCTGTCGTGGAATTCCGGCCATACGCTGTACCTGATCGCCGGAAATGGCGTTCAGCTTAACGCCGGCATCACGGGGAACAGCTCGGTGGTCGTGAACTCGGGGCTGGGTCAGGTCAGCTTTGCCAGCTTTATCGGCCTGCCCGCGAACCTGACCATCGACTACACCGCCAGCGGTGCCTACACCATTGCCGGGAGCGGCGGCAACATCACCCCGAGCCAGCTCGACAGCTACCTGGCCATGGCCAACGTCGAAATTGACAACGATCCCACCCCACTCAACCCCAGTACC
>JADFXL010000179.1 GCA_015233585.1 Alphaproteobacteria bacterium | reverse complement strand
ATGGGAATTTCCTGCGCTATCGATGATTTCGGCACCGGCTATTCGTCGCTCAGTGTTCTGAAGCGCTTCCCCATCGGCAAGCTCAAGATCGACCGCTCCTTCGTTCGGGATGTCATCCACGACGTTAACGACGCCGCCATCGTCACCGCCATCATCGCCATGGCCCATGCCCTGAAAATGAAGGTCATCGCCGAGGGCGTGGAGGAAGTGCCCCACTACGATTTTCTAAAGGAACTCGGGTGCGACCAGATTCAGGGCTACCTGATCAGCCGCCCCCTGCCCGCCCTGGAACTGAGCCGGTTCTTCCGGGAAAGCAACTGGCGGCCGGTACGCAGGCATTGAGCCTCCTGGTCTCATGAACAAGGTCAAGCATGGCTATACGGTGCCCTGTTCCAGTGCTCTGCGGGATGCGGTCCTGGCGCTGGCGGCGCGGCAGCGGGTGAATGTCGCCGATCTGGCCCGCTCCGTGCTTCTGGTGGTACCGCCCGAAATCATCCAGACGTTCCCCGATCCCGGCGAACCGGCACCAGGCGATCGGGAATTGGTCGTCAACCAGTCGGGCGCTTCCCAGGGACGCCCCTGGCGGCGCAAACCCCGTCTCCAGGTGCGCCTGCCTCAGGGCGTCGCCATCCCCTATCTGCGCCGGGCGCTGGCTCTGGCCCTGGCCATCGACCGGGGCGAAGTGAGTCTTCACTCCCTGACCCCGTCGGAAAAGGCGGCCACCCCGGTGCTGCTCGATGAACTGGACCGCCTGCGCGCCATCGTCGAACTCCTGAGTTTCCGGCCGCTATCCAGCGGTGTGCGAACCCGCGCCGAGGCCCTGCACATCATGGGCTTTCCCCCCGGTTTCATCCCGGACCAAGCCACCGTGCGCGCCCGTTTTCGCCAACTGGCCACCGTCTACCACCCCGACGGCGCCTATGGTTCGCACCTGCGCATGAGCCAACTCAATGCGGCTATGACCATCTTGCGGCGGAACTGGTGGGTGGCGCCTGACACCAGTTGAACACCTGCTCGTGATAATAGAAGAACGAGGGCCAGAGGCCCTCGTGCTCCCCATTTATCTCATTAATGGGGAGCACGTGGGGGGGTGGTTCCTCGCTTCTCTTTTTCTCACGCCGTCGCGGAAATCAGTACCACTGCCTGGGCCAACGGATACTCGTCCGTCAGCGTAAGATCCACCTGGGCCACCATACCCGCCGGGGTCAGTGCCGCGAGGCGTTCCCTGGCCGCGCCGGTAAGCACAAGCGAAGGCCGGCCCGACGCCAGATTGACCACCCCAAGATCACGCCAGGCGACACCAGCCCGAAAGCCGGTGCCAAGCGCTTTGGCACAAGCCTCCTTGGCGGCGAAACGCTTGGCATAGGCTGAGGCCCGCAATCGCGGATGGCCGGCTCGGCGCTCGGCCTTGCTTTGCTCCTGTTCGGTAAAGATCCGGGTGATGAAGCGGGAACCGAACCGCTCCAGGGTTCGTTCGATGCGGCGAATATCAACCACGTCCGAGCCAAGACCAAGGATCATGACGAAGCCCGGCCCATCAGTGCCTGCATTCGCGCAATCGCGTGTTCCAGGCCGTCAAAGATGGCTTCTCCGATCAGAAAATGGCCAATATTCAGTTCAACGATGGTGGGAATGGCGGCTACCGCGCTTACCGTATCATAGCCCAGGCCATGCCCGGCGTGGCATTCAAGGCCCATGGCGTGGGCCTGAACCGCCGCCGCCGCCAGCCGCGTCAACTCGCGATCCCGCGCCGGGCCGGTGGCGTCGCAATAGGCTCCGGTGTGCAGTTCGACCACCGGGGCGCCGATCGCAACCGCCGCCGTCAGTTGCGTCAACTCCGGCTCGATGAACAGCGACACCCGAATACCCGCCGCCGTCAACCGCGCCACCATTGGCGCCAGCGTCTGTTGCCCCCGCACCACGTCCAGCCCACCCTCGGTGGTTCGCTCCTCCCGCCGTTCCGGCACGATGCAGGCGGCGTGGGGCCGGTGGCGGATGGCAATAGCCACCATTTCCGGGGTCGCCGCCATCTCCAGGTTCAGAGGCAGCCGGATTTCCGCCATCAGGCGGTCGATATCCTCATCGGAGATATGGCGCCGGTCCTCGCGCAAATGGGCAGTGATGCCATCGGCGCCGGCCTTGGCGGCAAGACCGGCAGCGCGTACAGGGTCCGGGTGCGAGCCACCGCGTGCGTTGCGAATGGTGGCGACGTGATCAATGTTCACCCCAAGGCGCAAATGCCGGTGCATAAGAAATCCCTCCATCCTGATTATGGGCCTAATTATGGGCGCGGTCGACGGAGCTGATGGACGAATTGGCACGCAAGGCGGCAATAATGTGGGTCAGGTGCCGAACGTCCCGCACCTCAACATCAATCAGCATTTCGAAGAAATCGGCGTTGCGGTTGGTGATCTTCAGATTGATGATGTTGCCCTGGTTCTTGGCGATGACCGTGGACAGCGCACCCAGCGTTCCCGGCTCATTGGCAACCACCAGATTGATACGGCCAACATGAACACTGCCGTCCGCATCATCACCCCACGACAGGTCAAGCCAGCGATCGGCCTGATCGGACACCTGCTCCAGCGCGTCGCAGTCGATGGTATGGATGGTGACGCCCTTGCCGGTGGTTACGATGCCAACAATGCGGTCGCCCGGCAGCGGATGGCAGCATCCGGCGAAATGAACGGCCATGCCGGAGATAAGGCCCTTGATGGTGACGGTCACCTCTTTGCTGGGTTTCGGTTTGCCCCGATGGGTGGCGATGGACACGATCTTGCCAAGCCGGGACATCTTGATCCCCGGATACACCGCCGTAACAACCTCATGCCCGGTCAGCGTGCCCTGGCCGACGGACGCGCACAAATCGTCAATCGTCGGCATCTTGAATTTCTTTAAGACGCCCTCAAGTCCCTTATCCGTTTCCTCGTACCCTTCCTGCCGGAAGGCGCGCTGGAGCATGGCGCGCCCCAGCCCGACGTATTGCGTGCGCATCTGCGTTCTAATAAACTTCCGGATGCGGGCGCGAGCCTTGCCGGTAATAACGAAGCGTTCCCATTCCGGCGACGGGGTCTGAGCTTTGGAAGTAATGATTTCGACTTGATCGCCGTTTTGCATCTCGGAGCGCAGCGGCACCATGCGGCCATTGATCTTGGCGCCGACGCAGGTATCCCCTACCCCGGTATGTACGGCATAGGCAAAATCAATCGGCGTCGAGCCGCTGGGCAGGGCAATCAGGTCGCCCTTGGGTGTAAAGCAGAACACCTGATCCTGGAACATCTCCAGCTTGGTGTGTTCGAGAAATTCCTCCGGCCCCGCCGCGTGGTCGAGAATCTCCAGAAGTTCGCGCAACCAACGGTATTGACGCCCATCGACATTCTTGCTGCCCTGCTTGTATTTCCAGTGGGCCGCGACACCCAGTTCGTCAATTTCGTGCATCTCCTGGGTGCGTATCTGGACTTCGATACGGTGACGTTCCGGACCGATAATGCCCGTGTGCAGCGAGCGGTAGCCATTGGGTTTGGGAGTCGAGATATAGTCCTTGAACCGGCCGGGAACCATTGGGTAGCTTCCGTGGATGGCGCCCAGCGCCTGGTAACAGGACTCGACCGTGCCGACAATGACCCGAAACGCCATGATATCGGACAACTGCTCGAAACCGACGCTCTTACGCTGCATCTTGCGCCAGATCGAATAGGCGGTCTTTTCCCGGCCGGAGACCACCGCGTCGACCCCGGCCCCGGTGATCGTCTCCCCCAGTTGCTCGATGATACGGGGGACCAATCCCCCCCCCTGTTCGCGCAGAAACTTGGGCCGGGTCGCCACGGATTCGCGGGCTTCGGGATGAAGTTCGGCGAAGGCACGATCTTCAAGCTCGTGCTTGATTTCGTGCATTCCGATCCGCTCGGCCAGCGGGGCGTAAATCTCCATTGTCTCCAGGGCAATGCGGCGGCGCTTCTCCAGGCTTTTGACATACTCAAGGGTCCGCATGTTGTGGACGCGGTCGGCAAGCTTGACCAGCAGAACACGGATATCTTCCGACATCGCCAGCAGCAGCTTGCGGAAGTTTTCTGCCTGTTTGGTCTGGTCCGACTGAAGTTGAATCCGGGTAAGTTTGGTTACCCCATCCACCAGCCGCGCCACCTCGGAACCAAACAGTTCCTCGATCTCGTCCATGGTGGCGGGAGTGTCTTCGATCGTATCGTGAAGAAGCGCGGTGATGATCGAGGCGCTGTCGAGTTTGAATTTGGTGAGGATGCCCGCGACTTCGATAGGGTGGGAGAAATAGGGATCCCCCGAAGCCCGTTTTTGCGAGCCATGCATTTTCAGCGCATAGACATAGGCGCGGTTGATGGCATCCTCGTCAGCCGAAGGGTCGTAGGATTTTACCCTTTCGACAAGCTCGAACTGACGCAGCATCCCTTGCCACCCATCCCCAATCCGGGCGATACCCAGGCCCGCCACGCTGAATTTACCAATTATTTTCGCAGGCCGGATATCCCCGAATACCCCCCGGATCAGAGTTACCCTGAGATATCATCGGCCTCGCTGTCTTCCCCGGTGTCCTCAGATACGGCGGCATCCTCGTCGTCGTCAAACGCCGAAGGATCCTCATGAATCGACAGTCCGTCGTCGGACAATTCGTCATCCAGGACCATCTCTTCCAGGTCGGCGCTCAAATCGTCATCGGGGGGCAGCGCCTCCAGCTCGTCGTCTTCCGGTTCGTCGCGCTCCACATGTTTTTGCATCCCGTGAATCACGGAATTGCGCAACGTATCGACGCTCACGGTCCCTTCGGCTATTTCGCGCAACGCCACGACTGGATTCTTGTCATTATCACGTTCGAGCGTCAACGGCGCCCCCGCCGCAATCTCGCGGCCACGTTGCGCGGCAACCAGAACCAGCTCGAAACGATTCGGCATTTTCAGAATGCAGTCTTCAACCGTAACCCGCGCCATTTCTGCCCTCTCCGTCGCAAAGTGCCTTAAACGTTCAGTATATATGGGCTGCTGCCATTAAAAGCAAGCAAACGAATCTGGGGCGTCAGGGCAGCCGATTCAAGGGCGATCGGCAATGTCTCCACGAGTGACCGTGACCGCCTTCAACAGGGCAAACGCCGTCATGTCCGGGACGAGGCGCAAGTGCGACTGGGCCAGCGCGGTGATCCGGGACCAGATTATCGCCCCGCCGCAATCCAGCATCACATCAACCTGGTGGTCGGCGGCTTCCGTTACCGAGACCACCCGCCCCCGCAGAACATTGCGCACGCTGATATGGCGCGGAGCCTCGGTAGCCAGAGACACGTCACGGGCGTGAATGCGCAGACGCACCAAGGCGCCCGATGGCAAATCAACCCGGCTTACAAGCAAGGTACCGCCGGCAAAGGTCAGCGCGGTGATGCCGTAGGTGTCGTCGTGGTGATGAACTTCCGCCCGCACCACCGCCCCGGCCTCGCCATGGCCGGTGAGGTGGCGCAGATCGGCGCGGGAAAGAATTGCCTCGGTGAGACCGCTGGCGACCACCCGGCCGTTTTCCATCAGCGCCAGAGTGTCGGCCAGACGCAACACCTCGTCCATGGCATGGCTGACGTAAAGAATGGGGATGCTGAACCGTCGCGCAAGATCGGCGATAAAGGGCAACACCTCGGCCTTGCGGTTTGCGTCCAGAGACGCCAGGGGTTCATCCATCAGCAGGATGCGTGGACTGGCGAGCAAGGCGCGACCAATGGCCCCCCGGCTCATCTCGCCGCCC
>JADFXL010000178.1:3734-5754 GCA_015233585.1 Alphaproteobacteria bacterium | reverse complement strand
CCTCCGGCAGCAAGGCCCAAGGTTCCGCTGCCGACACCGACGGTCCCCAACACCAGGGCCCCGTTGCTGGCAATGGCGACGGCACCCGCGCCGCTGTTGGACAGGTTCACCGCACCAGTAAAGGTGTTGGCCGCCGCCGTCAGCGTGATGGCATTGGCACCGGCCGAAAACGCGGAGACGCCCCCCGCCGTAATGATGCCGCTTTGGGTTATGGCGCCAGCCGCCGTTACGGTAAGAGGCCCGCTGCCGACACCGACGGTACCCAGCATCAGGGCGCCATTGTCGCTGATGGCAACGGCGTTCGCGCCACTGCTGGACAGACTCACCGCGCCGGTGAAGGGGGTTCCAGCGTTGGTCAGCGTGATGGCGCCCGCCCCAGCCGCGAACGAGGACGTACCACCGACGCTAAGGGTGCCGGTCTGGCTGATGCCGCTGCTCGCCGTCACGGTAAACGTGCTGCTGCCAATGCCAACGGTACCCAGGGTCAAGGCCCCGTTATCGGTAAGAGTGACGTCGCCTGAGCCGCTGTTGGACAGGCTGACCGCCCCGGTGAAGAGGTTGTTCTGCCCCAGCACCAGAGTCGCGCCACTGGCCTCGGTGGTGAACGAGGCGGTCCCCGCCACCGTGGCCACCCCGGTCTGGGTCAGGTTGCCGGTCTTGTCATCGACCACCAGCGTCCCGCCGACCCCGAGGGTGCCCAGCACCGTCGCCATGTTGGTCGTCAGAGTAACATTGTTGGAAGAACCGGTGTTACTCAGCGACACCGCGCCAGTGAAGGCGTTGGCCGCATCCCCTAGGTTAATGGTGTTGGCACCGGCGCTGAAACTCGCGGTGCCGGGAACGCTGATCCCGCCGGTGGCCTCGGTGATTGCCCCGCCCGCCGTTACCGACAAATTGCCGCCGCTTGCCAGGGCAAGGTGGGGAACCTGCACAGCGGCATTGTCGAACACCAGGGTCAGGTTGCGCAGCCCCGACACGCCGGTGAAGTCTGGAACGGTGGCGCCGGCATCGGTATTGCGCAGGGAAACATCCCGGATATTGGACAGGGTGCCACCAAACCCGACCGCGCCAGTGAAATCATTGGCGTAGGAAGCCAGCAGAAGATCGGTGCCGGTGCCGCTGGCGGTAAGAGTCACGGCGCCAGCACCAGCGGCCTGGGTGATGGCCCCGGACTGGCTCAGGGTTCCCTTGGCGGTGATGCCTAACGTGCCGCTGCCGACGTTGACGGTACCCAGCACCAGGGCGCCATTGGCGGTGATGGCGACAGCGCCTGTAACGCTGTTGGACAGGCTGACCGTATCGGCGAAGGTGTTGGCGGTGTCGTTCAGCGTAATTGCACCTGACCCGGCCGCGAACGAGGACGTGCCGCCGACGGTGAGGGTGCCAGTCTGGCTGATGCCGGTGCTCGCTGTCACGCTTAAAGCGCCGCTGCCGACACTGACGGTGCCCAGTACCAGGGCGCCGCTGCCGGTGAGGCTGACGGTACTGGTGCCGCTGTTGGACAGGCTGACCGCGCTGGTGAAGACGTTGCCGGTGTTCGTCAGGGTGATGGGGTTGGCTCCGGCCGTAAACGACGATGTGCCGGTAACATTGAGGGTCTTGCCCGTGACCTGGGTGACGGCCCCGGTGGTATCGAGGGTAAGGTAGCCACCGAGCCTGACATCAGGCAACGCCACGGCCCCACCCGAGGTAATGGTCAGGTTCCCCAGCGCCGTACTGTTACCAACAGCGTCGCCGAAGGAAACACTGCCCCGGCCGCCGCTGCTATTCCAACCGGTGTTAATGTCCAGCCCCACACCGGTGCCCGCCCCGTTCACCGTCGAGCTGAACGAAAGCGTCGCATTCGTCGTCCGCAGGGCGACGCCCGTATCCAACGTCACCGGCCCGGTGTAAGTCTGCGCTCCGACAGAGGCGAACGTACCTTTTAGCGAGATGATGGGGGCAGTAGCCGACAGAATGCCGCCAGCAGTGATTTCGGAACTCAGCGTCATGCTACCGCCCGAGTGCAGAACAAGGGCAT
>JADFXL010000178.1:0-3677 GCA_015233585.1 Alphaproteobacteria bacterium | reverse complement strand
GGCGGAACTGTCGATGGTGACCTTGGCCAGCGCCAAATCGCTGTCGAGTTGGGCGGCGGTAAGATTGCCGCCGCTACTGATGGTGAAACTGGTGGTGGGGCTGTAAAGGATGGTCGTGTTCGTGGGCACGGCGACGCCGGAGGCGCCGCCAAAGGACACTACTCCGGCAGTGCTGCCGACGCCTGGGCTTAAGGTGAGCGTGGCGCTGGGATCGCTCGCGGTAATGCCGGCATTGATGACCACGTTGCCGACCGCGTTCAGAGTCAGGGAACGGCTGCTGGCCCACGACAGGGCATTGTTCACAATAATATTGTCGGTCGTGGCGTTGGAGTTGTTGATGTTGACGTCGGCCAGCGCGAGTTCGTTGACGAGTTGGGTGGGGGTGAGCGTGGCGCCGCTGGTGCCGCCGGAAGCGGCAACGGTGAAGACTGTTGGAGAGATATACTTGATGGTCGTGTTCGCGGGTACCGAAACGCCGCCAGCGAAGATCACCGAGCCGGTATATTGGTAGGAGGGACTCGTGGGATCGGTCGTCAAGACACCCGCGTTGGCATTGTTGGGCCGGAGCACCAAGTAACCCGAGGCGCTGATGATATTGGCGTTGATGTTGATATTGCGATCGGCAATCAGGGTAAGGCTGGCGGTGCTGGTCCACGACAACTGGCTGCTCACAGTGATGTCGCCGCTAGCGCCGTTGCTATGCCCCCACGCAAGCGTGGTGCTGATGGTCATCGGCGAGCTGTTCAGACTGGTAGCCAGGGAGTTCGGGTCCATATCGCCGCCAACACCGATAACGACGTCGTAGGGATCGATGACCCACATGCCGGAATTGCCCTTGGGGGCGAGGGTATTGACCTTGGCGCCGTTGACGTAAACCCGCGCGCCCGAGGTCTCCACCGCGCCGCCGTTGCCGCCCTGCGTCCCACCCCTGGCGGTCAGAATGCCGTCTACGGTGGCGGCGCTGTTGCCCCACACGGTGATTGAGCCGCCGTTGCCCTTATCCAGCGCATCGACACTTACCTGTGCACCCGAAGCAATCGTGGTGGTATTGGCATTCCGCACCGAGGCATCCCGGTCGTTGGTCCCGCCGCTCACCTTCACCACGCCGCCCCCGGCCGCGCCCGAGGCGTCGATAACCGCCGAGCTGCCCACCGCCACCGTCTGGCCGGTGACCACCACCGAGCCGCCGGTCTGTCCGGCGCCCTTGCCGGAAGCGTCCAGGGTGCCGCTCACCACCACGGTGCCCGCCTCGCCGCCGTCCAGGATGATGTCGCCGCTCTGGATTGAGGCGGTGCGTGCCTGGATGACGCCACTGGAGTTGATCACCTCGTTGACCGCTTCCCGCGCCGCGCTGGCGGATAGTACCACTTGCCCGCCGTCGGCCAGGATCTTGCCGGAGTTCTGGATATTGGCGGCAAGCGGCTTGCCGTCCAGGTCGGTGAGTTTTTGCAGCACCGCGCCGCTCACCGCCACGTTGACCAGCCGATCACCATACAGATCCAGGGTAAAGGTGCTGGCCGACGCCAGGTTCACTTTGCCCAACCGGGCGACGATGATGCCAGAGTTTTCCACCCCCGGCGCGACGAAAGCCGCTAGCCCCGAGTCGGCAACGGTCACGGTGCCCTGGTTGACGACCATGGCGTTGGTATTGCCGGGTGTGGCGAAGTTGTACTTCCCGGCCATGAAGTCATTGTTCTTGATATCGGCGGTGGAGGCGACGATACGGTTGACATCGACTTTGCTGCCCTTGCCGAAGATCACTCCGTTGGGATCGACGATCATGACCCCGCCGTTGGCGCTCAAGGTACCCAGGATTTGGGCGGGATCGCCGCCAGTAATGCGGTTCAGAGTAAACGACGAGGCCGATGGCTGGTTGAAGCGGGTGGTCTCACCCGATGCGATATTGAAGCTCTGCCAGTTGAGAATGGCATTTTTGGTGCTCTGATTGATGGTCAGAGTCTTAGGCGCGGTTTGGATAATCGTGGCTGCGCCACCGGCCACTGAGCCGCCCTGGGGCAGAGCCATTGCCGGACCGGTACCAATAAGTAACGACAGACCGATAGCCATCGGACGACACAAAGCAGTTGAGGCCAACAACGTATTGCGGAATGTCCATCCCTCACGCTTTGTCGTCATGGTCGACTTCACCAGGTGCAGCATGGCGCACTCCTTGTCATTGAATATCGTACAGTTTATTTTTAGTAAAAGACGGTATACTGCCTTTTTAGTTCGTACACTAGCGAGTCGTTCACGAACCTAACTCTCGCAGGATCGCATCGCTCTCGTCCTCAATAATGAACCCCAAGATTGAAAAACATCCTGACGTCGCGTTGGCTTCGGGGAGAATAAGTGGCCACGTTATGGGTTAACGGTTTGTCCAGTTCGAGGGAGCTGGTGATCCAATCGGTGACGCCCACGCGAAAGCCGCCACCCGATGAGGCGGCAGATTCGCTCTTCTTTTGCGCTGTATTCAGTGGGATTCTCTGCCAGACATTGCCGAGATCATAGTAGATAAATAGCTGCAAATACTTGAGTTCATGGCTGGAATCGTCAACCGTGTACTGCAATTCGATCTTGCCGGCCACGCCGTTATCGCCGGTGATTTCCGATGAATCGTAGGCGCGGCCGTACTGATCACCGCCGAAACCAAATGGCTCGGACGACAGCAGATCGTTGGCCGACCACTGGCCGCTTACGCCCACCTGGAGATTGAATTTTCCTACCAGGGCTTGGTTACGGACGATTTCAGCATTCGCCTTAAAAAAATCGCTACTGCCGAAAGCGCGAGACAACAACGCCCTACCGGGTTTGGTAGCTCCCATGATGTCGAAGCCCTTGGCGAGGGTCAGTGCAACCAGGTTTTTTCCTCCAAACGAGTCCGCGATGTCATACGAGCCGCCGAGGTTCACCGAACGAGTACGGTCCTCGGATGAAATTTTGCCACTGCTCGGGCGTTTCCGGTACTATCGGTTCAAGCACCGACTGCGGTACCAAAGGCTTCTCGAATCTCATCCCGATCCTGCTAGGCTCGACCGATCCTGGAATTTTCTGCTGAGCCATCGCCGGCGTCGAAAGGTATAACGCTACGGCGTAGGTCCCGAATATCATCAGCCGCGATCGCCGGGCTGAACCTTTGATATAAGCCGGCACGTTATTCTCCAGTGAACAAGAGCGAGATGCTCAAGAGTAATGGATGCGGATTTATTAGGCAATGCTCTTGGGCCTCCTCGCCACGGCAGGAAAGTCAGATTAACGGAACGCGACTCGACACGAATCGTCTCCGGTTGACTCCCGAGTCGTGACCGCATAGATCATGAGATTGCAAATCCGGCGACTTGGGCCAACCGGTTCTGACGCACATGTCAGCTGGCACCAGTCAGAACTGAGGTGGCCCCCCTTGTTTGGACAGTTCGGCGGCCCGAATAAGCTAATCCCTGTTCACGATCACGCCGCCAATAGGATGGACGACACCAATTCTGGATCATGCCCTGGGGGTGGTGTCGTCGCCGTTTGAAAATACACCTCGTCGGGCGTCCGTCCAGCAAATACCGAGGCTCTATTCGCAAATCGTATGGACACTCATCCCTCCCATCGCGGCAGCGAGGCAGTATCGCGGGGTCGGGTGGGCGTGAAGAACGATAAGGTGGTACCAGCGCAGGTAATTTCCGAGGTACTTG
>JADFXL010000177.1 GCA_015233585.1 Alphaproteobacteria bacterium | reverse complement strand
CAAGACGATCGCTTTCCTTTACCCGCAGTTCGGACAGGCCGAACATCCGCGTGGTTCCCGACGCACACGCCGCCGCCATCGCCAGGATCGGATACTCGTCAATCATGCTGGGTGCCCGCGCCGCTGGCACGTCGACTCCGGTAAGGGAGCCATGCCGCACCTTCAGATCGGCGGTCGACTCGCCGGATTGGTCCCGGACGTTGACCGGGGTTATATCCGCCCCCATCTCCATCAGGGTTTGGAAGAGGCCATAACGTAGCGGATTGATGCCCACATTCCGCAGCGTCAGCGCCGAGCCGGGCACGATTGCGGCTGCCACCGCCAGAAAGGCGGCGGAAGACGGGTCGCCCGGCACCGTCACGGAACGACCAGTAATCTCCGGCTGGCCCCGTAAGGTAATGACGCGTCCGGTGCCTGCCGTTTCGACCTGGACGTCGACTCCGAAACCACGCAGCATTCGCTCGGTGTGGTCACGCGACGGCACCGGCTCGACCACTACGGTATCGCCCGGTGTGTTGAGGCCGGCAAGCAGGATCGCCGATTTTACCTGGGCCGACGCCACCGGCATCTCGTAACGAATCGGCAGCGGTGTCGCTGCCCCGGTCATTGCCAGTGGCAGCCGTGACCGCGACCGCGCAACGAACCGGGCGCCAATACGCCCCAATGGTTCCATTACCCGCTGCATCGGGCGCGACCGCAGGCTGGCGTCGCCGGTGAGTACGCTGGTAAACGGGTGGGTTGCCAGCAACCCCATGAGAAGCCTTGCGCCCGTGCCCGCGTTCCCCATATCCAGGATGTCGTCCGGCTCCTTAAGGCCGCCGATACCGCAGCCGTGGATGCGCCACCGCCCCGGCTCGTCACGTTCCACCCGAGCCCCCAGGAGGCGCATGGCGGCGGCTGTGCGCAGCACGTCTTCGCCCTCCAGAAGACCGGAAACTGCGGTTTCGCCGACGGCCATGGCGCCGATCATGAGGGCGCGGTGTGAGATCGACTTGTCGCCGGGAACCCGCGCATCGCCGGTCAGGGCGGCGGCGCGGTGGGAGGCCAGGGGTGATTTCGTCATGTGTCTTTGGATCCTGGGAGGTAGAATGTCCGGGAACGTTTGCGGCAACGGGTGCCGCTTCCGCGTTGGTAACATAGGCGTTGAACGGACGGTAGGGCGTTCGCAATTCAAAAGAATATTGCGGAATCGTCATTTTTGCTTTTGACAGTCGCGGGAGAACATGGCAAATGGCCGAAACCCTGAAGCAGGGAACCGCAGGAGGAAACCGGGTGGCAAAACCAGAATGGGGGTCAAAGCGCATGTGTCCCAGTTGCGGCACGCGCTTTTATGATCTGCGGCGTAGCCCACTTCACTGTCCGAAGTGTGATGCGGAGTTCGAATCGGACGCGCCGGTTCGATCCCACCGAACCACGACGACAGCGGCGGCTGCGAAAAAAGCCAAGACTCCTACCGCCGTTATCGAGCCTCGGGTGGCTATTCATGGCGGTGGCGATCTTGATGACGACGCTATTCTCGTCGATACGGATGATGACGTAGAAATTCTCGTCAGTGAGGATGATACGCCCGCTCTTGAAGAAGACGAAGAAGACGAAGACGATACCGCCCTGATGGAGGACGCCTCCGACCTTGGAGCGGACGACGACGATATGGCGGAGGTCATGGAACATCTGGAAAACGATGTACGCGATTCGTAATCAAAGACGGTGGCGATAAAAGTAATCCAAGGTCCACAGATGGCGGTGCGTGTTGACCAGGTCAAGGGCATGTGGCCCCGCCAGACGGCAACCGCACCTCCGTCTTGTGCCACGACCTCCGCCTTGTGCCACGACCCCCGCCTTGTGCCACGAAACGTCCATAAGTCCGTTATGTCAATCCGTTCTGTCTTTCCCGAGTCGTCCTGCTTTCTGGCGGAGCTGGACCTCGGCCTCCGTCCTGATATCCTGGGCGCGCAACGCGGCGGCTGAGGATCTCGGTAAAAGCGTCCTGGCCTTGCCCGCGTGGTAAACGGCCTCACTCGGCTTGCCAGCCAGAAACGCATACTCGGCCATAGCATATTCGGCCATACCCTCGTTGCCGCTGCGGCCGTAGGCGATGGACATCTGGTTCCATGCAAATGGGTTGTCCGGCTCGCTGTGGGTGGCAAATCTCAGGTTTTCTGCGGCTTCGGTCAACAAGGATGGATCCTCCTGCTCGATCAGCACCTGGCCCAGCGAAATTCGGATCAAAGGACTGTCCGGCAACAGATGGACTGCCTGGCGATAGGCATCAAGCGCTTCGCGGCCGCGCCCATTTTCGAACAGCATCTGACCCTTGAGTTCATAAAAATAGGGGTCACGCGGCCGTTCGGCAATCAGTCCGTCGATCAAGGGCAAGGCATCAGCCAAGTTGGCGTGCCGATAATAGGCGATGGAACGAGCATAGCGAGCCTCAAGCGACGGGTCGGAGGCTTTGTAACGGGCGAGCGTCTGAACTGGCGGATCGAGGAACGCAATCAGCTTCGCTCGCAACCGGCGATGCATTTCGGCATATTCTGGCCGTGGCGGGGTATTGGAATAGGGCGAGGTCTCTACATGGTGGCGCACGAATTCAATGCGGTCCTGAGTCAGCGGGTGGGTACGCACATAAGGATCCT
This sequence comes from Alphaproteobacteria bacterium, assembly GCA_015233585.1. Taxonomy (GTDB): domain Bacteria; phylum Pseudomonadota; class Alphaproteobacteria; order Rhodospirillales; family Rhodospirillaceae; genus JADFXL01. Next base: position 3,207 of record JADFXL010000177.1, on the reverse strand, counting down.
GCTGCGCCGTCACCAGCAATTCCTGATCGCCAATAATTTTGAAAAAGTCCAGCAGCCCCTTCGCCGATTGCTGGGTGGCGTCGAGGAATTTCATTCCCGCCGTATCGGCCGCCGCCTCCTGGCCACGGGTATAGCTGAAAAAGCTCTTCATGGCCGCTTCGTTCCCGGCCATAGCCACGGCGCTACCCACGTCGCCACGGCGGCTCGCGACCATAGCCGCAGCGCCCAGCAACGATGCGAACATAGAACCTATCTCATAAGCGGTCACGTCCGTGTCGCGCCGGACCAAGTGGCCGCCAGCAATATGGCCGCACTCGTGGGCCATGACGCCGATCAATTGATTGGCGTTTTCCGTTCGGGTCAGCAATCCGGTATACAGAAACAGGTTAAGGCCGTCTGCGACATAGGCATTCAGGGTCTTGTCCACCACGATATGCACATGAACCGCATCGGGAGCGACGCCGGCTGCCACGAACAGTGGCGTGGCGTAGGCACGAATGGTATTTTCAATTTCAGCATCTCGTATCATCGTCGGCTGGGGTGGTTCGGCGGCTTCCGTCGGCTTCGCCAACAGGCACCCCGCAACGAATAGGGCGATCAGGAAACGCATACACATGCACCTTGATAATCAGACAAAGTTCACCATGCCGATCGAGCTTACCATGAAAACACTCGATCCACACGTTAGTCCCAGACCGGGGGCGCGTCAACAAACAGGCAGATTGGCCATCGCGGCCTTGATATCGTTCGCGACGGGACTGAGCGCCTGCTCCGACCGCCCGGAGGTCGGGACCATCGGGTATGTCAACGGTTTCGTTGGCGCGGTTACCGGCGATGAGCCGCGATCCGTGCTGGTGGCCCGGGACATCCTTTCCGCAGGTGGCACGGCGGCGGATGCGGCGGTGGCAACGGCTCTCGCTCTGACCGTGACCTACCCGTTGTCCGCAAGTATTGGAGGCGGCGGTGTGTGCATTGTGCACGACCATGCCGCCAAGATGACCGAGACACTGGAATTTTATCCCGGCCAGACGAAAGGATCAGCCACCGCCCATCCGACCGCTGTTCCTGGCCTGCCACGGGGGTTATTCGCGCTTCATGCCAAATACGGGCACCTGCGCTGGGAACGTCTGGTGACGCCGGCGGAGAATTTGGCCCGTTTCGGCGATACCACGTCGCGGTCGCTGGCTGATGCCCTGGCGGCGGAGGGTGCCGGGCTTGGGCTGGACGCCGAGGCCAGGCGCGTATTCGTCAGTGCGGACGGTTTCACTCTGGGCGAAGGCGTGACTATCAAGCAGATGGATCTGGCTGAGACGCTGTCTCGCCTCCGTATTCGTGGGCCTGGAGATTTCTATGCAGGCGCCTTGGCCAATGATCTGGTGACGGCGGTGGCCGCCGTTGGTGGTTCCCTGACGACGGAGGATCTGCACGACTACATGCCGCGCTGGGTAGCGACTACGGAAGCCTCGTTCGGCACTGCCGCCGCCCATTTCGCCCCGGCGCCCGCCGATGGGGCTACCGCCGCCGCCATGTGGTCCGCCATGAAAGGGATGGATGAGAAACAACCCCAGGTACCCGCCAATACTTCGGCACCAATTGCGCCAGCGGCGGGCGTGTCGGCGACGGGATTTGCCGTCGTCGATCGGGAAGGCTCGGCGGTTGCCTGCACGTTGACAATGAATGCTCCCTTTGGCAGCCGCAGAGTTGCCTCCGGGACGGGGGTTCTCCTGGCGTTGCCGCCCGGCAATGCCCCCTATCCCACACCCATGCTGGTGGTCAAACGCAATGTCAACGAGGTGACATACGCGGCGACGGCCACCGGCAATGCTTCGGCGGCAGCCTCCCTGACCCGAGTTGCATCGCAGGCTGTGCTCCAGGGACAGTCGCTGGCTCAGGCGGTGATGGCCAGCGCACCCGGTCGGGTTAACGCCATCGCCTGCCTGGAGGGCTTGCCGCCGTTTCCCAAAAGCTGCCATGTCGTCACGGACCCTAAAGGGTTCGGGATGGCCCTTGTAATCAATGATGGGGAGCCGTGAACAAGCCAGTTAAAGATGCGAGGGGCTAGGCCCCTCGCGCTCCCCGTCAATTAATAAGATAAATGGGGAGCACGAGGGCCTCAGGCCCTCGTTCTTGCCTCTTCTGGGGCCTGTGTTCATTTCGTATCTGGAATACGTAGGAAGTTATCATTTCGGTATCGTTTCGACTGGGGGCGGTATGAATCAAAACAAAACCAATGATTTTTTGCAAATGTTTCGGGGTCGTTTCATCGGGATGCGCACCTGGGCGCATCTTGATGCCCTGTGGGATGTGGTGCGGCGGGAGGCCGGCGGTGGCTGGTACGTATACGCCGTGGACCAGGGAACGCCCACAGCCCCAATGGCGGAGAACGATTTCCTCGACACCATCGCTGCCGTTGATACGCGATTGCATGACCAGTGCCGGCACAATACCTGCGGTTTCGTCTATGTAGACGACCCGGTTGCCCCGGCCTTCATCAAAGTGTTCGAACCCAGGAAGTTCGGTGGCTGCTGCCACGGCACCGGACCTGCCATCCCCAGTTGGATATTCTCAAAGTTGCCGCCCGTGGACCTGCTTGAAGCATTCGCTGTCCGGCCCACTCCAGGAGCCGGGTGGCGCAAGGCGCTCTTTAGCTCAATATCGCCAGATTAGGCTGGGGTGACGGCTTGAGTCGCGCCGTGCCAGTCATCCGTGACCGAGAAGGGGCGTGGGCCTTCACCGTCCTCGTAGATGGCCCACATTCCCTCATAGGCGCGTTCCAGCGCCCGCGTGAAGCGGGGCAGATCGAACAGCGGACCCGTGGCGCGGCCCTCGACCAGACGCTGGCGCAGGGCGTGCAGACGATCGGGATGGCGGCCAAGCTCGATGGCCAGCTTTTGATAAGCGGCCAGATCGGCAACCGCCAACTCGGGGATGCCGGCCGCCCGGAGCAAACTGGCGGCGACTCGCCCGGAAAACGTGCCCCCAAAGGTGGTCAGCACGGGGCAGCCCATCCACAGGGCATCACTGGCCGTGGTATGGGCATTGTAGGGCATTGTGTCGAGGAACAAATCGGCCACCTGATAGCGGGCGATATGCGGCTCGAACTTCATGGACGGGGCGAAGATCAGGCGATCGGATGTTATTCCTCGCCGTGCGGCCTCCTCCCGCAGGTTGTCGTGGATATCAGGCCGGCGTCCGAGCAGCCATAGC
>JADFXL010000176.1 GCA_015233585.1 Alphaproteobacteria bacterium | reverse complement strand
ATCGTCAGGCTGAATGATGATGAGCGGCTCCATCTCAAGGAGCTTCTGCGGGAAGGAACAATTCCGGCCCGCCGTTTGCAGAAGGCGCAGATATTATTGAAGGCCGACGAGTCGGAAGGCGGTGAAGCCCGACGTCTCGTCGAGCGTTTCTAGTGGCACTGCACCCCCAAGCACGGCTCCTGGCTCGATATGGCCGAATCCGAACTCGCGATACTCGCCTCGCAATGTTTGGATCGCCGCATCCCCGACAAACCTGTCCTCGAAACTGAGGTCATCGCATGGCTGAAAACGAGAAATACAGACAATACCAAAGCCAATTGGCAATTCACAACCGACAACGCCCGGATCAAGCTGAAGCACCTCTACCCATCAATTTAGGAGATTCGGGCCACTAGCCGCGCCCTCGCGACCGAATTTAACCCGGAATTTCGGGTTTCGACACCGCTTGACGGATATGGACGATTGCTGCGACACTGTCTTGTTCCGCAGGTACAACCAACGCGGTGAGACCTACCTTGGCTTGACCAGATGATGGTGATATGAGACAATCATAAGAAGGACGTCCCATGTTTAATACTCAGCGGATGACGCCAGTCACAATTACAGGCCACTCTAGTGAGTGCCCCTTGTGTCATGACCGTCAAAATCAAGGCGGGTGGATGACGAATTTCAGAGGATTGACAAGCCAATTGATAAAAGCAAATTTTGAATCTTCCGGAATATTGGTGAGCGCCACTTTTTCATACTGTCCGATCTGTGACTTTGGTTATTTCTATCCGGTACCTCCCTCAAATTTCCTTAATGATTATTATAGGAGAGAGTCGGGAGGGAGGGATTATGACGACGCACTCAAGTGGGTTAATAGCTATTCGGCACGACAACCAATGTATGAAATATTTTCCTTGATGCGGGAGAACGGAATAGCCCCAGAGCAGTTTTCGGGAAAAAAAGTACTGGAAGTCGGATGCGGATATAGCCAATTCATACCATTTGCAACCAGATATGGCATGGAGGTTACCGCAATCGAACCCGGTGAAGATTTTGCGAATTTCATTGAGCACGTCTTGGGCGTGAATGTTATGAGGTCAATGCTTGACGAACTGCCCCGCGATTTATATGGTAAATTCTGCATGTTGTTCTCCAGAGATTCGCTGGAACATCACCCTGACCCGGCAATGAGTATTGGCGTCATGCATGATTTATTGGAGCCGGGGGGATTACTTGTTTTGTCCGTGCCAAACCTGCATTCATTCTCATTTCAGGAAATGCCATTTAGTCATCCATATTTCGCTTTCCCAGCACACTTGAATTATTTTAGCTGCAAGGCGCTAAGGGCGCACTTGGAGCGCATTGGCTTTGCTATTGTTTATATCACGACAACGACATTTATCGGTGAATTGGCGTACTGCATGGAGGCCGCCATTAAGCTTGGACTTATTGTTCCAGATTTGACCGTTTTAAACCAGTTGGCCTCACAAGAACAACTCGAGAGAATCCTGGTTTTCGCCCGCCGGACGTCTAATTTGGTATTGTCGGGTGGTGCGCCGGAAGGCCAGCAAGATGTCGGTGCTGAAAGTCCGACACGGTGAAGACAAGTTGCAACTGCCCAGGTCGGCGGTCAGGCGGTATGACGTCGTGCCAGTGGATGTCCAGGGTTTGGGTGAGGGTATAGATGGCGCTCATCTCATGCACCTACCGGCGAAGCAGGCTTTCTGCTAAACAGGGCCATCGAGGTGAGGCTTGGGCCTTCAAGTGTCATGGCGTTCCGACTTGGGTGAGATTGCCCGCGCGCCCCGGTCGGCACCGAGGAGATGTGGAATGACAGACGGCGGATCGGCGCCGATCGTTCGGGATCGGGGTATTCTCAGCGGCAGCCGAAATCTTGAACACCTCTTCACCTTGCCCGACTTCCCGGTGTTCATGGGTTGCGTCGACGCTCCCACGGACCAGGACCGGTTTTTCGACCTCAGCTTCAGTATCTGCCGCGACACCGGGGTGATTCAGATTGATCTGGTCCCCCCGGCAGAATTGGTCTACCTGACCGCGCACAACGACGCTGTCGGCGCCCTATGGAAGCGACACCACGAGACCCTGGCCGACTTTCTGCTGACCCAGCCGATACCCGGAGGCGAGCCGCTGTCCGGGGTGCTGGAGATCGGCGGCGGCTCCGGGCAACTTTGGGAGGCGGTCCACCGGCGCGTTCCCGGTGTCCGCTGGACCATCGTCGACCCCAATCCGCTGATCGCCGAGGGTAACGGACTATCGGTCCGGCGCGGCATGTTCGGCGCCGGGCTGACGCTTGATTACGAGGTCGATGCCATCGTCCATTCACATGTCCTGGAGCACATCATCGACCCCGAGGACTTTTTCCGGACGATCGCCACTTACCTGCAACCCGACGGCTTGCAGGTCTTCAGCTATCCATCCATGCTGGAAATGTTGAAGCGTTATTTCACCTCCTGCATGAACTTCGAGCACACAGTGTTCTTAACCGAACCGTTCGTCGACGTGCTTCTGGCCCGACAGGGTTTCTCGGTTTTGGACAAGCAGCCGTTCGGCAGTCCGCACAGCCTGTTCTACGCCGCCCGCTACACTGGCGAGGTTGTGTCCGCGGCTCTGCCCGACCGCTATGAAGAGTACAAGTGTCTGATCCACGGTTTCGCCGACTACCACCGGAGCCTGGTCGCCCGCATTAACGCAGAACTGTCCCGGTTCGACGGCGAGGTCTACCTGTTCGGCGGCCACATCTTTTCCCAATACCTGCTGGCTTTCGGTCTGGACCGGCAGCGGATCGTTGGCATCATCGACAATTCCACCTTGAAGAACGGCAAACGCCTTTACGGAACCGACCTCTCCGTCTCTTACCCCGACGTCCTTGCCGGCCGCCCCAAGGTCGGGGTCGTCCTCAAGGTCGCCAGCTACCGCGAGGAGATCCTGGCCCAGCTCTTAAAGATCAACCCGGGGGTCACGATCTTCGAGTGACCCCCTTCCCCACCCGAGCCATCGCCACTTACTCCCGGATACCAGACCAAATGCCAACTCCGGATAGCTCCCGCATCGTCCCGCGCGTCTTCATCCTCGACGTTGATGGCGTCATGACCACCGGCCAGTTTTTTTACACGGCCGAAGGCAAGGCCATGAAGGTCTTCGGACCCGACGACCACGACGGGCTGTCGCTCCTCAAGCCCTACCTCGAAATCAGATTCGTCACCGGCGACGCCAAAGGCTTCGACATCAGCCGGCGGCGCATCGTCGCCGACATGAAGTTCCAACTTGATCTGGTTAGTACGGTTAAGCGGCTGGCCTGGATCGCCGAACACTACGACCCACGCACGGTCATCTATATGGGCGACGGGATATTCGATCACTACGTCATGCGTGCCGTCGGCTATGCCATCGCTCCTGCCAACGCCGACCGCAACGCCAAGGAGAGCGCCAACTATGTCACGGAGCGGTTGGGCGGCGACCGCGCCGTTGCTGAGGCCAGCCTGCACATCCTGGAGACCTTCTTCGAGGCCTACGACCCCGAACAAGCGATGCGCTCCGACATCAGCTATTCCAGCAGCTGGGGGGCGTAACCCTCAGCAACACCCACTATCGGCACCCCGTTTCCTGCCCACGCGGCGCCGGATACCTCACTACAGCCGGGACAACGGCCGGGATGCCGATGAACGAATACGGATGCCTGCGGACAGTTTGCCTTGGCCTGAGTAACCCAGCGGGCTATACAAGCTCATGCAACCCGGTCACCTTCATACCGTCATCGAACCCCCGCATTACCTGCGGAAGGCAGAGAGGGTTATGGCGGAACCGGAACGCAAAGCAGTAGCGGACCTGATTGCGGCCAATCCGGTGGCGGGCGACCTGAGCATGGCCGAGCGTCACCAACTCGCCGATGCGGTCAAGCCGGTGGTTGAACATTATGAAGGGGCGCGACATGGGCAAAATCCTCAAGGGCACGGCTGACCCCGCCACTTATCGCGTTCATGTCCCGGAGCGGATTGACGTGCGGCGCATCCGGCAGGGGCTTGGCATGACGCAACCTGAATTCGCGGTGCGGTTCGGGTTCTCGGTCCATACCCTCCGGAAGTGGGAACAAGATGACCGGTTGCCCGAAGGGCCGGCGAGGGCGTACCTAAAGGTGATCGTGCGCAATCCGAAAGCGGTTGAAGAGGCGTTGAGCCAGCCGGCGTAACCGCATCCGGCGGACAGGGCAGGCCATCCCGGCATGACGACTGAAGTTTACAGCTGCAAGGACGGGCAGGCCCTAAAGGAGGGCAAGCTCGACTATGCCCACGACGTCACCACGCGCGAGGAGGCCGAGCCCGACGCCAAGCGGCGGTGCCAGCAGGATACCACCATCAAGAAGGTGGCTTATTACAAGGTGACTCCGGATGGCAAGTTCCGGATGTTCTATTCTTACACCAACCCCAACTGCAAACCGGCTGCCGCAAAAGTGGACGTGGCGAAGCCGGTAAGGAAAGCACGGCCACGGAAACCGCCCGAGCCAGACTTTTGGGGAAAGCTCGCCAGAGCGCTGGGACTTCGCTCGTGATCTTCACCACCGCCGGCCAGAGTCCCGCGCCACCGCGCTCCGGCATCCGACCATCTTACCTCACTTGTCGATGGTCGCCTTGAGTTAGCTGGCGCGGGCATCGTGATATGTCAATGTAATGGTACGTGACCGAGCCATCACTGGTGTACCAAAAATAACACAGAACTATCATATCACGCCGACCGATCGCCGGGCGCCTCGCTAAATTTGCCGGGTATACCAAATACAGATGGATGCCGCCTCTCCGCTGAGGCCGCTGACATCTTCAACGAAAGGAATATGCCCTTTCGCGTACCTCGGCATGGCGAGACGAACACTCGGACGCTTTCCTTCGAAAACAAGGAGGATCGGACAGTGACAAGACGTTTTGTATTGTTGGGTTCGGCTCTGGTACTGGCTCTTACCCTACCTCTGACCGCCCAGGCTGAGACCAAGGGCTTCTATATCGGCGCTGGCGTGGGTGCCGACTTTGCCGTTGACTCTGCCGCGACCGCCGCCGCCGGGCGCAATACGGTTCGCTATGATGCCGGGCCGAGTGGTCTGGTGACAGTCGGTTACGGCTTCGGCGCCTTCCGCACCGAGTTGGAGGGGGCTTACCGCACCAACGATGTCAGCGGTACCGGGGGCGCGCTGCTTGGAAACGTCGGCGGAAGCGCCCGGACCTGGAGTCTGATGGTCAACGGACTCTATGACATCAATACCGGCACGCCGTTCACGCCGTATCTGGGGGCCGGCGTCGGCGTCGGCTTCGTCAACGCCTCTCTCTCCGGTACCCGCCCCGCCGGCAGTCCGACCGGGCTTTACAACGGCTCCGACACCACCTTCGCCTATCAGGCCATCGCCGGTGTTTCCTACGCCGTGACGCCAAGGTTGAGCCTGACCGCCGACTACCGGTATGTCGCCACGACCGATGCGAGCTTCAACTCGGGAGGCGCCAGCTGGAACGTCGAAAACGCCAACCACGTCCTGACCGCAGGCTTCCGCTGGACGCTCGGGAATTGACACCCTGCTTCTGTCGTTCTCACCGCCAGACTTCGGGGCGCTCCGGTCGGGGGCGCCCCCAATTCTGCACATCGTGGTTGGCGCCAACGAGGCGGGCAAGTCCACAGCCATGGCCGCGATCCAGGATCTTTTGTTCGGGTTCTTCACCTGGGTTATGGGTGGGTCGTCGTCGGCTTTGCCCTGAAGGGGCTGGCGCTGATGACCTCGTTGATCCCGGAAACCGCCGCGCTGCACGCCTTCACCGCCGGAGCTTTTGGCACCATGATTTTGGGGGTCATGACCCGCGCCAGCCTCGGTCATACCGGACGGCCAATACAGGCGGCCACGCCAACCGTCATTGCTTATGGTCTGGTGACGCTGGCCG
>JADFXL010000175.1 GCA_015233585.1 Alphaproteobacteria bacterium | reverse complement strand
CGCCGCGTGGGCGTCGCCCCGCACGGCAATGTCGCGGGCGATGGCTTGCCAGGTGAGCATGGTCAGAAGACTCCTAAATCCGTCCCACCAGCAGCAAGACGACGAGGACGACGAGAATGAGGCCAAGTCCACTGCTCGGGTAATAGCCCCAGTTTGAGCTGTGAGGCCATCTTGGCAAGGCGCCGATTAAAAATATGATCAGGAGAACGAGCAGAATGGTGGATAGGCTCATGGCGAGAACTCCTAAGAGGGTGGCGTGCATCGCCACCTTTTGAATCGGCGACCCGATGTTAACTTTCCGGACGGAAAGATGAACGAGCCGCCGACGCCGTACCACACCATTTGTTAGATGAAGAGTCCGGCAACGACATTCGAGCGTTGATCCGGCTGCGCGTCAGCTTCTTACCGGATATTGAGATTCAGGCCCGGCAGGCTGAGGCCGAAGCCGGGGCCATAAACGACCGGTGGTGGATAATAATACGGCGATCCATAGACGACAGGGGGCGTACGATGCCAATGCCGGCAGTCGTTATAATATTCACAATCGCCGCGCTGGCCCCAACCCTGCCGGTCGCCGCGGTGGTCCCAGCCAGACTGATCAGCGCTTGCCGATGGGACAAACGTTCCGAGCGCGAGAAAGGCGGTGAGGGCGAGACCTGCCGCAAATTTCGCCGACAGGGAGCGTTTTGATTGGATGGTGGTGTTGCAGGTCATAGCGACCTCCTCTTAGGACCATGGTGTCAGGTCGCGGAACGCGACTGCTAGGGCATGTCCCGATCAAACAGGATCGAAAAATGCCCTAACTTTCTGACTTGCAAACAGATTTACGCTAGGAAACGGTCCCGTTCCTTCGCGTCCTGTTCAGGCGTGTGTTAGCGAGCGCCTTTGTGACCGAAGTTTTGAAACACTTCGTCGGCGATCTTTTTCTGCGGGTCCGGCATGAAATTGTAAAGAGCTTCAAAGTCCGGAATCAAGTTCTTCAGCCCATCGGCATGCGCCTGGGTGAACTTTTCATAGGCCTTCAAATCCTGAACCGCGGTCATGTTTTGCGGCGACTGGGTGGCTTTTTCTGAGACCAGCTTTTGCATCGCGGCGGCATTCTCCCGCATCGCCTGCGCGACGTCGGTCCATTTCGACTCCTGATCGGGCGTGATTTTCAGGGCCTGATGAAGGTTGGTGATCCGCTGCTCAACGGTTTCCACCTTGGTGTCGGGCGCTTCCACCCCAGCCTGAGGCGGCGTGGTCTGCGGCAACTGGATCGGCGTGACCGCGGGACTCTCCGCGCGCACCGTGGTCAACGGGCTGAAGAGAAACGTGGCGCCCAACAGCGCCGCGATCGCGACCGAGCGCGCCTTGGGCGTAGAAATAGTAATCCGGTGAGTGGGAAGAGACATCGATGGGACCCTTTCTGTGGGAGCGGCTGGCGACATCGGCGCAGCACCGCTCAGGAACGGCTCAACTAACACACATTAATCTAGGTCATTCAGGCAATATCTTCAGCCATCGGAATCTACTCATGGCAGCAATTGAAAACAAACCGCCAGGGCGCATAATAGTTTACCACAGGAGTCCTGTTAGAAGCACTGTCGTGCTCGGTGAGGCATTTGCTTGGACGTCGCATTTTCCTCGGAGCGATGTCCATCCCTGTCTTCGTGATACGGGTGTCGTTTCTTGTCATGGTTGAAGGTACGCCCGAACGGGCGTTACACGCCCTACGCCAAGTTCTGCAAGTTTACCAACGGATTTCGAGCCGTGTGCGCTGCCGATCTCTATGCTGGCGTCCGGTCCGTCGTTGAAATCGCCCGACGACGAGGTATCCAAATTCTCCCGGTCATCCGCCTTACCCCCAAAGGAACCTCTCTGCCGCTCGTCGCATAGGTAGGACCTCACTGGAGGGAGAGGTGTGTAATTGCGAAGGAAAGATCGGGCATAGGTCATAAAATAATTCCTTGGGTTCACCACCACACTCGACAGATCATCGATGGTTTTGGCCTGCGCTGGCCCTCTCATGACGAACAATAGAGCGTCACATCATAAAAAAACAGAATCGGAAAATACTCACGTTTTGAGTTAATCTCGCCTGAGATAAGTCCTTATACCGTCCGTCGATTCGTTCGTTCAGCATGGCTTCTGTAAATTGATTGCATGCCTATCGGGTTAACGCAGACACCCACTACATGTTGGGTGCTTCCAATCGCCGGAGTAAAGCTCGGCATAAGTCGGCGCCTCGGCCCCGCCCGCGATTCCCAGCAATGATCTGAAGGCGTTGAACGGGTAGAAGCGTCCATGCCTATCGGGTTAACGCAGACACCCACAATGGGTAGGTTGTTCAATGGTGTGGATTTGGCTGAAACATTGGCGATCTCGCGTGAGGCGCTCCCCACATTTGGTAGGTGTCTGCGTTAACCCGATAGGCATGGATGAAACTGGCCGGGAGCGTCGGGCGGCTGGGATGGCGGCGCCATTGTTTCTTGTTAGTATTCAGCAAGACTCGCCACCCGCCCTTTGGTGAGCTACTTTTGGCCTGCCCAAGCTGCACCCACGACTTTCTTGGTTGGGGACGTCGAGCTTGGGATACGGGGGCCATAAAGCGTGGAGGAAATCGGGGATGCGGTGGTTTGCTGGGGTGCTGGCAGCGGTGGCTGGCGTGTTGTCGGTCGGTGTGACGGGCGCCTGGGCTGAGGATGTGGTTCGCTTGGGCAACCTCAAATTCGCCCATTACGGGGCGGTGTCCTATTTGAAAGAGAACGGCGGCCGGTGCGGGCTCCGGGTCGACGAACGGGTGTTCGCCAAAGGCCTCGACATCATGCCAGCGATCATCGCCGGAGAGATCGACGTCGCCGCCAGTGCGCTGGATGCCGCCATCGCTGGCCGTGCCGGCGGCGCCCCGATCTTCGCTGTGGCCGGCTTTGCCGAGGGTGGCGCCCGCATCGTGGTCCGCAACGGGCTGGACCTGAAGACCATTGCCGATCTCAAGGGCCGGCGGGTCGGGGTTGCCCGCGGCGGCGCCCAGGAACTGCTGCTGCTGGCCGAACTCGGTCGGGCCGGTCTTACCTGGTCGGATCACGAGGGCAAGGATGTGCGCGTGGTCTATATGGCGTTTGCCGATCTTAATCAGGCCCTGATGGCCGGAGAGATCGATGCCATGTCGCAGTCGGAACCCCAGTCGTCGCAGGCGATCAACCGGGGCTACGGCACCGAACTGATGAAGCCCTACGACACCCCGATGGGTAAGCCGATTCGGGCGCTGGTGATGGCCGAGAGCTTCTATCGCGACAAGCCCGAGGTCGCGGCCCGGCTGATGCGGTGCTTCGTCGAAGCGACCCGGACCTTCATCGCCGATCCGGCCCTGGCCGAGCGCTATGTCCGGGAGACCATGTTCAAGAACCAGATTTCGGTCGAGGACTACCAAAACGCGATGGGGAATGCCGCCTTCACCTACGACCTGCCGGTCGAACATGTCCAGATCACCACCGATCTGATGGTCAAGTACGGTGTCGGACGCATGGCCAACCCGCCGCGGGCGACCGACTGGGTCCGGCTCGATCTGTTGGAAAAGGCCAAGACCGAACTGGGGGTCAAGTGATGGCGCCGAACCGGGGCGCGACGGTATGCGCGGGGCGCTGATCCCGGTCCTGGTGCTGGCGGTGTGGCAGGGACTGGCTGCGGGCGGTGTCTTCAATCCGGAGGTGCTGCCGGCGCCCGGCGCGGTGGCGGTGCGCTGGTGGGCCTACTTGACTCCCGAGCAGCCCTTCGATCCGGCCCGGGACGCCTGGCTGTCCTGGCTGCTGTCCGGCGAACTGGTCGGCGACGCCGCCGCCAGCCTGTACCGGGTGGTGGTCGGCTTCTTCATCGGGGCCGGGCTGGCGTTGCCGCTGGGTCTGGCCATGGGGGCGAGCCGGCTGGTGTTCGGCCTGTTCAATCCGCTGGTCCAGGTGCTGCGCCCGATCCCGCCGATCGCCTACATTCCGCTGGCCATCCTGTGGTTCGGTCTGGGCAACCCGCCGGCGATCTTCCTGATCAGCATCGGCGCCTTCTTTCCGGTGCTGATGAATACCATCGCCGGGGTCCAGACCGTGGACAGCATCTACATTCGGGCGGCCCTCAATTTGGGGGCGGGTCCGGCCACGCTGTTCCTGCGGGTGATGTTGCCGGCGGCGATGCCCTACATCCTGGCCGGGGCGCGCATCGGCGTCGGCACGGCGTTCATCGTGGTCATCGTCTCCGAGATGATCGCGGTCAACAGCGGCCTCGGCTACCGCATCCTCGAGGCGCGCGAGTACTTCTGGTCGGACAAGATCATTGCCGGCATGTTGTCCATCGGCTTGATCGGCCTCGCCATCGATGGCTTCATGGACCGCCTCAGCCGTGTCCTGCTGGTCTGGCACCGGGGGCTTGAGTCGTGAGCGTCGCGGTGACGATCCGGGGCGTGACCAAGCGCTACGGCGCGGCCGGACGGCAGGTGGTGGCGCTGGAGAACGTCGAGCTGGATATTATTGCCGGCGAGTTCGTGTGTTTGCTCGGCCCCTCGGGCTGCGGCAAGTCGACTCTGCTCAACGCCATCGCCGGCTTCTCGCCGCCCTCGGCCGGGACCATCGAGGTCGGCGGCGTGCCGGTCGGCGGACCGGGACCGGACCGCGGCATGGTGTTTCAGGAATACGCCCTGTTCCCGTGGATGACGGTGGCCGCCAATGTCGGTTTTGGCCTCGAGATCAAGGGCGTGCCCCGCGCCGAAATCGCCGTCCGGGTGCACCGCCTGCTGGAACAGTTACACCTTGCCGAGTTCCGCGCCCGGTACCCCAAGGACCTGTCGGGCGGCATGCGCCAGCGGGTGGCCATCGCCCGCATTCTGGCCCTCGACTCGCCGATCCTGCTGATGGACGAGCCGTTCGGCGCCCTCGACGCGCTCACCCGCAGCAACCTTCAGGACGAGTTGCTGCGCCTCTGGGGCGAGTTCCGCAAGACCATCGTCTTCGTCACCCACAGCATCGACGAGGCAATTTATCTGGCCGACCGCATCGTCGTGCTGACCTATCGTCCCGGCACGGTCAAACGCATTATTCAGGTGGCGCTGCCCCGGCCACGGGAGGCCAGTTCGCCGGAGGTCAGCGCCCTCAGACGCGAACTCATCGCGCTGGTCATGGAGGAACAGACCCGGTTCCAGCGCGACGAGAGCCTCATGGTGCGTCAGGATTAGCATAATACTTATCGGGTGAGGAGGAGCCTCCCCGCCCGTTCTCGCACCTTACTTTCTCACTTCGCTCAGGCGCTTGTCATAATTGCTCCGAACTGCCAGGAGTTCTTCCGGTGTTCGGCAGATTTCCTCAGCTTGTATCGATTGTATATTCCTCAAGACGGCAAACCCATATTTGTCGGAGAAACTCGTTTCGCCCCACACGACATCTTCAACCACAGAGTGATCCTCTCTGCGCATGACCTTCCACCCTTCCGGCGTTTCCCAGGCGAGGGGCTCGCGTTCGATAGCCTTGATCACCTCCGAGGAATCGGTTGTACCGGCCCGTTCCAGGGCCGCCTTGAGAAAATAGACACCGGCATAAGTTTCCTCGGCCATGTAGTCGGGAAACTCCTGGTACCGGTCATGGTAAGCCTGCACAAAGCTGCGATTCAGAGACGAATCCGGTGTCAGGAAAAAGTACCGGGTTGAGGCGAATATCCCATTCGGCATGTCTTTCCCGAGTGGAGACAGTGTTTCAAGCGCCGCGCCATCGGCAAATGCAAATTTAATCTTGTCAACCAACCCCGTTGGAAGAGCCTGCCTGATAAAGTTAACGGCGTCATTCCCCCACAGGGAGGACCAGACGGCATCTGGCTTTTCATCCAGAAGTTTCTGAATGAAGGGGGCGTAATCTTTCTCCATCAGTTTTGGCCAAATCTCCCCCACCAGATCGGCATCGGGTTGCAGCTCTTTCAGCTTGGAACTGAAGGATGTCCAGGATTCGTGACCGTAGGCGTAATCGGGGCCAATCGTCATCCAGCGCTTGT
>JADFXL010000174.1 GCA_015233585.1 Alphaproteobacteria bacterium | reverse complement strand
TACGCGGATCAGTTTGCGGGTTTTTTGCCATTGCCGTCACTGGATTGGCCGCAATATACCGAACAGAGTGGCAGGTACTTGGTGGGAGATGAGCGCTACCGCAGCGAATGGGACGTTTATCGTTTTGAAGGCAATAAGTATATTCGCGAGGTAATAAAAGCGATTTGGTCGCTTACCCCATCGGAAAGCCCGTGGCGCTGGGAAGAGTACAAGGTTCATGCTGCTTCAAAGGGAAGGTTGCCGGAATTACTTGAGAGAGAAATCAGATGGCTTGATTATGAGGTGTGTAAATTAAAGATAAAGACGGATGAGGCATTAAAAGCCTTCAGGCGACTGGCTGTCGTGTTTCTAATAAATGGCAGCTACCGCGTGAGTGGGCGTAGAAATGGCGGCTCTCGCGAGATGTTGTCTGTTGATGATCTGTCTGGATTGTTGGCAGAGTTTACCACGAGTTCTCTATATAGGCCGCATGGCACAGTTTATGAAGAGGTGACCATTAGAGCCCCGCTCAATGGCTCCGACATTCAGGAACCGACTCAGGGCGCGCCAACCGAACCGCTGGCCCCGAATGCTGCCAAGCCGGCCGAGTGCGCGGATGCACCGGCTGAAAAGAAGAAGCGTAGCGGAGGTCCGAAGAAGACATACCATGACGCTGAGCGGCTTGTTCGTAGCGCTTGTGAGTTTTTCACATACAGCAAGCTCAACGCGATGACACCGGCACAGCGGCGTGACGCCGTGAACCAAAAGGTCCCTGCCAAGGAGGGTAAGAGCCGCTTGCCGAAGCCCACACGACTTAACGAACTGATAAATGAGTGGATGGCCGAAAAAGCGCGCCATATCACATTGTGATTCGGGTTTGCCGCCGCCGGCAATGCTGGCGGGCTGTCGCCATCTGTCGCCATCTGTCGCCAACCGTCGCTCAATCGAATAAACTAGCAACCATATCAAACTATTAGAATCGAGATTACCGCTAACTGCCGCCAACTGTCGGCAATTCTGGTTGTGCTTGATGCATTAAGCATGCGGCCAGATAAGCCCTGCTATTGCCGCTTCCAAATGGATGTGGCTTTGTCAAATAGCGAGGGTCACACGATGCCAGCAAATGCGCCGAAGAAGAATACACTGGAGTCCATAACGGCTCAGCAATCTGGTGATGAATACCTTCGCCAGCCTGCGGCAGCTAAGTTTATCGGACTTTCCGAATCCTGGCTCGAAAAAGACCGTGTCACAGGTCGGAGCGGGTTGAAGTTCTATCGTATTCCGGGCGGAAGGGCGATTGTCTATCGCAAGTCCGATCTGATCGCATTCATCAATCGAGGGGTACGCAGCAGCACGTCAGAGGAGGCAGCCTGACCATGGACAGGACATCCTCCCGGCTACTGACCTTGGAAGAGGCTGCCGACCATCTGGCAATAAAGGATGGTGAAGTCCGCTACAGCGAGGAGTTGAAGCGGAAAGATCGCCACATCAACAAAGCCAGATTATTGCTTTTGTTGGGAACGACCGGCGGACCACGCTTTGAGCCGATGTATCCGATTGAACAGCTCGACGAGTGGTGGAACCGTAAGGGGTTTCATTCCTCTCATCCACTGGACCGGTTTCGCTCAGGCCAGGGCTGTCCGGTGCTCCCCCTCGGGCGCTTCAATGACTTGCTTCATGGCGAAGTGCTATGTTTCTACCGCGATGCCCGCGGGCACGTGTGGGCGCTGACCCCCGATCAGTTTACCGGCAAGGTCATTGTCGCCTTGTTCGAGGGACAAGAGGATTTGCTACCGCTGTTGTTCCCACCCGAAAGCCGGCGGGACAAGAAGGTGGGGTGGAGCCGTGATGTCGCCTTTAAAGCCTTGATGGTGGCAGCCTGTTGCGTCGGTTTCGTAGACCCCCTGAGCCTGGGGCTCACGGTTGATCAGTGCGGCCGGTGGGTGTGCAAGGGGCCGGCGTCATGACCAAGCGAGGCCCGGACGACGAACCCGGTTCGCCGAAGCCGTCGGCGACCGGAGCCGGCGGGACGAAGCCGCCCAACCGCCGCAGAACCGAACCCGGTTCCATCGACAGGAGATTGGACGCCATCCGCCAATGTCGCGCTGAGAGCGTGTCATACAACGGGACCGATGCGGCTTCAGGGTCAGAAGCTGGTGAACCCAATAAGCACCATCGGGGCAAGAACAAGGACGCCGATCAAGGGGACTCGTCTTCGAGACGAAGTGGACGGCGTCCTCCCGATACCTTGCCCGATGATTCCCCAGTGACCGCGTTGGGACACCGCAAAGGAGTTTATTTTTATCTTGATGGTACCGGACAGTTCCGCGACTTGTCGGAAAAGGATCATGCCCAGGCCGTGCTTGATGGTCTGTTCAGCGACCATGCCGAATGGGTGCGGGATCATTTCAGTGAGGACCAGAAGAACGGCGACCAGAGCGACATTCGGTACGCGCCGCTCCGGCGAGCGCTGATGGCTGCCTGTGTCAGGAAAGGGTTTTTCGATCCGATGGAACGGTTGCGCGGGCGCGGCGCGTGGCTGGGTGATGACGGTCAATTGATCCTGCATCGGGGCGACGCCGTTCTGGTCGGCTCCGACTGGTACAAGCCGGGCGTCATCGGTTCACACCTGTATCTCGGTGACGCACCACTGCCCCCGCCTGCGAAAGACCCGCAAGCGGCCGGCAAGGCCGGGCCGGCGGGCGAACTGATGGAGATGTTAGGGACGTGGCAATTCCAGCGGGGTGACGTTGACACGCGGCTGGTGCTGGGCTGGATCGCCAGCGCGATGGTGGGGGGCGCTCTGCACTGGCGCCCCTCCATTTGGGTAACCGGCGGCCGGGGCAGCGGCAAGAGCACACTGCACCGTCTGTTGACCGCCACCATGGCTGGGGGCGCGATCGCGGTCAGCGATGCGACCGAGGCGGGCCTGCGGCAAAGCTTGGGCCATGACAGCCTTCCCGTGATGGTCGATGAATTGGAAGCCGGCGAGAAATTGGAGGCCGTGGCCGGCGTCATCCGTTTTGCCCGCATCTCCGCGAGCGGTGGCGAGTTGGTGCGCGGTGGCGTGGACCACAAAGCAACCCGATTCGTGGCCCGCTCCTGTTTCATGTTCTCTTCGATCAAGGTTCCCTCCCTGGCGCCTCAGGACAAGTCCCGGATCGTCGTCGTGAGGCTGGGAGATTTGCACGGGAGCGCGCCCCCAACCACGGACGGGCGGGCGCTGGCCGATTTGGGCGCCCGGCTGTTGCGACGCATCGTTGATCAGTGGCAGCGCTTCCCCCAGGCGCTGGAGGCTTACCGCTATGCGCTGATGGCCGAAGGTGCCAGCGCCCGCACCGCCGACGTTCAGGGAACCCTGCTTGCCATGGCCGATCTGTTGTTGAATGATCTCGCCGTGGATACCGACTCGGCACAGGAGGCCGCCCTATCGATCCTGAGCGCAACCGATCACGCCGACGACGAAGGGAGCGACGAAGAACAGTGCCTGTCCCACCTGTTGAGCACCGCTATTCCCTTGGGACACCCGACACGAAAACCCATTGCGGATTACATCGCCGACGCGGCTGACGAAAATATCGATGCCAATGTGGCGTTGTCGCATCACGGCATGAGGGTAATCCGCGACAAAGCCCGAGTTCAGGTACTGGCGGTTGCCAATTCACACGACGGGTTGCGCAATATTTTCGATGGTACCGAATGGGGATCGCGGCCGGGAGCAACCGGCGTTTGGGTGCAATCCCTCCGTCGGTTGCCTGGAGCGGTGACACCGGGCGACTGCAAGGTTCGCATCGGCCAGGGACGGAGCGCGAAACCCCAGCGCGTCACCCTCATTCCCCTGTCCCTGATCTTGGATGGCAAAGCCTTGGGCCAGCGATCCACCTTCGATCTGGCCCCGTCCGAGAACGCGCCGTGATGTTTTTCCCCGCACCCCCCCTTTGAGATAACGGTCAGAAAAGAGAGTGGTTGTGGTGACCATGTGCGCCAGTACCCAAAGTCGCGCGGCAGGCTGCACCGTGTACCCGGTCTGAAGTCGGCGGGTACATGGGCGGGTACACATTTTATTGAGAATATACCAACACATTCAATGTGATAGGCGGATGTGTACCCGGTGTACCCGGTGTACCCGCCTTGCGACAGGTATAGACAGAAAATTCATGACGACGCACCCCGTGACGCAACCATCATTACGCCGCTTCGTCACAGACATCTATACGCCATACGCGCGCGTGGAGTATGTGCGGCGGGTACACCGGGTACACATCATCATTTCAATATTTAATATCTATAGATATCATAGAGTTATATAGGTGTGGCCGACTGTCCGCCGTGTACCCGGTGGTGTACCCGGCCGGGTACACATAAACAAAGGGGGTGATATTCGAAAATGGCGGAAATCCAGGGAAACCACGGTGCGGCAGGGTGCCTTCGGGGCGTTCGGACGGTTCGGGAACCGGTTGCCGCATTCATGTCTGCGTGCATCGTTGGTGCGGTCAGCCGTCAATGATGCCGTCGCGCTCTGGGGTGGGGGGAGAGGCTGAGAATGCCGGTCATGAATCGCCTTCTCGATCGTGAATTCATCGAAGAGGATGCGGTTTCGATCACGCGTCCCGGCCGGTGGGGCAATCCCTATGTCATCGGCCGCGATGGCGACCGGGAGACGGTCATTGCCCGGTACCGGTCGTGGTTATGGGAAAGCATCCGTTCCGGGGCGATCGGTCTGGAGGAAGTTGCCGCGCTTCACGGCCGGCAACTTGTTTGCGTGTGCAAGCCGCTGCCTTGCCATGGCGACGTGCTCGAAGCGGCTGCGGCGTGGGCGGCAAGTCGGGTCGAAAGCCGTTCGAAAGGCGAACCGTGAGAGGTTGTGGTGCCGGCCGTAACGCCGATCGCGGCGACCGAGATGCACGGGACAGCGAACCCGGTTCGCTGCCGCGGTTTCTTTGGTGCTACGATTGAGGCGGTAGGACTGGCTCCAACGTTTCGGACGTGCGCTTAAGGCGTGAGCATGGAGCAGGAGCACCGGCTACCTGCCTGGCTCCGCTGCCGCGGCAGCGGGGTCAGGTTCACGCCGCGCTGTCTGCCTTCGTTCAGCTTTGGGCAGTCGCCTGAGCGGTGAGCAGGCGATAGACCGACGCGCGGGCAATGCCGGTCTTCTTGGCAATCTCGGTGGCGCCCAGTCCTTCCGCCTTCAACTGGCGGACCTGGTCAACGTCGATGCTCGGCTTGCGCCCCTTATAGACGCCTTCGGCCCTGGCCTTGGCGATGCCCTCAAGCTGCCGCTCGCGCCGGAGGTTGGTTTCGAACTCGGCGAAGACACCGAGCATGTCCAGGAACGCCTTGCCGGCTGCCGTGCTGGTGTCAACCGGTTGTTCGGTGCAGGCCAGCGCGGCGCCCTTGTCGCGGATCGTGCGCACGATGGTTTGCAGGTCGGCGATGCTCCGGGCCAGCCGGTCAATTCGCGTTACCACCAACACGTCACCGGGCCGGAGAAACTCCAGGACGGTAGCCAGCTCGGTGCGACCGGCCGTCGTGGTGCCGCTGGCCTGCTCTTCCCGGATGACCTCACACCCGGCAGCCTTCAGGGCGGCAACCTGAAGCGCGGTGTCTTGATCCGTGGTCGATACCCGAGCGTAGCCAATCCGTGCCATTGCAGCCCCCTGTCTGTCTCGTTTGGGTTCAGACCATCCCCTTGTATCGTCTCATAAGCCCAACGTTAACCCAAAAAAGACACTCGAAAGCGCAGAAACCTTAAGGGGTCAGTGTCTCACTAATTCGTCATGCTGGGGTATACCTTTACAAGACACACAAGACGGCTCGAACCGCTGGCGCGAACCCGGTTCGGTCAGGCGAGAGATCGTCAGCTTGCCGTCTTCCCCTCCGGCTCTCGACCAAGTCTCGGATTGCCGGCCGTCCGAACGGATGGCGCCATCGCGCCGTAACGTTGGACGAGCTGCAGATCGCGCCGCTCCGGTTCTCGACCAGGTTGCGATTGCCGGTTGCCCGGCCGGATGGCGCTGTCGCGGCCG
>JADFXL010000173.1:4526-6114 GCA_015233585.1 Alphaproteobacteria bacterium | reverse complement strand
ACGGTAATCTCGATACGGCCCCAGTCCGGGCGGCTGTGCCGCTCGACCGTCTCGAACACCAGCGAGGCCAGCGCATAGATCCCCGGATCGCCGGAACAGATCAGCGCCACCGATTCCCCGCTCGCGGCCAGGTCAAGGGCGGTGCGTACCCGCTCCGTCTCCTCACCCAGGGGGCTGTCGTGGCGGATCTTGCCAGCGGCGGCCTCGCCCAGAAGGTCGAGATACAGATCATAGCCTACCAGATGACGTGCGCCGGTGACGGCTGCCGTAGCCTCTGGCGTCCGCCAGCCAGGAGCGCCAGGGCCGATCCCGACCACATGCAGGTGACCCCGAGCACACCCGACCCGTGCCGGGTCAATCGTCCCGGTAGCACGGGCCACGGCGCAGGTAGCCTGCCCGGATTTGATCTTGGCGACAATCAACTCGCCGTCGGAACCAGCGGCGGCCAGAGCCGACGCTTCGGCCACCCCATGACATCCCACTTCCCGAAACACCGTTTCCGACGGATTCTTCAGGCGCGGGGTGAGGGCTTCCAGGGTAACGGCAGGCAAAAACCGCGCCGGAACACCGAGCCGGGCGGCCAGAGCATGAACCGCCGGTTCGTCCGCCTTGACATCCACCGAGACGACACAGGCGACCGCCTGTGGGGACAAGCCAGCCTCGGAGAGGGTGGAGAACGCCAGGGCTTCCAGCTCCTTGGCCGAGGCGGCCCGTGCACATCCGACACCCAGCGCAAGAACCGGCGGATGGAGGACCAGGGTATGAGGGTCTACCGGCGCGGCCTTGTCGGTGACGCGAATGGTCAGGGCGGCATCATCGGCAAACGGCACATGAGCCGTTTCAATCCACCCGGCGTCACCGGCTTCGACCTTTAACGTCACCGGCCGGCCGTCCACCAGAGCTGCCATGATGTTCTTGGCGGCCAGAGGATGACCCGCGCGCCAATGAGGCGGAGGCTCGTCGAGCGCCAGACCGAAACGCAGGTCGCCCGCCGTAGTAATGGCGGCGGTCACGCCCAGCGCCCCGGCGAGAGTCCGGGCCAGCTCGTTGGCGCCGTGATGGCCACCCAGGAGAGGCACCACCGAACTGCCATCGTGGGCGACGGCCAGCACCGGCGGCTCCTGCTGCTTGTCGGCAAGCATCGGCGCCAGAGCCCGAATCAGGATGCCGGCGGCGCATACCCCGATGATGGGGATCTTGTCGGCAAACAGGCGGTGCAGGTGCGCGGCGGTGTCGGCGAAAGTGTCGTCGACCACCGCCCCAGCGGCAAGACGGCTCTTGAGCGCATGAAGCCTGGCGCCGGGAAGCACAGCACACAGCCGCTGTCCCAGAACCAACCCACCCTGCCCAAGAACGACCACCACCGGGGACATCATTGTCGTCGTCATTGTCAAATCTCCCCGCGCTTTGCATCAAGAGGTAAATGCGAGGGGCCAGGCCCCTCACGCTCCCCGTATCGAAGCTAAACCACTACCAGCTGGAAGCTGGTAGGTTTGAGTCTAGGCTGGAAGCCGGGAAGTTACTCTAAAGAGATGTTGGTTTCGTTCTCCGAACGTTTGCCGTCAGTGTGACCATCGATATAGGCGAG
>JADFXL010000173.1:0-4516 GCA_015233585.1 Alphaproteobacteria bacterium | reverse complement strand
ACTAAACCACTACCAGCTGGAAGCTGGTAGGTTTGAGTCTAGGCTGGAAGCCGGGAAGTTACTCTAAAGAGATGTTGGTTTCGTTCTCCGAACGTTTGCCGTCAGTGTGACCATCGATATAGGCGAGGATGATGTCATCAGTAACGTTACCGCTGGTGGTACTGAAGAATCCACGCCCCCAGAAGTGACGACCCCAATAGCGTTTTCCGATGTGCGGAAACTCCAGTTGGATCTTTCGCGAAGAACGGCCCTTGGCGTTCTTAACGAATTCACTGACGGCAATGTGTGGCGGAATTTCAGCAAAGATATGTACGTGATCCACCGAAAGCACGCCATTAACGATACGAATACCCATCTCGTCGGCTACCTGGGCGATGATCGTGCGCACCCGCAGCCGCAGATCGCCTTGCAAAACTGGGTACCGGTATTTCGTAATCCACACCAGATGATACCTGTGGTGGAAAACCGTATGTGAACCCTTGCTGTACTCTGTCATGACGCTATAGGCGACTGGGCGAGCCCTCGCCTATAGCGTCATGACAGAGTGGTGTCAAGGCATAGGGCTGAAGCCTTTCCCGCCTGAAGGCGGGGGTTTTTACCAGAGAAGAGGACTATAAATAAATGGAGAGCACGAGGGAATCAGTTCCCCGTTCTTTTCTATTCCGGTTAAGTTTCACGGCTTATCGCCCCGTTTGTGAACCAGCACCATCGAAAAATAAGGCCCACCTTCCCGCGCCGCTTCCGCCAGCGGGCGGATGCGCTGGCTGGCCATTCCCGCATATTCAATATAGCTCGCCCTATCCGCCAGCCCGAGACGATCCAGCAGCCGAACAATCTTGGGCAGATGATGTCCGGCCTTGAGGATGGCCGCCGCGTCGCAAGACACCAACAAAGCCTCCATCCCGGCCTCATCGCTGGTGGCGGGGATCACGGCAACGCGATCGTCCAGCGCCGCCAACGGTACGCGCAGGGCTGCCGAACAGGCCGAAACCGAGGTAACACCCGGCACCACCTCCACCGGATACTGTTGGCTTAATCGGGCGAACAGATACATAAAGCTGCCGAAAAAAAACGGATCCCCTTCGCACAGAACGGCAACATCCCGCCCTTCCACGAGGTGCCAGGCAATGGCTGCCGCGCCGGCATCGTAAGCCGCATTGGCGGAGACCCGATCCGACGTAAAGGCCATGCGCAGAGGAATTTCGATCTGCCCGCCAGGCAAATACCCGGCCACGATACCCCGCGCCATGCTGTCGCCCTGCGGCGGGGCCGGGTACGCGATTACCGGCACGCGGCGGATCACGTCAAGCGCCTTCACCGTCAAAAGGCCGGGATCCCCCGGCCCAACTCCGACGCCGTGGAGCGTCCCGCACCGAGAGGGAAGAGTCACCTAATACAGTCCCCCCGCTTCCGGCACCACTGGGGTCGCGGCCACGCCCGTCGCCCCTTCGCCTGTCATCTCCTCCCCCGTCGTCACCGTCCCGCCCGACTCCGTTCCACCCGTCTCTGCCCCCGGACCTTCGGTCACCCCAGGGATGCCGCCGTCCAGTACGGTGGTGGGAGCTTCACCGGGCACGGTACCGGGCTTGAAGGCCTCGACGATCACATCCTTGTCGCCCGGCTCGGCCGGTCGTCCCGAGTGATGGTTGACCCGCACCAGCCGGATTCCGGGAGGAATACGGAACGGAGTGGCGGGCTGGTCCACCAGGGTAGAGGCCATGAAGTCACGGAAAATCGGGGCGGCGACCGACCCGCCGGTCTCATGGCCGCCAAGAGAATGGGGCACGTCGAAGCCCACAAACACCCCGACGGCCAAATCAGGAGCAAAGCCCACGAACCAGGTATCGTTGCTATCGTTGGAAGTGCCGGTCTTGCCCGCCAGCGGCTTGCCAACAGCAGCAACCTTGCGCCCGGTTCCATGCTGCACAACGCCTTCCAGGATCGAAACGATCTGGTAGGCGCTCATAGGATCGGTGATCTGCTCGCGAGTATCGGGCAATTCGGGCATGGACTGGCCGGTCCAGAAGGTTTCACGGCAGTTTGGGCACTCACGGTCATCATGGCGATAGATGGTGTGGCCTGTCCGGTCCTGTATCCGGTCGATCAAGGTCGGGATTATGCGCTTCCCGCCATTGACCAGCATGGCATAGGCCCCGGTCAGCCGCAGAACCGTGGTCTCCCCCGACCCCAACGCACTGGACAGATTGGTTTCCAGCCGGTCAACAATGCCGAATTTGGTCGCCGTGGCCGCGATTTTCTTCATGCCAACGGCCTGGGCCAGACGAACCGTCATCAGATTGCGTGATTTCTCGACCCCGACCCGTAGCGTGGTGGGGCCAAGGAAGTCATTGCCATAATTGTGCGGCCTCCACGGCGGCAGACCCGGCCCCTGCTCGAACACGGCAGGAGCATCGAGAATGATGCTGGACGGCGTATAGCCGGAGTCAAGCGCCGTCAAATAAACGAACGGCTTGAAGGCAGACCCAGGCTGGCGCATGGCCTGGGTGGCGCGATTGAACTCGCTGCGCTCATAGGAAAAGCCGCCCACCATGGCCACCACCCGTCCGGTGTGAGGGTCCATGGCAACCATGGCGCCGTCAACCGCCGGCAGTTGCCGCAGACCGAAAACGCTGGTGCCGGTGCCTGGGCCAGGGCTGGGCACCTTCTCGCCTTTGGCGTCCGGTTCCAACCCCTGCACCAGCACCACGTCACCGGCCTCAAGTACATCGGACACCGTCCGTATCTGTGGTCCAAGCCCCAGGTTGGGCAGCCATTGACGCGCCCAGGTCAGCTCGGACAGGGGTATCGTTCCCTCCTGCCCGTTCTCCAGTCCTATGATGGCCTTGGTAGCGTCGAGGGACAGAACTACCGCCAATTGCCATTCGTCGAGAATACCCGCTGGCGCATGAACCTCCGCGAGTCGCTCAAGCCAACCCGGCCCGGTGGGAATGTGCGAAACCCGGCCGCGCCAGCCGTGGCGGCGGTCATAGGCAAGCAGACCGCCACGAAGCGCCGTTTGTGCTACCCTCTGCATTTTCGGGTCCAGGGTGGTGCGTACCTGGAGCCCACCCTTGTACAAAACCGACTCGCCATACCGCTGGAGCAACTCGCGGCGCACGTCCTCGGCAAAGTGCTCGGCCCCCTTGAATAACTCGGTCTCCGAGCGATCGCGAACGACCAGAGGTTCGGCAATGGCGGTCTTGGCTTCGGCTGGGGTGATGTATCCATCCTCCATCATACGGCCGATGACCCAGTCGCGGCGATCCTTGGCGGCCTCTGGATTCTTGATGGGGTTGTAATTATTGGGCGCCTTGGGCAAGGCCGCCAGAAATGCGATTTCGGATATACTCAGTTCATTGAGGGATTTATCAAAATAATTCAACGCCGCCGCCGTGACGCCGTAAGAACCAAACCCAAGGTAGATTTCGTTGAGATATAACTCAAGAATGTGATGCTTGGAAAATGATCGTTCAATCCGAAATGCCAGAATGGCTTCTTTTATTTTTCGACTGAATGATACTTCATTGGTCAGCAGAAAATTCTTGGCAACCTGCTGGGTGATGGTGGAAGCGCCGACCGGGCGCCGATCGCTGTGGTAATTCCTGAGGTTGGTCACGGTGGCCCGGAACACCCCCATGAAATCGACGCCGGGGTGAGTATAAAAACTTTTGTCCTCGGCGGAAAGGAAGGCGTTGGTTACCCGCTTGGGCATGGCGTCAAGGGGCACGAATACCCGCTTCTCACTGGCGTACTCGGCGATCAGACTGCCGTCACCCGCATAGATGCGGGTCATGACCGGCGGCTCGTAATCGGCAAGCTGACTGAAATCGGGCAGATCACGCCCGTACTGGTAAAAAATATAAAGCACCCCCGCGCCTGCACAAACGAGCGCGAAGAAAAGGAAGCTGAATAGGGCGATCAGAACCCTGGCCATAATCCGTAAGAAACCCCGGTCGTTGAGCCTGTCCCGGATACGATTCGGAAACGGCTATGGACGCGCCACCTTATGCGTCTGTCGGAAAAAATCATCGACCGAACGCACGAGAGCGCCAGCCAGTTTGGCGCGATACGTGGGTTTGCGCAACAGCGCCTCCTCTACTGGATTGGAGAGATAACCCATTTCGATCAGGACTGATGGGATGTCCGGGCTTTTGAGAACGGCGAATCTGGCGAAACGGTGACTTTTTGGCAACAGTTTCACCTCACGATGCAGTTCGCGAACAATGAAACCAGCCAGACGTGCTGAAAGATTCATGCTTTCGCGTTGGGCAAGATCAATGAGAATATTGCTGACCTCGGGCGATTCGTGGGACAGGTCGATACCGGCGAGAAGATCGACCTTGTTTTCCCGCTCGGCCAAAGCCGCCGCCTCCTGGTCGGAAGACCGTTCCGACAGGGTATAGACGGAAAGCCCCCGGATCCCCGCATTGGCGATCGCGTCGGCGTGCATGGATATGAACAGATCGGCCCCCGCCGTGTGGGCGGCGGCAACCCGCTCGGCCAAACTTATGAAAAC
>JADFXL010000172.1 GCA_015233585.1 Alphaproteobacteria bacterium | reverse complement strand
ACGTATTGGCGGACAAGTCCCTGATCGTTGCTTGCAGTGATGGGGCGAACACCGTGTCGCGCCACCATGTTCGGATTGCGCTTGGCGAAATGGATCTCAAGCCGGTCAGATGGGTGAACTGGCGGGCGGCTGCGCTGATATCGGGCTTGTTGCTGCTGGGGCTTTTCGGGACAGCCGCGCTGGTGGCGCCGGGACGGTTCTACCCTGCTGTCGAGAGGACGCACCAGATTCTCCTGGACTGGTCGAACGTCATTCAAGGAAAAATTCCAGCTCAGGAGACCGCCACGGTTCAAAGGCGGAGCCGTGGAGACAAGAAGTGACGGGTGACCTTCCCCCGATTGAGTGGACACTGGGTTAAGCGGCCTGAAGCTCGGTTTGCACTGGGGTGAGATACCCGAGCGCCGAGTGCATCCGCTGACGATTGTAATAGATTTCAATGTAGGCGAACAGGTCCCGTCGGGCAGTTTCCTGGTCGGGATAATCCTGGCGGTGAACCAGTTCGGTTTTCACGGTCCCAAAGAAACTTTCCATCGGGGCGTTATCCCAGCAATTTCCCTTACGGCTCATGGATTGGACGATTCCAGCCGCCTTCAGGATATCACGGTAATCACCGGCCGCATATTGGCTGCCGCGATCGGAATGATGGATGAGGCCGGCGGGTGGCCGCTGCCGCTGGATAGCCATAGTCAGGGCGGCGATGGTGAGTTCAACGCGCATATGATCGCGCATGGCCCAGCCCACCACTTTCCGGCTGAAAAGGTCGAGAACGACGGCCAGATACAGCCAGCCCTCGCCGGTTCGCACATAGGTAATGTCGGCCAGCCAGACCTGATTGGGGCGAACGGCGATAAAGGTCTGGTCGAGCAGATTGGGGGCGATCGGCAGGGTATGCGTGCTGTCGGTGGTACGGACCCGAAATCGCCTGGGTGCATGGGCACGAATCCCGTGGCGCCGCATCAGACGTTCCACGCGGCTGCGGCTCACCTTCTGTCCTTCGTCGATCAGGGCACGGTGAATGCGCGGAGCGCCGTAACGCTCTCGATGCTGGCCGTGAAGACGGCGGATGTCAGCCAGAAGCCGACGGTTGGCCGCTTTCCGTGGACTTTCCGGTTGCCGCCGCCAGGCATAATAGCCCGACGGCGACACACCCAGAGCCGCGCACATGACCCGCACCGGATGGATCTCGCGGTGATCCTCGATCAAACGGAACTTCATTTCGGTGGTTCCGAGAAGATGGCCACTGTTTTTTTTAGAATATCCCGCTCCAGTCGCAGGCGGTTGTTTTCCCGTTTCAGCCGGGCGATTTCCGCCCCCGGGTCGGCAAGCCTCTGCGGGGCCGCCGCCTGCGTTATGGGGCGCTGCGTCGTCCCCGCAGAGGCACCCATACGCCTGCGCCAGTTGCGAAGAACCGAGGCATGAATACCCAATTCCGCCGCTATGTGCGCCAATGGCCGTCCGCTGCTTGCCAGCAACGCAACCGCCTCCCGTTTGAAATCATCCGTAAATTGACGACGTGTTGTGTTCATTCGACACCTTCCTGCTCCTGACGGAGTTTAGCACGGGTCACTCTACGGCGCAGATGGTTCGCAAATACTCCAGCCAGCGCCGTAAGGCCGAGGTGGCGATCACCCGGTTGGATCACGCCAGAGAACGCTCGCCGAACAAAGAGTGCTAAACAGGTTTGATCGGAGTGCTAAACATTCAATTTGGCGGGCAGCGGAACCCAAAGAAACATAGATATTTCATTGGATTGCTTGGTGGGTGCAGTAGGACTCGAACCTACGGCCCGCTGATTAAGAGTAAGCGGGATATGGGTGACAGGGCACGACACAGGAAGAGCGGACCCGACAAAATAGCTTGATATTCATACGATAATGGCGATACCTTCTGACGTGACAAGACAGGGAACGACTAGATATGTTGTTCTGTCGGGTCCGCTCGGGGTCCGCACTATTTTGCCGGTTTGATATCGTACCGATATCAGTTGCTGAGGGTAGGAAAGCCATGAAATTGACCATGAGGGTGATTGACGGCCTGACCTGCCCGGCGGGCAGAAAAGACCGTCTGGTGTTCGACGACGAACAAAAGGGCCTTGTGGTAAGGGTGACGGCTGGTGGTAGCAAGACCTACCTTTGCCAGTACACGGCGGGCACTACAAAGCGCCGGGTGCCGCTGGGAGCCTGCAACGGCATATCCCTTGCCGCCGCCAGAGACGCCGCGCAAGCGATCCTTGGTGACGTGGCGAAGGGCACCGACCCCGCCGCCGAACGCAAGGCCGCCGCAACCGCTGCCAAGGTCCAGGAAGCCCGCGACGCCCTCACCCTTGCCGTCCTAATCGACGACTGGCGCCGTCTGCACCTGGCCGGGATGAGACCGCGTTACGAGGTTGAGGCCGTGCGGGCGTTGCGGATCGGCTTTGCCGGGTGCCTGGACCTGCCCGCCGCGAGCCTGGACCGGGCGACGGTGGTGAAGGTACTGGACGGCATGGCGGGCGCTTCCATGGCCACACGCACGGCCGCATATGGACGGGCCTGCTATGGCTGGGCGATCAAACGCGGCAGTCTGACCGCCAACCCGTTCACGGCGTTGCCGCTGGCCGCCACGGAACGACGGGACCGCGTATTGACCGATAGCGAACTGGCGCTGGTGTGGAATGCCACCGACCCGACAACCGCCCATGGGGCAATCGTTCGATTTTTGATCCTGACCGGGCAGCGCCGCGAGGAAGTCGGCGGCATGACATGGGACGAAGTTAGCCCGGACCTGACCACTTGGACCCTGCCCGCCGCCCGCGCCAAGAACGGGGCCGTTAACATGGTGCCGTTATCCGCGCCCGCCCAAGACCTGTTGCGAAACCGGACCCGATCTTCCGACTTGGTGTTTCCGGGCCGAACTGGGCTTTTCAACGGCTGGTCGAAATGCAAGGAACGCCTGGACACCGCTTGCGGGGTGACGGGCTGGCGGATACACGACTTGCGCCGGACCCTGGCCACGGGACTGCAACGACTTGGCGTGCGACTGGAAGTGACGGAGGCCGTGCTCAACCATGTGTCGGGAAGCCGCGCCGGTATCGTTGGTGTCTACCAGCGCCATGACTGGGCCAGTGAGAAGCGCGCCGCCTTGGAAGCCTGGGGCCAGCATGTCGCGGCCGTGGTTGAGGGGCGCACGAGCACCGGCAACGTGGTGACGTTACAGAGAGCCGGGTGACAGGCTTGCATGATACTGCAAACGGTACTATCTTGACAGAAGACGATAGACGATGACGAAGGCCGACAAGAGGCTTGCCGCCATGCGGACCAACCCGCGTGACTGGCGGATCGAAGACCTGGAGACGGTGGCACGGCGGTATGGCGTGACGTGGGACCAACCCGGCACCAGCCATGTCACCTTCCGGGGGCCGAACGGGAACAAACTGACGGTGCCCGCTCACAAGCCTATCAAGCCGGTTTACGTCGCTGGCTTCGTCGCCCTGATCGACAGCCTGGGAGCCGCAGACGATGACTGATCTTGCCTATCCCTTCACGGTTCGACCGTTGAGCCTGGACGAAGGCGGGGGCTGGCTGGTTGAATTTCCCGACCTGCCCGGCTGCATGGCCGATGGTGAGACGCCAGAAGCCGCCATTCACGAAGCCGCCGACGCCGTGCGCTCGTGGATCGAAACCGCACGGCTGCGTGGCGATTCGCTTCCCCCGCCGTCCCGCGATGACTTGGCCGCCTATTCCGGCAAGTGGGTACTCCGAACGCCCAAGAGCTTGCATAGGAAACTGTCGGAACGCGCTAAAATGGAGGGGGTGAGCCTTAACATGCTGGCTGTGAGCCTGCTTGCCGAAGGACTCGGCGAACGAACGAGCGATAGCCGGAAATAGACCGGCCCAACCATCGGCGGGGATAGGGGGCACCCGACAAGGCCGGACACCGCACCGGCCTTCCTCGCCGACACCATGCGGATTGCATACGGGGGCAAAATGACTGACGAACACGTTGAGAGCGAATACATGGTATATTTCAGGTCCGCAGTTAAGGCGCACATGCAAGAGAGGGCCGCTGAAAATGCAGCCTTTGCCGCTGCCGTTAATACCGGCAAATTGGTGAGATATGTCGACGCTATCCAGAAATCGCTACCAGTGCTTTTCGGTAGTAACTGGGTTGGGTTTGTTACCGAAGACGAGAAAGCCGCGTTGGAGTACGGCCCCGGCTGTCCAGGCTATGTGAAGTACTGCCGACGCCATGCTTTGCGAGAAGCACAGGTTGGACGTGCAGAGAACTGGCTTATGCGCGTTGGGTGGGAGGAAAAGGAAAACGGCGACAAACAGGTTAACGTCGCGGATCTTGATGCGGCTTTGGCGGATGCGGCGACAGGTGAGCAAGGGAAGCGAGCCGATGAAGCGACCGCGCCGCCCTCCGCATTGCACCCGTCACAAAATGTCGGTAGGAAACGAGGGCCGAAGACACGAAAGACAACGAATTTGACCAATAAATTGCTGTCCGACCTTCAGGCAGGGACGTTGACTCCCAATAAATTGCGCGAGGCGAAAGAAGAGGCTGCCGTAGCAGAGTATCATGTGAGCCGGGAAACATATCGTAAAGCTCGGAATGCTGCTTTGTCGGAATTTGTCGGAATTTCAAATTCCGACAAATAGCGACCATCGACAAATAGCGACATTGTTTAATCCGTGTCTAACCTAGCCCTGTCATTAACTGATAGGACTTAGAATAATGCCCCGTGTATATAGCCTGGACGAAGTGGCCGCAGAAACTGGCCTTGTTCGCCGAACGATTGACCGCCTGCTTGCCGCTGGCGAAGGTCCGTCAATCATACAACTTTCGGCCCGCCGCATTGGCGTGCTCGACACTGACCTTACCGCCTGGCTGCAATCCCGCCGCCGCCCCGCACCTGGGAGCGCTACCGCGCCGATCGACGCGACCACCACGGACGATCCTGCCACGCCGGTGAAGCGCGGACCTGGACGCCCCAAGAAGGTGGTTTGACTATGACCACAAAAAGAAGCCCGAAGCCGTCGGCAAACGGCATTCGGGCGGGTGTTTCTCTTGAGCGCGATGCCAAGAAATTTACCCGAAACCGCTTGGATTTTCAACGGATAAACACCGCCGCCATGGCTGTTCTGCCGGGATTGCTGGCGCGGTGGTTCCCGGCTGGCAAACGCGAGGGCCACGAATTTTGCGTCGGTAGCCTCCAAGGCGAACCAGGACGTTCGCTCAAGATAAACTTGAGAACAGGCGTCTGGGCAGACTTTGCCGCCGGGCAAGGTGGGTCCGATCCTGTATCGCTCGCCGCCGCCATGGCTGGAAGCTCCCAGGGTGAAGCGGCTCGCCGCCTGGGTGAAATGTTGGGGGTTCATTATGGATGACATTCCCCCGGACGATCCATTCCGCCCGCTTGCCCCGGATGAAATAGCCACCACTGTGACCACGACGCCCGCCGCTTCGGCTGTGGACTTCGTGCCCGTGCCCATGCCCGGCGACCATCCCCAGCGAGCCGACTCACCGATATTCAAGCACAAGACGCTTGGGCTACCGGTAGCCGTCTGGCTGTACCGCAATGCAGTCGGGGAGCCGGAAGGCTACGTTTGCCGGTTCGACGTGAAAGACACCGATGACAACCCGGTAATCGACCCCGATACCGGAAAACAGAAAAAGGAGTTCCGACCGTTCCGCCACGGCACCAAGACGGGCAAAAACGGCAAGCCCTGGACTGCATACCATTGGAAAGGGTGGGGCGACAACAGGCCGCTCTATCGCTTGCTGGAGATGCTGGCCGCGCCAGACAAGCTGGTTATCATTACCGAAGGTGAACGCAAGGCCGACACCGTACCGTTGCTGTTTCCCGACGCGGTGGGGGTGTCGCCGATGAATGGCGCGAAGTCTCCAAGCAAAACGGACTGGACGCCTGTTGCGGGACGCCGCTGCATCATTTCAACCGATAACGACGCGGCGGGGCGGGCTTTTGGCGACGCCGTTTGCGAATTGCTTCGGCAAGCTGGGGCGACTGAAATCCTTTGGCTTCGTCCTGACCGTCTGGGAAGCTGGATCGTTCGGGATGGTGAGCTTGTGCCCCGTGAAGGAGACTGCCCGGCAAAGTATGACTTGGCCGACACCGCCAAGGAC
>JADFXL010000171.1 GCA_015233585.1 Alphaproteobacteria bacterium | reverse complement strand
AGGAGAACCCCGGCCTGGTCATGCTGCGCGTGACCGGCTATGGCCAGAGCGGACCCTATCGCGATCGCCCCGGTTTCGCCCATATCGCCCACGCCGTCGGCGGGTTGTCCTATCTCGCGGGTTTTCCCGGCCAGACTCCGGTCGTTCCCGGGTCGACTCCACTGGGGGATTACATGTCGGGCCTGTACGGCACCATCGGCGTCATGCTGGCCTTGCGGCAAAAGCAGAAGACCGGACGCGGCCAGGTCATCGACATCGGCATTTACGAGGCGGTGTTCCGCCAACTTGATGAGATGGCTGCCGCATATGGGATGTTTGGCAAGGTGCGGGAGCGCGAAGGCTCCGGTACCGTCATCGCCTGCCCCCACGGCCACTTCCGAACCAGGGACGACAAGTGGGTAGCCATCGCCTGCACCACCGACAAGATGTTCGCCCGTCTGGCCGAAGAGGCCATGGGTCGGCCGGAACTGGCTTCCAGCGGGCTTTATGGGGTCAAAGTCAAACGCATGGCCGCCCGCAAGGATGTGGATGCCATCGTCAGCGCCTGGACCCTGTCGCTCTCGCGCGACGAACTGATGGACCGGTGCAACAACGCTGAGGTGCCCATCGGCTCGCTCAACAGCATCGCCGACATTTTCGCCGACCCGCATTTCCGCGCCCGTGGCAATCTGGTTCCGGTCGAGGTTCCCGGTGTGGGCGAGGTGGTGGTACCGGGCGTGACGCCACGCCTGTCCCGCACACCGGGCCGCATCAAGTCGCTGGGGCCGTCGCTGGGCGACGCCACCGACGCCGTGCTGGGGGCCTTGCTGGATCTGTCTCCGGCGGAGCTGACGCAGCTCCACGCGAGTCGGGTGATATGACGGCGATGGGGGAAGACATGACCACCAATACCAAAAACCAGGATCTGCCGCTGTCCGGTATCCGCGTCATTGATGTTGCAACCTTCATCGCCGCGCCTTATGCCGCTGCCATCCTGGGCGAATTCGGGGCCGAGGTGCTCAAGGTCGAGCATCCCATTGGCGGCGACCCCTGCCGTGGCTTTGGCTCCGTCACGGGCCGGGGCGGCGATAGCCTCGCCTGGCTGTCGGAAGCTCGCAACAAAAAATCCGTCACGCTGGATTTGCGTTCCAAGGACGGAGCGCGGCTGTTCAAAAAGCTGTGCGCCGAGTCCGATATCGTTTGTGAAAACTTCCGTCCCGGAACCCTGGAAAAATGGGGCCTGGGTTATGAAGTGCTCGCCAAGGACAATCCCGGTCTGATCATGCTGCGGGTATCGGGCTATGGCCAGGACGGCCCCTATCGCGATCGCCCCGGCTTTGCCCGCATCGCCCACGCCGTCGGCGGCCTGTCCTATCTGGCGGGGATGCCCAAGGAAACCCCGGTAACGCCTGGGTCCACCACCCTGGGCGATTATATGTCGGGCCTTTATGGCTGCATCGGCGTGCTCATCGCCCTGCACGAGAAACAGCGTAGCGGTCTGGGTCAGTACATCGACGCCGCTCTTTACGAGTCGGTGTTTCGCCTCACCGACGAACTGGCCCCGGCCTATGCCATGTACGGGACCGTGCGCGAACGCCATGGTCCCCACGTCAAGGTCGCGGTGCCGCTCGGCCATTTCCGCACCAAGGACGACAAGTGGGTCGCCTTCGCCTGCACCACCGACAAGCTGTGGAGTCGCCTGTGCGACGCCATGGGACGGCCCGAACTGGCCTCCCATGGCTTGTATGGCGAAATGAAGCACCGCCTGGAGGCGCGTCACGATATCAACCAAATCGTGTCGTCGTGGGCGGGATCTCTCAATCGTGAGGAGATATTGCAACGCTGCATCGCCGCAGCGGCTCCCTGCGGCCCCCTCAACAACATTGCCGATATTTTCGGGGACCGCCAGTTCGCCGCTCGCGGCAATCTGTTGCCCATGGAAATCCCTGGTCTGCCCGGTGAAGTGGCCGTGATCCCTAATGTGATCCCCAGGCTGTCCGAAACCCCAGGCCACATCGAGAGCCTTGGCCCCACCCTGGGCCAGCATACCGACGAAGTGCTGCGCGACCTGCTCGGTCTGTCGGAAGAGGAGATCGCCGACTTGCATACCCGGCGCGTGGTGTGACCGGCGTCTATCCTCTTGCTGGCCTCTTGCTGGGCAACCTCTTGCTGGACAGATGGGTGTCCTTGTCCCATAGTGTTCCGTCGGCGACGTTGAGGGGGTGTGGTGGAATTGGTAGACACGCTGGACTCAAAATCCAGTGGCCGTGAGGTCTTGCGAGTTCGAGTCTCGCCGCCCCTACCAATGGCCGATGTCAAAGCGGCTCCGGGCATGGTGGTTCCTGTCGACCAGCGCCTGAACGATTTACCCACAATCTGTGATTTCAGCCTCCTTGAGGGTCGTGGGGGTCGGCTCGATGAAATGAGCCACCGTCTGAACTCATCTCCAACCCTCATGGCACACGCTCCAAAGCGTGGCGTGCATCGGGACTGACGGCGACGACTTGATTCCACTTGCACTAATGACTGGGATATGGGACACTAAACGTGGTGTTGTTAGTGTCGTTGACAGGGGCAGAAAAGCTCGGCTCCATTGTGTCTGGACAGAAAGGTTGGGCTATGTCGGTCGGTAATGTCGGTGCAGTCGCGGGGTCTCAGACCGCACAGGTCACGGCCCGAAATCAACAGGCGGCAACTCAGCAAACGGCAGCCCAACGAGCGGCCGCGCAGCAGGCAGCCAGCGCAATCGCAGCCACCAAGGCAGCAAATATAGCTGCGCCAAATCGAACAAATAACGAGAATACCAACAACGGTAATAATGTAACTGGTGCGTCCGTATCGCGTCCATCAAGTAACGCAACAGCCTCCGCCGTCACGACTACGAATGCCACCACTTCGAATGCGTCAAGTGCGAATACCAACGTTTCCACTGCAGCCGCTGTTACGAAGTCGTATGCCGCCGCCGCCCAAGCCTATCGGGCCGCCGCGCCTCAATAATTCGCACCGTCGCAGCTCCCAGGGGTATTCCCAGGTCTGGAGTTTTCGAGGCAATCGGTCGATCGTCCGATTGCCTCTATTCGTGTGTGGGAACCAGAACCAACCGCTTCTCGCGGGGGGAAAAAGCCAGGGCGAGTTCGCCATGCTTGATCCGCAGAGCGTCAGCCCCGAAGATCTCATGGCGCCAGCCATGCAGAGCCGGCACGTCGGTATCGTCGTCGGCGGTCATCTTTTCCAGATCTTCGGTCGATGCAACCAGTTTTTGCGCCACATCATGAGCGTCGCATTTCATTTTTAACAGCAACTTCAGCAAATCCACGACCGGAACCATGCCGTTTGACAACAAGCGACGATCGGGCAGCGTGGGACAGTTCGCGACTGGAACAGCGGCCCCGCGCAGAACGGCTTCCAGGATATCCTGAGCATAGCGGCCGTCGGCCGCGCCCTTGGACAACAGACGGGACCGTCCCAATTCCTCGTTGGAGGTCGGCGCATTGGCGGCAATTTCGAGCAAGACCTCATCCCGCAACACCCGCTGACGCGGCAAATTGCGGGCCTGGGCCTCCATCTCACGCCACGCCGCCAGCTCGCGCAGAACGGCGAGAAAGCGAGGGCTGCTGGAACGGGGCTTGAGACGGCGCCAAGCATCCTCGGGCGTGACGCGGTATGTAGACGGGTTGGTCAGAGTCGCCATCTCTTCTTCCAGCCAGCCGATCCGTCCCTCCCTTTCGAGTCGCCGCCGCAACCGCTCATAGACGACGCGAAGATGGGTGACATCGGAAAGGGCATAGTGTATCTGGCGATCGGATAGAGGCCGGTGTGACCAGTCGGTAAACCGCATGGACTTGTCGACGGTCGTCTTGGCCAATTTGTTGACAAGGGTTTCGTATCCCACCGAGTCGCCAAACCCGCACACCATGGCTGCAACCTGGGTGTCGAACAAGGGATGGGGAACCGCGCCGCCCTGTTCCAGGAAAATTTCCACATCCTGGCGCGCCGCATGAAATACTTTCAAAACGCCCGGATTGACCATCAGGTCATACAAGGGTTTCAAGTCGATCTCAGGCGAGAGCGGATCTATGCAATGCGCCTCGTCCGGCCCCGCCACCTGAACCAGACACAGATGTGACCAATAGGTCTTTTCGCGCATGAACTCCGTATCAACGGTGATAAAGGAGACGCGCGAAAGCCGGTCACAAAGTGCGGTCAGGGCGGCTGTATCTGCAATCAGGGTCATGGGCGATAGTCATAACCACAGCTTGGCTCAGGATGCAAGATACATGCTGCATGGGGGCATGATTCCGCAACCCGGAACCATCGCCCCAAGGCTCCTGGCCCAAGGCTTCTGGCACATCTATTTCGGGCCGATTCCCAACGGGTATTCCCGCCAGCCGCTGCCCGGTGGCAGGTTGGAAAAACACACCGGAATCCCATTCGGCACCATATCCTCGACGGTGTGCAGACCAAAATGACGGCGCAGCACGCGACAGGTTCCGTTGTGGGCCACCAGCAAGTACGGGAACGGGCCGGGCAAATGGCGAATGGCCTCCAGGGTCCGGTGGGTAAAAATTTCGAGGGTTTCTCCTCCCTCCGGATCGGCCGTATGAGGGCGTTCGCTGCGGTTACGCCCTTCGTAAATACCCCAGTTGCGCTCCCGGAGATCCAACACCTCGGTCACGGGCAGTCCTAAAGCATCGCCAAGGATGGTCGCGGTTTCCAGGGCCCGGCTCAGAGGACTGGCGAAAATGGAGCGGATGCCACATTCCCGCAATCGCAGCACCGCATGGCGCGCCTGCCTCCGCCCATCGGCGTTGAGCGGCACGTCCGTCTGCCCCATAACCAGTTGGGACTGATTATGATTCGTCACGCCATGGCGAACGAAATAAAACGGATGAGCAAACATGGTCCATCATGGTGAAATGCTGACACCGCCGTCAATCCCTCAAATTGGCCCTCAAATTGGCCCCTTCAGCAGCACGGCCGCGATAGCACGGGATTTGTGCTGGCCGGAACCGCCGAACTCTTTGGTCCGCTGGTCAAGCCAGCCATCGACCACGGCCGCGTCTACCGGAACCTTTTCCAGCATGGCAAGAACGATCCCCTGCAACGCCAGGACATGGGCCGCCATATCGTCCAGTGCGGTCATCACCGTATCCGTCTGTTGTTTGGTTCCGCTCGCCATGTCGCTGATATCTTTCGATAATCCAGACAGCAGGTCGACCATTTTCGCGACGATGGCATCGGACATCCTTATTCTCCCAGTTCGACTGCGTAAAATATTTCTGGCAACATAGGTGTGGCAATCCTTCCTGTCATGTAAATTGCAGTTCTTGCCAATGGCGCGAGGGCGGAGAAACGGTAAATGAACCAACACGGAGCGTATAGGCAGGCTGCTGCCGCAAGAGTTCCGGCAACATGCGACGTGACATGCGACTCGGGCGCCTGATCCACCACGCCGATGGCCTGGTTTGTCTCCTGGGCCAGCCGGTCCAGGTTCCCCGTGGCGTACTCATCGTTACTTCCGGGGGACTTGGCGATACCGTGCTGTTTTCGCTGGTCCTGCCGCAGATGGCGGCGGCGGTGGCGGACGCCGGTGAACCCGTAACTGTGCTGCTACGCTCCGACGCGGCGAAAATGGCGTTCCTGTTTCCGCCCGAGATTACCGTGCTCAGCGTCGATTACAAACGACTGGACCAGGATATCCGCTACCGGCTGAGCCTGATGGCCCGGCTGCGGCGTGCCGGGTTTCGCGTGGTGGTCGGCTCCGACTACCTGCGTCATCCCCGTCTTGACGATGCCCTTATCCATGCCTGCGGCGCGCCACAGACCCTGGCGATGGAGCCACGCTCGTGGAAAAAACACGACCCGCTCCTGCAAAGAAACCGTGGGCGTTACACCCGCCTGTTCGACTCCGGTTCCCGGCCGCTGAACAAGATCCTGCGCTGGACCGCATTCACAAACTGGTTGGGCGGCGCAGCGCACCCGCCGCCAATGGTGCGCCTGCCCGAGTCCTTGTTGCCGCCACCCGCAAGCCTCGCGCATCCAGTTATCCTGATCCAGCCGTTCTCGGCGGGAACGCCAAAGCAAAGCGCCCCCGAGCTGTATCGAGCGATCATGGATGCCTTGCCGGATTTCGATTTCGTAATCAAGGGCGGCCCCACGGATCTTGACC
>JADFXL010000170.1 GCA_015233585.1 Alphaproteobacteria bacterium | reverse complement strand
TGCGAGCTAGCGGTCTGTCGTTCGTGGAGGCGGTGGAAAAGCTGGCGGCAGAAGCCAATCTGGAGATCCCCCAGAGCACGCCAGCCGAACGGGAACTGGCCAAGCGGCAGGCAAGCCTGCATGAAGTGGTAGAGACTGCGGCAGTTTTCTTCGAGCGGCAGTTGCGTTTGCCGGCCGGGCGGGAGGCGCTCGACTACCTGCGGCGGCGCGGGCTGGACGACAACGCCATCACCCGCTACCGACTCGGCTATGCTCCGGCGGGCAATGCCTTGAAGGCGGCGTTGGGGGGGCAGGGCGGAATCCCCATCGAGTCACTCGTGGCCGCCGGTCTGGTAGGAACGCCGGACGACGGCCGCGCGCCCTATGACACTTTCCGTGACCGGGTGATGTTCCCCATCGGCGATCATCGCGGCCGGCTTATTGCTTTCGGCGGACGGGTCATGGGGGATAAGGGTCCAAAATACCTGAACTCCCCCGACACGCCCCTGTTTCAGAAAGGCGAAGTGCTCTATGGCCTGGCTCAGGCCCGTGCCGCCGTCTATGAAAAAGGCACCATCGTCGTGGTCGAGGGCTATATGGACGTGATTGCCCTGGCTCAGGCTGGGCTTGCCAACGCGGTGGCTCCCCTGGGTACCGCGTTGACCGAGAGCCAGATTGAGGCGCTGTGGCGTCTGGCGCCCGAGCCGATCCTGTGTTTTGACGGGGATGCCGCCGGTCAGCGCGCGGCACGGCGCGCGGCGGAACGCGCCTTGCCGCTGTTGAAAGCGGGACTGTCCCTGCGCTTTGCCGTTCTGCCCCCCGGCTGCGATCCCGACGAACTGGTCCGCACCCAGGGGGCCCGCGCCATGGCGGACATTTTCGACGGCGCCGAGTCGTTGTTCGAGGTGGTGTGGCGTCACGCCCTCGACGGGCGTTCGCTGGATACCCCTGAACGCCGGGCCGCTCTGACCCAGGACATCGAGACCACCGTATCCCGTATCGCGGACACGACGGTTCAGTACCATTACCGCAGATTCCTGCGCGATCGGCTATGGCAGTTGTTCAACCCGCCCCGCCAGCCAAGAGGCTCAAGACAAGCCGGCCGGTCGGCCGCCGTCGCCCTCGTCAATCTCCGGCCCGGTGCAAAACGGCTGGAGGACGAGTACGCTCAACGGGTCATCGTTGCCTTCGTCCTCAAGTACCCCGGGCTTCTGGTTCAGCACGTCGAGGAAATCACGGCGATGGTGGGCGGGACTGGCCCTTTCGCGCGATTGGTGGAATCCGCGACCGAATTTCTTTCCGGCGAACCGGAGATGCCCTCTGAAATTTTGCTGGCGCATCTGAATACGCCCTTTGCGCCGGAACTGGGCCAGATGCAGAGCCAGTTCGAGGCCCTGGCGTTGAAGCGTGTTCCGGACCCCGAAGCGGAATTCCAGGAAATTATGGACAAGATCCATGCGCAGGCCATATCACTTGAATTGAAAAGTCTCCACCGAAGTATGGTCAATAACGCGACGGAAGAGGAAATGCGAAGCTATCTCGCGCAACGGAATGCGCTCGTTCGCGAGACCAAGGATGGTGGCGAATGACGATGCCATGCGAAGTTCCCTCATCCAATACTGTGGCCGCTCTTGACAAACTTCGGTCTAAAAACGTACATGACCAAATAAGGGTTTCCAGGGTTGATTCCGGGGATGCGAAGGGCCACTTACAAATCGCTCGTTTGATCAGACAACCCTCTGGATCGCCATGAAAAGAGATGCCGCCCAGACGATAACCCGGCGCCCGTCCGGGTAGACCGGGTGTGATATTCCGAAAGCAACTGCGGCGCGTTGCCAGTTCGGCGTTGTGCCTGTTCGGCGTTGTGTATGTGTGGTGTTTTAGAGGGGACTTTGGATGGCAACGAAACCTTCGACTTCGGCCGATATTTCCGAGGCGCAGGAAGAGACGGCCGACGGCCCCCTTCTGGATTCCATGAACGCTGCCGTGAAAAAGATGATTGCCCGTGGCAAGGACCGCGGCTACGTCACCTATGACGAACTCAATGCCGCCTTACCGCCTGACGATGTGTCTTCCGAACAGATCGAGGACACCATGTCCATGCTGTCGGAGCTGGGCATCAACGTCGTCGAAAACGAAGAGACGGAAGAGACGGTCGAAGATGTCGAACGGCCGGAAGCGGCGCCGGCCGGCAATGTCGATGAGGATGAACTGGGTCGAACCGACGATCCGGTTCGCATGTATTTGCGCGAAATGGGATCGGTTGAACTGCTTTCGCGCGAAGGCGAAATCGCCATCGCCAAGCGCATCGAGGCCGGTCGCGAAATGATGATCGGCGGGTTGTGCGAAAGCCCGCTTACCATCAAGTCCCTGGTCGCCTGGCACGACGCCTTGATCGAAGGCAAGATGCTGCTGCGAGACATCATCGACCTCGACGCGACGTACGGCGCCGTGCCGATGACCGAGGAGGAACTGACGGCTGCGGCGGAAAAAGCCGAAGCTGCGGTGGCCAGGGCCGTACGCGTGGCAGAGGATCTGGAACGCGCCAGCGCGGCGGCCCGTGAAGAAGCGGCTGCCGTCAATGATGATGATGATCCCGGTGCGGCGCAGGATTCCGATGGCGAGGTCGATGGTGAGGCCGAACCCGAGGGCGAGGGGGATGGGGAGATCGAGGTCGAGGCCGAGGTCGAAGAAAGCAGTATTTCGCTAGCCGCGATGGAACAGCAGATCATGCCGGGGGTGGTTCTGACCTTCGAGAAGATCGCCGCGACCTATGCCAAGCTGAAAAAAATTCAGGACCAGCGGCTTAACGCTCTGCACAAAGGCGAGCCGGTAACGTCGTCCACGGAAAAAAAGTACGAAAAGATCAAACACGAGTTGATCAAGATGATGGAAGGCGTCCATTTCAACAACGCCCGCATCGAGCAACTGGTCGAACAACTGAATGCCCTAAGCCACCGTCTGATCCGTCTGGAAGGCAAGTTGTTG
Source organism: Alphaproteobacteria bacterium (assembly GCA_015233585.1). GTDB lineage: Bacteria > Pseudomonadota > Alphaproteobacteria > Rhodospirillales > Rhodospirillaceae > JADFXL01. The sequence goes on along the minus strand of JADFXL010000170.1, from coordinate 3,229 downwards.
CGCCTCGCCGAAAGTTGCCGCATCAAGCGTGAGGATTTCCTCGAAGCTTATTTCGGTAGCGAACTGACACCCAACTGGATGGAGCAGGTCGGGGAACGGACCAGCAAAGGGTGGAAGGAGCTGATAAATCGCCACGGCGACGAGATCACGACTATCCGCAATGGTATTACCGAAATTTCCGGTGAAACCGGGCTGCCCATTGGGGAATATCGCCGGGTGGTCTTTACCGTGCAAAAAGGCGAACGCGAAGCGTCACGGGCCAAAAAGGAAATGATCGAGGCCAATTTGCGTCTCGTCATTTCAATCGCCAAGAAATACACCAATCGTGGCCTGCAATTCCTGGATCTGATTCAGGAAGGCAACATTGGCCTCATGAAGGCGGTGGACAAGTTCGAGTATCGCCGTGGTTACAAGTTCTCGACCTATGCCACTTGGTGGATTCGCCAAGCCATCACCCGCTCCATTGCCGACCAGGCTCGCACCATCCGTATTCCGGTGCATATGATTGAGACCATCAACAAGCTCGTGCGCACCTCGCGTCAGATGCTCCATGAGATCGGCCGGGAACCGACGCCGGAGGAACTGGCGGAAAAGCTCAGTATGCCTCTGGAAAAGGTGCGCAAGGTACTGAAGATCGCCAAGGAACCCATCAGCCTTGAAACCCCCATCGGTGACGAGGAAGATAGCCATCTTGGCGATTTTATCGAGGACAAGAACGCGGTCCAGCCTCTGGATGCCGCCATCAACTCCAACCTGCGCGAGACCTGCACCCGCGTTCTGGCCAGCCTGACCGCCCGCGAGGAGCGCGTGTTGCGGATGCGATTCGGCATCGGCATGAACACCGACCATACGCTGGAAGAGGTGGGACAGCAGTTCTCGGTAACGCGCGAGCGCATCCGTCAGATCGAGGCCAAGGCTTTGCGCAAGCTCAAACACCCCAGCCGGTCGCGCAAACTGCGCAGCTTTCTTGACCAGTGAGGCCTCTGGATAAAAGTCGTGGGCTGCCCCCCTGCCGCGGCGTGGACCCCAAACCCCATTAACAAGTAAAAAGGGGGGCTGGGGCATAGCCCCAGATGGGGTTCGGGGCAATCGCCCCGAATAAGGCGCCGGCCAGGCGGACTATTTTCAGACTTGCTTTGTTCCCTGTTTCGTCCTATCGTCTTCCCGATTACACAGAGGGGGGGCGGCGGGAAGTGGCGACCTTGATTATCACGGAGAAATCCAGTCAGGCGAGGGACATCCGGGCGGCTCTTGGCGAGCGGTGCGGCCGTGTTCTGCCAGCGGAAGGCCACCTGCTGCGCCTTGCCGAGCCGGACGAAGTCAATAGCGGCTGGAAGCAATGGTCCTGCGTTGTGCTGAAGCCCGATGGCCTCTATCCCACCCGGCCCGACAGTTACGGCAACAAACCCGCCAAACTGGCCGCCATCGCTGCGGCCCTCAAATCCAGCGATCGCGTGATTCTCGCCACGGATTGTGACCGCGAGGGGCAACTCATCGGTCAGGAAATTCTCGAACATCTCGGGTATCGCGGCACGGTGATGCGCGCCCTGTTCACCGCCCAGGATCCCAAAACCCTGCGCCAGGCTTTCGCCAGCCTGAGGCCGAACGAGACCATGCGTCCCCTGTTCCAGGCGGCGGTGGCGCGCCAGCAGGCGGATCAGGTCTTCAACCTGTCCCTTACCCGCACTGCAACAAAAACACTGCTGGCACCGGGCGTGCGCGGGGTAATCGGCATCGGGCGCGTCAAGACGCCGACACTCGCCATCGTCTGTCTGCGCGAGCTGGAAATCCGGAACTTCCGGCCGGAAGACTATTTCGAGGTGACCGCCACCGCTACCGTCGCTGCGGGCACTTTCCAGATGCGCCATGCGCCGGGGCCAAAGGCGCGGATCAAGGACCGCCTTGAGGCGGAGGCGATCGCCGCCGCCGCCGCCCGTCACCAGGGGCCGCTGGCCGTAAAGGTGGAGGACCGGCGTCAGGGGCCGCCGCGTCTGTTCGATCTTTCGGCCCTGCAAAAAACCTGTGGTCAACGATGGGGCTGGACGGCAGACAAGACCCTGTCTGTGGCTCAGGAATTGTACGACGGCGATGGCAAGAAACTGCTTACCTATCCGCGTGCCGAGGCCCGCCACTTGGCGGAGAACCAGATTGCCGACGTGCCGGTGATCGTTGGCGCCCTGCACGCCCTGCGCGGTTTCGCTCATCTCGATATCGGCCGGCCGGTGATCCGCCGTGGAAAGTCCGGCTATTTCTGCGACCTCGCGCTTGAAGGCGTCTCCCACCACGCCATCATCCCCAATGTCAATGTCATGGACGATCTGGAGCCGCGTCTTTCCCGTCTTACCGATGACGAGAAACGTCTGTTCGCGCTGGTTTGCCGTTCGTACCTGGCGATGGTGATGCCCGACTACGAGTACCGGCAGACCACCGCGACCCTTCTGGTCCCGGTAACGGGCGCCGGCAGGCCGGATGTCGAATTCCGGGCCGTCGGTCATATCCCGGTTCAGCTTGGTTGGAAGGCGGTATACGGTACGTCCAGCCCCGATGCCGCCAGCAAGGATGACCCCGGGGAACAGCCCCTGCCGCTGCTGACGAACGGCGAACCGGCTACGCTCAAAGATACCCGCATCGAGGCCAAACGCACCCAGCCACCGCCCCGCTATGGCGAAGGCACCCTGGTGGATGCCATGCAGAACGCTTGGCGCTTCGTCGAAGATCCGGCCCTGCGTGAGCGGCTGAAGGAAGCCAAAGGCATAGGCACTCCCGCCACCCGCGCTGAAATCATCAAGGGACTGAAGCGTCAGAATCTGCTGGCGGCGGACGGCAAGATGGTGGTGCCGACATTGGCCGGCCTGCAACTTTTCGAGATGTTACGTGCGGCGGCGCCGGTACTGGTTGACCCTGGGACCACGGCAGCCTGGGAAATGCGCCTGGACGATGTGGCCACCGGCCGGGCCGACTTCAGCGCCGTCATCAACGACATCGCGGGCGAAACCGAACGGCTGATTGACGTTCTCCGGCGACGGAGCGGCCCCGTTCTTGACCTTGGCCCCGTTCTTGATCCCGGTATGCCCGATCCAGCGCCATCGCGCCCCAAGACCCGGCAGCGTCGCCGCGTTGTCAAAGGCCAGCGCCGTCAACGAATGAAGACGTGATACCGAATCCGAACGAACCTGAATCCGGCATTTGACCAGGGCAATCGCATTTGAAGGATGTGGGCTCTGCCCAC
>JADFXL010000016.1:20933-27567 GCA_015233585.1 Alphaproteobacteria bacterium | reverse complement strand
GTTCAACGGAACGGCAGATAACCCCGTTCCGTCACAATACAATCAAGCCGCTGATCGTGAGCCCCCTTCGGCAAGATCGCGATTTTCTGGCCCGCAAAAGCAATGCCGACAGCTATTCCCCACCTGCGACTGCGCCGCCGTAACGCCGCCAGCGTACGATCGTAATAACCGCCGCCGTAGCCCAGCCGCAGCCCGGTGCGATCGTAGGCCAGCATCGGCACCAGCACCACATCCGGTTTTACTCTGGGGTTGACCTGCGGAGGATGGTGGGTGCCATGAAGTCCGGCCTCCAGTCTCCCGGTACCGCGCCATAATCGAAACACCAGCGGCAAGTTTCTGGCGATCACGACCGGCAACGCGACCCGGCAGCCCCTCGCCCGCAGACGATCCAGCAGCGCTCTTACATCCAGCTCACTGCCCAACGGCCAGTAACCGGCGACAACGGTTCCCCGTCCTATGGGCAAGTATCGGAACAACAGGCGATCCATGCCGCGCGCCGCCATGCCATCTTTTCTGGATTGAAGATAGCCGCGCCGCTTCAGGGCCTGCGCCCGCAACGCTGCCTTGGCAGGATTCATGGGGTACTTCTAAAAATTGGCAACGCAGGGATAATCACGGGGCTGCCGCCCCGGCCCTGCTCTCGGGGCAAGCCCCGAACCCCCTTTGTTTTTATTAAAAAAGAGGGTGGGACGGTGCCACCGAAGCCGTCGGTATTTAAAACCTCCACATGGGCCTCACTGTGAGGTGGGCACCGCGTACCGAGACCACGGTCTCGACAGAGACAGCTCCCTGGAAGTTCTTATAGCCCCTGGGAGAATTGTTACCTAAACGCGCCCAGCAGCAGTCGTCCCATATTCATGGTAAGATCATTCCAGACGATCGGCAAGGGTCTCGATGCGTTGCGCCAGTTTCTCGATTCGCTCCGCCGCCACATCCTCGGCCATAGCCCTGACCACGGCGCTATCGCGGGCAGGAACCTCCGCACGTGCCGCTTCGATCTCGGCACGAGCCTCGGCCAATTCGTCGGCAACCAGCAGCCCAACCATCACCAAAAGCAGCGGTTCCGGCACCGCGCCAACCGCCGCCGCAAGCTGGGACGCGCGCTGGTCAAGAAAACGCGACAAACGAACTAATTGCGCCTCCTGGCCATCGTCGCAGGTGACCTGATAGCCACGCTTGGCAATAATGATGTTAACTTGCGTCACATCACGTCTCGACAATAGAACGCAGGCGCTCGATCGCGCCATCCAGGCGCAAGGTGACAGCGTGCGTCGCCTTCTCCAGCGACTGATAGCCGTCGCGCGCCATACGAAGTTGCTCTGCCAGAACGGCGGCTTCCTCATCGGCGGCACGAACCATGCTCGCCGACAAACTGCTAGCCAGCCGTTCACCATCAACGGCCGACTCCAGACGATCCACCGCCCGCTCAAGCCGGGCGGTCGCCAGGTCCAGTTTGGACTTTGTGTGGATGCTCAATTCTTTCAATGGACTACAACGCGTTATTATGATTGAATCGCAGCATATTCTGAGACGTTCGGCCCGTCAACAAGAGCATTGACCCACCACCCGTACATGCCCGACAACGGCATCATGGAATCACCCGCCGCCCCCCTGCCGCCCCGCATCATCGTCTATAGTCTGGCTCATGCCGAGTCGGCGGTGGCGGCAGCGGCGGAGTCCGGGTCGGGGGTCGCTCTCTTAAGTCCGGCGGCGGCTGCCTCCAGTGCCGGGGCGCCCTGGTTTCAGGCCCTGGTCGCCATGGCCGCCCGGAATTACCCTGGGACCAGAGTCATTCCTATCCTGGATTGTGGCGATGCCGTGGGTTACGCCCTTGGCGCCCTCCAGGGCGGAGTACCGGTGGTGCGGGTTACAGGTACGCCCGAAACGCTGGAACGACTGACGGATATTGCCGGCCGCCTGGGGGCAAGGGTGGATACCGCCGTTGAGCCGGCGCTGGACCTGCTGGACCGCCAGGATGTGGCGGCGGCTTGCGCCGCGTGGCTCCGCAAGCTATGAAAAGAACTGATCCAACGACCATTGAACACTGGAGCCGGTCATTTCCGAACCCACCTGCCGCCTGTACCTGATCTCGCCGCCCCGGCTGGAAGACGTGGCCGCATTCGCGAGCCTTCTGGCCCAGACTCTCGATGCGGGCGACGTGGCCTGTTTCCAACTCCGCCTCAAGGACCACACCGATGGCGAGGTGCGCCGCGCCGTCGCTACGTTGCGCCCGATCGTCCAGAGCCGCGACGTTGCTTTCATTCTCAACGACAATCCCAAGATGGCACAGGAACTGAATTGCGACGGCGTCCACATCGGCCAGGAGGACGTTTCCTATGCCGAAGCCCGCCGTATTCTGGGGGACGACGCCATCATTGGCGTGACCTGTCACGACTCGCGCTATCTGGCCATTGAGGCCGCTGATCATGGCGCCGATTACGTGGCCTTCGGCGCATTTTACCCCAGCGGAACCAAAATTGCCAGAAGCCGGGCTCCCCTGGAATTATTGACATGGTGGCGCGATGTCGTAACCGTTCCGTGCGTCGCCATCGGCGGTATCACCGTGGACAACGCCATCCCCCTGGTCGAAGCGGGGGCTGATTTCCTGGCCGTCAGCGCCGGAGTGTGGGACCACGTGGATGGTCCGGCTGCGGCGGTGAAGGGGTTTAATGAAATAATGGGGAGGGCCGAGCGAATTGACGGGCTTTCGCCCGTACCCAGCCGTGGCGACGCCCCGGACCCCCTTTCTTCTTAATAAAAACAGGGTCTTGGGCATCGTCCCAGGCAGATTCGGGCGGCAGCCCGACACACTTGTTTCTAAGCGCATTCAAGGGATCGCAACCGGCGCCCACAGCACCTCCTCAATCGTATCGACTCCCGCGATAATCATGACCAGCCGATCCAGCCCCAAAGCAATCCCCGCACTTTCCGGCATCCCCAGTCCGAGCGCTGCCAGAAAATCCACATCCATCGGCAACTCGTTGCCATAAAGCCGTAACCGCAGCGCCGACTCGTGCTGGAACCGGAACCGTTGCACCACCGGGTCCGTCAGCTCGGAAAAGGCGTTGGCCAGTTCCAGTCCGCACACATAAAGCTCGAACCGTTCCGCAACCCGTGGATCGGCGGCTTTACGTCTCGACAACGCCGCCAGAGGCGCCGGGTAGTCGTAAAGCACCGTCGGTACGTCCAGACCCAGGAGAGGCTCGATGCGATCCAGAAAGATGTGGAAAAAGATATCTTCCCAGCGCGCCGCCGCCCCGGACTCCACGCCAATGGCCCGAGCCGCCGCCGCCAGGGGGGCCGGATCGGGTTCGGGAAACAGACCGAAGTTGATGTTCATGGGCTGGAAGGTTTCTGCCGCCGCGCCACCGGTGATGTGCGCCAGCATCGCTCCCAGCGCGGTGGTGACGGGCGGAGCCAGGGGCTGGCGCCCCAGGCGTTCGGCGGCGGTGAACCTCCCGGCCAGCAGACCGACGCCGGTGCTTTCAACATAGCCCTCACAGCCGGTGATCTGGCCGGCGAAACGCAGCCGGAAATCGGTCTTCAGCCGTAACAAAGGGTCCAGCACGCGGGGGCTGTTGAGGAAGGTGTTGCGATGAATGCCGCCCAGCCGGGCGAACTCGGCCTGCGCCAGGCCGGGTATGGTGCGGAAAAGCCGCAACTGCTCACCATGCTTCAGCTTGGTCTGAAACCCGACCATGTTGTAGAGGGTTCCCAGGGCGTTATCCTGGCGGAGCTGGACGACGGCGAACGGGCGTTGATCCGGGTGGCGCGGATCGGTCAGGCCGACCGGCTTCATGGGACCAAAGGCCAGGGTCTCGCGACCACGCTCGGCCATCACCTCGATGGGCAGGCAACCTTCGAAGTAAGGGGTGTCCTTTTCCCAATCGTGGAACGGCATTTTCTCGGCCGCGATCAGAGCCTCAATGAAGGCATGATAGTCTTCGCGGCTCATGGGGCAATTGATATAGTCGCGGCCATCGCCGCCCGGTCCCACCTTGTCGTAGCGCGACTGAAACCAGGTAATGCCGAAGTCGATGGAGTCCTTGTGGATAATAGGGGCGATGGCATCAAAGAAGGCCAGGGCATCCTGTCCGGTCATCGTGCGGATGGCCTCGGCCAGCGCCGGGGAAGTCAGCGGCCCAGTGGCGATGATGACCGCTTCCCAGTCAGCCGGAGGCGGCCCGGCAATCTCTTCCCGGAGGATCTCCACCAGGGGATCTGCGGCCAGCGCCGCCTCGACGGCGGCGGAAAAGCCGTCGCGATCCACCGCCAGCGCGCCGCCGGCCGGGACCTTGTGAGCCTCGGCGCAGGCCAGGATCAGTGAGCCGCAGCGGCGTAATTCCTCGTGCAACAGGCCAACGGCGCTGGCGTCCCTGTCGTCGGAACGGAACGAGTTCGAGCAAACCAGCTCAGCCAGCTGGCCGGTGGTGTGAGCGTTGGTGGTCCGCTCGGGCCGCATTTCATGCAGAACCACCGGCAGCCCGGCGCGAGCCAGTTGCCACGCCGCTTCCGCACCAGCCAGCCCGCCCCCCACGACGTGGACGGGGGTAATATCCGAGGGAGGTTGCTTCATCATCCCCGACCCTTAAGCCATGATCGGTCCTAAGTCCAGGATGGCTTGACAAGTGCGTCTCGCGGCGGTTAGGTGCGGGCCTGATCGAACAGGAAGAGGGTGTGTGAATGGTGGTGGACACGTCGACAATTATCAGCTTTGGCGTTCTGGCGACCGTTCTGGTGGTCATGAAGGTGATGCCCCGGCTGATGGCTGGGGTGCCGTTCGTGGGTTGCAGCGACCTGCGGGCCAAGATTGACCAGGGCGAGCCGCTGCTGGTCATTGATGTCCGCTCCGAGGGGGAATTCACGGGGCCATCCGGTCACATTGCCGGGGCGCTGAACCTGCCGCTGGGGGAGATAAAGGAGCGACTCGGTGCCGCCGCCTCCGGTCTGGAACCCTATAAGCACACGCCGGTCTACGTCATGTGCCACGCGGCCAACCGCTCCCCCTACGGAGCGCGAGCGTTGAAAAAAGCCGGATTCACCAATGTCAACGTCGTCAAAGGCGGCATGAGCGGCTGGCTGCGCCTTGGGTTTCCGGCAACCAGGCGCTGAAGCCTGGCAAACGTTGAAGCCCTGATTCTAAATCCGGCAGTTGCTCTCGGGGCTGCCGCCCCGAACCCCGCCCGGAGCGAGGCTCCGGACCTCCTTTCTATTTGATTTGAAAGAAAAAATGGGGTCCGGGGGCGTTCGTATACGAACGCCCCCGGACGGGTATGGGCGGTAGCCCGTCGTCACCCTGCGGGTGAGAGGAAAAGCCTTGCAACAGGTTGCAGCCAAAGGCCGCGATAGGTTGGGTCTCGTTCGTCCACGACGGAACGAGCCTACATATAACGAACCAGGCTAAGCTGGGACGTCATCGACAACGCCTTCATGGCGACTTCCAGTGCCGTCGTCGAAAGATTCAGCTCCGCCACCACCGTCGTCGGATCCGCGTTGATAATGTTGCCCGCGTTCTGATCCAGGTAACTTTTGTAATTGGTCATTGAGGTATTGGCCGTGTTGAGCTGAACGGCGTCCTCACCAAGGGTTTGCTTGACATTGTCAAGGCCGCCCGCAGCCTCATCGGGCAGAACGGTCTTGTCGTGGGACAAGGCATCACTCAACAGATTGATGGCCTGTTTGATGCGGGACGGGTTATTGGCCAAGTTGCCCTGGGCAATGATCCCAAGCGCCCGCATGGCTTTTTCAAAAGCCGGGTTGGAGGCGGTGATGCCGAGCGGGATCGAGGTATCACTATTGATGCGGTGCTGTGTCGTCAGTTGATCGCCCTGGTAATAGTTATTGGGATTGACGGAGGTAAGCGTGGTATCCGCCGCGCCATTGGTGGCGGCTGCCGTGACCTTGGTGGCGTTTGGCGGTGGCTTGACGGTCAGGGCGGTACCGGTATTGGCGATCACGGTATAGGTCTGGTCATTTCCAGCGGGCGGGGAGCCGGAGCCGGCAACCTTGAACGTCGCGCCGATGGGCAGGCTTGAGAAAACGTTTGGCGTCAGCACGGAAGTTGTGGTCTGAGCTTCGCCGACGGCGAAATTCAGCGTGTCGGTCGTGGTATTGCTTTCGATCACCCCCGGCAGCGGGGTAACGGTCAATTGACCATTGCCGTTGTTGGCGGTGACCGTGTAGGTCTGGTTGTTGCTGACCTGTGGAGAGCCGGTAAGCGTGAACTGGGTACCCGGAGTCACCCCATCGAACGCTGTCGTGGTCGTGGCGGAAATCGTGCCGCCAACCGGGTCGATGGTCAGATTGCCATAGAGCACGGAAGACATTTTCTGAATGCCGCCAGGCGGAGGGTCAACCGACATGGTGGTGCCGTCATTGGCGGTAACGGTGTAGGTCCGGTTATCGGAGTCGTTGACCGCCCCGGTAACGGTGAAACTGTCGCCGACCGCCATGCCCGCAAAGGCACCGTGAACCGAGGCCTTGATCGTGCTCATGGACCCGTCGAAAGTCAGGGTACCGTATTGCTGCGCACTCACGCCGAAGTTCAACGTCGCGGTAATGGTGCTGGTTTCGGCCACCGCTGGCGGCGGGGCAACGATAAGCTGGCCATTCCCACTATTGACTTTGATGGTAT
>JADFXL010000016.1:0-20881 GCA_015233585.1 Alphaproteobacteria bacterium | reverse complement strand
GCCGGCCCTAAGTCCGGGGGGAAAGGCGTTGGTATTGGCCGCCGTAATCGTACCGCAATTGGTGCCGGCGGGGGCGACGGTGATGGTGGGAGCAAAGGCCAGGCCATTGCCATTCTGATCGCTGTACTGGGTCCGGTCGATGGTCGAGGCGCTGATGGTGCCGTTGGTGTTGAAAGCCATCGTGACCGGCGCGGCGACTGGCCCCGGCCCCATATTCAAAATCGGAGCGGTGGTGCCGGTTTCACTCGCGCCGGACGGCGGCGGCGTGACGGTCAACATCGTCCCGTTATTGGCAAGAACGGTATAGGTCAGATTGTTGCTGGCCGAATTGCTGATCGTGATCGTTGAACCTACCCCCACGTCGGTAAACGGGGTGAGGTTGTTGCTGCCGAGCGCAGGCGTCGCGGTGATGGTTCCATTGGGCGGAACCGGCGGTTGGTTGGGGTCCGGTACGGAGCTGAAGGACAGGCTACCGTATTGCGTCGCGGTCAGATTCTGGCTCGCCAGACCCGCATTGGTCGGCGCCAGGGAAACATCCCCCAGGTAATTGGCACGGGTGCTAGGGAAATTGGCTCCGGCTCCGGTATAGACGGCCTGGAAGGCATTCAGGCTGGTATAGGGGAAATTGACCGGCGCCGTGTCCGTCTTGCCGCCGGAGAACATGTAGCCGTCCATAAACTGCGTGTTGAGCGTGGAGGCAATGTCCTGCATCGCAGTGAAGGCCGTATTCTGGATGTTGCTGATCGCCGAGATGTTGGCCGACGACTGGGTGCTCAGGTTGGTCGTCTGGAAATTGAGCAGGTCGGAGCGCAACGAACTGACGGTCGAGGATATATTGTTGGCCGCATTGGTCTCCGCCGTCAATTGCTGGGTCGCGAGACTGTTGTTGTCGATATACTGCTGGGTCATCGACGATTCGTTCTGGAACGTAAGCAGATTGAGGGAGCTGCTGGCGATGCCCTTGAAGTCCTGGCTGACCTGCTGGGTGGCCGTCTGTTCCTGATAATTGTTGAGCTGCTGATGCAGGGTAAGAAGCTGGCTTACCATGAGGTTCTGCGAGGCTGCCGTAGCGCTGCTGATCATCGCTGAATACTCCCTGCCTTGATGGCTCCGTCTTTCATAATAGACCCATTTCCCTTAACGGAACAGACTTTCAAGCGTGTCCATCATTGCCGTCGATGTTGTAATCACCTTTGCGGCGGCGGCGTAGGACTGCTGGTACATCATGATATTCGCCAGTTCCTGGTCAAGATTGACACCGTTTTCCGACGAGGATTTCTGGCTGAGCGCCGTGGTCAGCCCGGTCTGATACTGCACGTTCTGCTGAACGGTGCTCGCGGCGGTGGCATTTTGCGATATGATCGTAGACGCATAATCGGTAAAGGTCAGGTTGGTGTTGCCGATGCCGCCAGCGGAGGCAAACGCGGTGGTGTTGGTGAAGGTCTTCGCCAGCGCGTTGGCAATCGTGTTGTCTCCGGCACTGAGCGAGTAGGTCTTGGTATCGTTACTGTACTGGACCATGCCGCGCGAGATCAGTTGCGGATTGCCGATAATATCAGGGCGCACGGCAACGCTGGCGGAGGCCCCCGCCGTGGTGGGGGCCATTTGCAGCGCATTCTGAATCCCGGTGCCGTTGTTCTGAGACACCATCATGTTGGCGCCGGTGAGATCCTGAATCCGAAGCTGGCTGCCGCCGCCGTTGGGCACCACCGAGGCCTGGAATATCTTGCCCAGGGTAGCGTCGCCATTGATACGGCTGGCGATGGTCGAAAGCGTGTCGGAGGGCAGAACCTGAATACCGTAGTTGCCGATATTGATGCCGTTGGTGGCATCGCTGAACGTCAGGTTGGCGGTAGCGCCAACCCCCAGGTTATGCATGGTCGCGCCGTTGGGGATGATGGTGGAATCCCATGTGGTGCGCGCATTGGTGGCAGAAGTATTCAGCAGATTGTTCAGCCCAAAGAAGTTCGAAAACCCCTGAACCGTCTGGGTGTAATAGGGCTTGCCGGTCAGCGGATCGGGCTGGGCGTGACCGTCGGCGTTGAACTGGATGGTCGCGGGCTGTGGCGCCGAGCCGGGGGTCGAGAACGCCTGATCCTGGAACGCCAGACCATACGAGGGGCTGTTCAGGTCGATGGCGAGATTGCCGGTGAAATTGCCGTTGTTGTCATTGAGCGATACGGTTGCCGCCGTCAGACCGGGACCTGGGGGATTATCGGTGGCGGAACTGTGGAGCCAGCCCTGAAGATGCCGGGTGATCTGATCGAGGGTCCAGGGACCGTTGCTGGCCTGCGCCTTGTCGTCGTTTACCAGCGGCGACGGCGGCCCCGGCAACGACGGCGTGGCGGCCTGACCGCCGACGTTGCTCATATCCGACATCATGATGCCGTTCAGCGTGGTGCTCGCCACCTGGGTACCGTTTTTGTCGAAGATGTTGATGGCCACGTCCCCGGAACCCAGCGTGATGGTCTGGGCGGTGGGCGCCAGAGCGGTGGGCAACGGCATGAAGGTGGTGGTGCCGGTCATGCTGGAGGTGAGCGCAGGATACGAGGTGCCCTGGTTGTGAACCGCGTTCACCTGGGCGGCCATCGCCGTCGTCAACTGATCGAGCTGGGACTGGAGATTGGGCAGAGTGTTGTCGCGCTGGGTGACCAGCGCCGCAATCTTGCCCTGCTGGAACTGATTCGAGATATCCGTCGAACCGATATAAATGCCACTGAAGCCGCCGCCCGCCAGGGTCTGCTGCGGGTTGACCGCGCTGACTGCGGGGTGGGTCAGGGTAACGGCGGTGTTGTCCACCAGAGCAAGGCCGCTGTTGGTGTAGATCGTTACCGCACCGTCGCTGCGGGTAAAGGTCTGGATGTCCATCATGCCGGATAACTGCTGAAGGGCCTGGTCGCGGGAGTCCTCCAACGTGGAAGAATTCTGGCCGGTATTATCCGCCTGAACGATTTTGTTGTTGAGCGCGGCAACCTGAGCCAACAGTCCGTTCGCCTGGGAGACGCTGCTGGAGAGCGCCTGGTCAGACTGGAGGCGCAGATTCTGGATCTGCGCCGACATGGAATTAAGTTGCTGGGTCATCTGGGTTGCCGACTGAACCGCATTGGACTGGCTGGTCGGGGTGTTCGGGTTCAGGGCCAGGCTCTCCAGATTCTGGCTCAGGGCGGTGATGCTGGCGGAGATGGAGGTCTGGGATCCGGGAGCGCCGAACAAATTTTGCGTATTGGTATAGTAGTCGCTGGTCGTCTGAAGGGTGTTGAGGGTGCTGTTTTCCTGGCGTATGCTCGCCATAAGGTTCTGGTCGACGACACGGCCGGGAGGCAGCACCGTCACGCCCATGCCGACACCCTGCACCGACATCGACTGCTGGCTGAAAACCTGACGGGTGTAGCCAGTGGTGTTGACGTTGGTGATATTGTTCGAGGCTAGGTTCAGCCCTTGCTGCGAGGACTGAAGACCGGATACGGCGGCTTCGAGTGCTGCGGTTAGTGCCATGACGCCATTCCTCCGTCCGGTTGGGGACTACTTCTTCAAACGGCTTTATTAAAGGCCATCGCGTAGGGCTGGCCGGTCTTGCGGTTCTTGTTGATGGCTCCGCGCGGGCCGTAGGGAGACGCCTTGGCCTGTTCTTCCCGCGTCGCCTCGACAATGATCTTCATCACCCGCCTGGCCGCTTCCAGGTTGCCCTTGAGCAAACGAGCGTTGAGGCCGATACGTTCCCTCAATTCCTCCGCAACTGCCTTCATCACCGTCTTGCGCTCAGGCGGCACGGCGGCCAGCACGGAGGGATTGGCGGCGATGGCCTCCATCTGATCATTGTACAGGTGCACCAGGGTTTCCTTGCGATCGCTGAGCGCGGCAACTTTGGTAATGTTGTGAACCTGCAACGCGGCGTTCTCTTCGGCCAGCAATGCCGACAACAGCTTCGTCGCTTCAAAGGCCATTTCCGCATCACGCGGCGGGGACTTCGGATCATGAAGCTGTGGCGGACGAACTTGAACGACCGGACTGGCGAGCGGGCGAGAAACCGGGGCTTGCGGCCGGGCTTGCTGCACTTGAGCCTGTTGTTGCACGGGCTGCGGCCGGGCCTGCTGTTGCACCGGCTGCGCTGGCGGCAGCGCTGGTGAGGCGGCAACGGTGGCAGCGGGTTGCTGCGGTTGACCGGGCCGATTCTTGAGGGGATTTTTGAAAGCGTTCATGCGTGGTGCTCCGACCGGGCTGCAAGCATGGTTTTCATGATCGCGCCGCTGATGCCAATTCCGCCCGCACGGGCGATTGCCTTGCCGTATTCGTCGATGAGAAGACCGCGAAACATTTCCTCGCCCTGGCCACCCCCGAACATGCCATCCGTGCCAAGACCATCGAACATGGGCTTGAGCATCTGGCCAATGAACATGGCTTCAAAATCCTGTGCCGCTTTGGCTGCTTTTTGTTGGGCCTTGCTGTCGGGTGGCACGTTAGCCTGAATTTCGCTGGCCTGAAGCACGCTGGCCTGAAACTGGCCAGCCGGTGCCGCTCCCGTCTGAGACGAACCAACCTGTGATTGGTTTTTGCCCGTCATCGCCGCCGCCATCGCTGTTGCACGGGACTGATCGAGGGTGAAGCCAGCCTGGCTCATGAATGCGCTATCCATCACATCACCTCGATATCAGCCTGGAGAGCCCCAGCGGCCTTGATCGCCTGAAGGATGGTGATCATGTCCCGAGGACCAACACCCAGCGCGTTAAGGCCATTGACAAGGCTCTGCAACGATACGCCGGTGTCCAGTTGCATCAGCTTCTTGTCCTTGCCTTCATCGACATTGATTTCCGTGTTCTGGGTAACCTGGGTCGTGCCATTCGAGAACGGCGAGGGCTGCGACACCTGCGGCGTTTCGGTAACATGAATGGTCAGGTTGCCCTGGGCAATGGCGACGGTGGAGATGCGGACCTTGTCGCCGATGACAATGGTTCCCGACGCATCGTCGATGACGACACGGGCCAGTTGATCCGGCTCCACGCGAAGCTGTTCAATGTCGGTCATCAGGGCAACCACGCCGCCTTGATAATCAGCGGGCACGTCCATCACCACAGTGCCGGGATCGGTCGCCTGGGCAATGGAGGTGCCAAGCAGGGCATTGATCGCCTGAGCAACACGCCTGGCCGTGGTGAGGTCCGGGTTGTGCAGCGCGATGGTAACTTTTTTCATAGAGTTCAGGGAAAAGGGGATCTCGCGTTCAACGATGCCACCGTTGGGTACACGGCCGCCGGTAGGCACGCCCTTGGTAACGCTGGCGCCCTTGCCACCGGCGGTGAAGCCGCTGGACTGAACCTGGCCCTGAGCCACGGTGTAGACCTCGCCGTCGGCGCCGATCAGCGGCGTCACCAGCAACGTCCCGCCACGCAGCTCCTTGGCGTCGCCCATGGCGCTGATGGTGACATCAATGCGGCTGCCCTGGCGGGCAAAGGGCGGCAACACGGCCGTGACCATGACGGCGGCGATGTTCTTGGCCCCGATCTGCCCTCCCTGGATAGTGGCGCCCTGGATATTGACGTTCGCCCCTCCCTGAATATTGACACCCAGGCGTTCCATCATGCTGATAAGGCTTTCCTGGGTGAATGGCATCTTGTCAAGGCCGTCACCAGTGCCGTTCAACCCCACCACCAGGCCATAGCCGACCAGCAGGTTGTCACGGATGCCCTCGAAGTCGGCGATATCCTTGATGCGCGACTGGGCCAGGGCGGCGCCGGAGGTGACGACGCCACTCAGGACGAGGCCGATAACAAAAGCGGCCTTCGGCAGAACCTTGGCAATCCGTCTGACGGAGTCGATAATTGACGAAGGGCGAACCGGGTTCATTGCTATCCTCGCACGCTGTGACCATCACGACTGATCGCTGAGAAAACATATGCGAATGTCGTGCCAGAGCGTAGATGACTTACAAGCCGTTGATATTCCAATGTTTCACCGTGTCCTGCCTCCCCCTTCGCCAGGATCCGCGTTTCCTGTTGGCGCGGGCGGGTACTTTCGGCAGGGAAGACTCGGCAAACTCTGCCGGGTCACGATGGCTTGCCGGGCCATATTAATACTTTCTGACAGCGTCATGTCGGGTTAGAATCCTCTGGGATCTTGGTCAGAAAAGCGGGTATGGTTCCGAGATGAAGATCAATCAGGTCGGCACATCCGGTACGGCAAGCGCTCGGCGCTCGGGCAAATCCGATAAAGGCTCGGGCGCTGCGTTTGTGGAACATCTCCAGAAATTCGCCGATGAGGTCGAGGAGACGCCGATGGCGGACGCTCCGTCGACAATCTCCAGCGTCGATGCGCTACTGGCAATGCAGACCGCAACCGACGACGAGAGCGACGGCAAGGAAGCACGGCGGCGGGCCATGGCTCGGGGTGAGCAAATTCTCGATGGACTGGAGGCCGTCCGTCAGGGGCTTCTGGCTGGCAGCATTCCCATCGACCGCCTCACCGCCTTGGCCCAGATGGTGCGAAGCCGCCGCGAACAAGGCGTCGACCCCAGGCTGGCCGCCATTCTCGATGAAATCGAACTGCGGGCCGAGATCGAACTCGCCAAGCTCTCCCGCCGGCCGCCGCCATAAGGACTTCAGGCGGCGGGCTTCCTGGGCTCGTATGGGTGCATCAGGGAAACAAAACGGTTGTCCATGGACTGAAGCCACTGGAGGGCTACCGATAGCTGCCCCTCCACGCGAGAAATGGCTGTCGAATGGTCCTGGACGGCCTTCGTCATCCCCTGGATGGCCTTTCCCTGTTCGTGGATGGCCTCTCCCTGTTCGTGGATGGCCTTTCCATGTTCCTGGAGGATCTTTCCATGTTCCTGGAGGATCTTCCCCTGCTCCTGGAGGATCTTTCCATGTTCCTGGAGGATCTTCCCCTGCTCCTGGATAGCCTTCGTCTGCTCCTGCTGCACGGTAAGAATTTTATCGAGCATGGCAATGATTTCTGGGTCGCGTCCGGCCATTTCAACCTCCCTGCTGCCTCTATGGTATTCCCATTGACACCCTGAGTCGAGCGACGGATCCATTGGGCACCGTGATTCCCGACCATCCCCCTTGCGGGAAGACGCGCCAGTCAATATATTCCCCCCGCCAGAAGCATAAAGGATGGGGTAGGTATGGCTATCACGCTGCCTCCGGATTATCGGCCGTCCGAGGACGAGCCGTTCATGAACGAGTATCAGGCGGAGTACTTTTGCCGGATGCTGTTGCGCTGGCGCGGTGAGCTTTTGCGGGAATCCGAGGAAACGCTACAACACCTGGTGCTGGAGGGTGGGCACCAAGCCCCGGATATCGCCGATCGCGCCACCACCGAAGCCGATCGGGCACTGGAACTTCGGACTCGTGACCGCGCTCGCAAGCTGATTGCCAAAATTGACGCAGCCTTGCAGCGAATCGAGGACGGGACTTACGGCTATTGCGAAGAAACCAACGAACCTATCGGCCTTAAACGCCTGGAAGCGCGCCCCATCGCAACCCTGAGCCTGGATGCCCAGGAGCGACACGAGCGAATGGAGCGCACTCATCGCGATCCAACAGAATAGAAAGCCCGAACCCGCCTGGGGCGTCCCACCAGAGGCGTGCCTTACGACGGCACGATGCCCTCCCCTTTTCTCATTCATGGGGGTTCGGGGCCTTAGGCCCCAAACGGGTATGGGCGGCAGGCCACCGCATATCAGGTCGAACCCATGATATCCACCTCCCATATCTCCTTAGACGAACTCATGGACGAAATAGGTCGCAATGCGCGAGCCGCCGTTCGCGTGCTGGGCCAAACGCCACGCGCGGCCAAGGACACCGCCCTGCGCGCTGCTGCCGCCGCCATCCGCGCCGGGCGGGAGCGGATCAAGGAAGCCAACGCCCGCGACCTGTCCGCCGGTCAGGCCAAAGGTCTTGGCCGGGCCATGCTCGACCGGCTGTTGCTGAACGATGACCGCATCCAGGCCATGGCGTCGGGGCTTGAGGCTATCGCCGAACTGGACGATCCCATCGGCATCGTGCTGAGTCAGTGGACGCGGCCCAACGGTTTGTCCATCAGCCGGGTGCGGGTGCCCTTGGGGGTCATCGGCGTCATCTACGAGTCCCGTCCCAACGTCACCGCCGACGCCGGGGGGCTGTGCCTGAAATCCGGCAACGCGGCAATCCTGCGCGGTGGCTCGGAGAGCTTCCACTCCTCCAGTGCCATCCTGGAATGCCTGGCTCTGGGCCTGAACCAGGCCGGACTGCCGCAGACCGCCATCCAGATGATCCCCACCACCGACCGCGCCGCCGTGGGCCGGATGCTGACCATGACCGGCGTGATCGACGTGATCGTGCCGCGTGGCGGCCGTTCGCTGGTCGAACGGGTCTTGGCGGAAAGCCGGGTGCCGCTGTTCCAGCACCTGGAAGGTATCTGTCATACCTATATCCACGCCGGGGCCGACGCCGCCAAAGCCCGCGCCCTGGTGCTCAACGCCAAACTGCGGCGCACCGGCATCTGCGGCGCCACCGAGACCCTGCTGGTGGATGAGGCCGTAGCCGGAACCCTGTTGCCCCCGATTCTCGACGACCTGATCGCCGCTGGCTGTGAAGTGCGCGGCTGTGAGACCACGCAGGCGCTCGATGCCCGGGTGGTGCCGGCAACGGCAGCGGACTGGGATACCGAATATCTCGACGCTATTCTTGCCGTACGGGTGGTTCCGGGGCTGGAAGCCGCCATCGACCACGTCAACCTCCACGGCTCCAGCCACACCGACGCCATCGTCACCGAAGACATTGCTGCCGCCGAGCGTTTCATGTCCGAAGTTGACAGTGCCATCACCCTGCACAACGCCTCCACCCAGTTCGCCGACGGCGGAGAGTTCGGCATGGGTGCCGAAATCGGCATCTCCACCGGCAAACTGCACGCACGGGGTCCGGTCGGCGTCGAGCAACTCACCAGCTTCAAGTACAAGGTGCGCGGTAGCGGGCAGTGCCGGCCTTGAGGCAATCCTGAATTGCCCCCCCCCTGCGTCAAACTCTCTGGCTTCGGCATTCGCCGCCGGTACGTCGGGCTGCTGGGCGGATCCTTCAACCCGGCTCATGACGGACACCGCCATATCAGCCTCGCCGCCCTGCGCCTGCTCGGCCTTGACGAGGTGTGGTGGCTGATATCGCCACAAAATCCTCTCAAGCCCACAGCGGGCATGGCACCGCTTTCACAACGACTGGCCTATGCCGCCACCATAGCCCGCCATCCCCGCATTCGCGTCACGGCCATGGAGATGTGTCTTGGCACCCGCTATACTGCCGATACCCTCCGCGAACTGACACGCCGGTTTCCTCGAATTCGGTTCGTGTGGCTGATGGGCGCCGACAATCTGACCCAGATTTCTGCCTGGGCACGGTGGAAGGAAATCTTTCGACGGGTCGCCATTGCGGTTTTCGCCCGCGAGCCGTATTCTCTGCGAGCACTGGCCGGAAAGGCGGGACGGCGCTACGCCCGCGCGCGACTTGGCGGGAAGGCACGGCGCCTGCCCTTCAGCACGCCGCCGGCCTGGGTGTTTCTGGCCGTCCGCCCTCACCCGGCATCGGCAACTAAAATTCGAACGACAACGGATTGGAGAGAATCATTAACAACATCGTGACACTACCATCAGACTCGCGACATCTGCTCCGCATGATCGAGTCCTTCCTTGATGACGACAAGGCAGAGGATGTCTGCGTCATCAGTCTCAAGGGGCGATCCTCTATCGCCGATTATCTGGTTATCGCCACCGGTCGGTCCTCGCGCCAAGTAGGCGCCATGGCCGAACATATCGTGGCCGGACTGAAACCCCTTGGCACTATTGGTTCGATCGAGGGTCAAGCCGTCGGCGATTGGGTACTGATCGACGCTGGCGATATCATTGTCCATCTGTTCCGCCCCGAAATCCGCGACTATTATGGCCTGGAACGCATGTGGGCGCCACGCCGCGACGAAGCCGCCATGCCCTCCATGTGAAGGTCTGGAGAAGCAGCGACGACGGGTAGCGAGGAAGGGGAAGACGCCACAGCAGAACTGGCGAGTGGGTGAGTGTGGCACCAGAGGTTGATTGCCATTGAAGGTCACACCCGTCTCGACACATGGCCATCTCGATTCGCTGCGGGCAGGATAAGGTCTGTCAAGCTGGTGTAATTTCTGGCGTATATAAAAAAGGACACAGAGCACTGCGTCCAAGGTAACTTAATCAAGCTGATATAATCAGCCAGTGCGGACTATTTTGTCCAACCAGCCTCCGCATCGCACGCAGCTTGTTCTTTAGGGTGGGATTTTTCCCATGTGTTGATCGACCGTGTTTCGTTTTCATCCATCTTATTGTTCATGCAGGTACAATATTTTGTAACAACATCGACGGAAACTTTGGCATCGGTGTTATCCTGTAGGCATTTGGTAACCCATTTCGTATCGTCGGCACCCGCATAAGCCTTGTCATTAAGGATCATGGCACCAAGAAAGAGTACGGCAAAAGCTACATATTTCATCTTTAGCCTCCCACAATAAGTTCATGTCCCATAGCGTGGTGTTATGACGATTGGATCATCGCTCAAAGTGACCCTGTTTACCAGGGTCAAGTATTGACATCAGTGCCGTGCACCTTGTAAAGCACAAATCATGCGCACAGCGGTGCGGCCGGGGGCGACATGACTTTTTAATTCATGAACAGATGGGGAGCACGAGGGCCTCAGGCCCTCGTGCTTACCATTTTTGGTTAATTATCATGAATAAGCGTTCGTCTGACATCAAGGGTAACTGGCAGTTACAAAAAAAGCCCGGTGAACCTGGCTTTTTCTTTCTCATTCAACCCCTCAACTCCAGAACACTTCCCAGATCCGCTCGACCGCCACGGTCGGCGTCAGGTGGCCATCGACAATCTCCTGCTCAATGTTGGTCAACATGGAGACGACCTTGGGGTGTCTGCGCAACGACCGCATCAGCTTGTCGTCGAGCATGGCCCACATCCACTGGATTTGTTGCTGGCGACGCTTTTCCGCCAGTTCTCCGGTGTCGGTCAGGATCTTGCGGTGTTCGGTGATCTTTTCCCACACCTTGTCAAGACCGATGCCGTTCAGCCCGCTGCATGTCACCACCGGTGGCTTCCAGTTGGGGCTGGCGTGTTTCATGATGTGCAGGGCGTTGCGATATTCACGTGCCGCCAAACCGGCCCGTGTATCATTGGGACCATCGGCTTTGTTGACGGCAATCATGTCGGCGATTTCCAGAACACCTTTTTTGATGCCCTGCAATTCGTCGCCAGCCCCGGGAAGCATAAGAACCAGAAAGAAATCGACCATGTCGGAGACAACCGTTTCCGACTGGCCGACGCCGACCGTTTCCACCAGCACGACATCAAACCCGGCCGCTTCGCACACGACCATGGTTTCGCGCGTTTTGCGAGTAACACCACCCAGAGTTCCCGAGGATGGTGAAGGCCGGATAAAGGCGTTTTCGTCGGCGGACAATGTCTGCATCCGGGTCTTGTCGCCCAGAATGCTCCCGCCGGATCGCGAACTGGAGGGGTCAACCGCCAGCACCGCAACCTTGTGACCCATACCCGTCAGGGTGCAACCGATGCCTTCGATGAAGGTGCTTTTGCCCACGCCGGGCACGCCGGTGATGCCGATGCGATGCGCCTTGCCGCTGTAAGGCAGAAGACGCATCACCACTTCCTCGGCGATGGCGTGGTGGTCCGGTTTGCGGCTTTCCACCATGGTGATGGCCCGCCCGAGGATGGCGCGGTTACCCGCCAGCACCCCCTGGACGTAATCCTCCACCGTAAGTACCCGGCGCAGCCCGGACCGTGCCGGAGGCACGCTCTGGGCGTTAGTTGCCGGAACAGGCACGCTCCGGGCGTGAGGCGCCGAAATCACGCCTCCGCCCGCGTCGGGACTCATCGTCATTGTTTCCACCACCACGAGTCTACGCCGCCTTCGGCGTGAAACCGAGGGACTCATTCAGCTTGTGCATAAGATCGACTGCGGCCTCGCTGATGACCGTACCCGGCGGGAAGATGGCCTTGGCCCCTGCCTTGTACAGTTCGTCATAATCCTGCGGCGGAACGACACCGCCGATGACGATCAGGATATCGTCGCGTTCGAGCTTCCGCAGTTCCTCCTTGAGCGCAGGCACCAGGGCGAGGTGTCCGGCGGCCAGTGAGCTGACACCGATGATATGGCAGTCGTTCTCCACCGCCTGGCGCGCCGACTCGCCCGGAGTCTGGAACAGCGGGCCGATATCCACGTCAAAGCCCAGGTCGGCAAAGGCGCTGGCGATGACCTTCTGGCCACGATCGTGACCATCTTGACCCATCTTGGCGATAAGAATACGAGGACGGCGGCCTTCCCGTTCCTCAAACTCGGCAACCAAGGCCTGCACCGTGTTGGCGCTCTTAGAATCGTGTCCCAATTCGCCTCCATACACACCAGAGATTGTGCGGATCTCCGCCTTGTGACGGCCATAAATCTTTTCCAGGGCGAAGCTGATTTCACCGACGGTGGCCTTGGACCGCGCGGCCTGTACCGCCAGATCCAGAAGATTACCCCCGCCACTCTCCGCCGCCTTGGTCAGGGCGTCGAGTCGCTCTTCCACCACCTTCGGGTCACGCTCGGCCCGCAGCCGCTGGAGCTGGTCAATCTGGGCCTGACGCACGGCCGAGTTGTCGACCTTGAGTACTTCGACGTGCTCCTTTTCCGTCAGGCGGTATTTGTTGACGCCGACCACGGTCTGGCGGCCGGAGTCGATACGGGCCTGGGTGCGGGCAGAAGCCTCCTCAATGCGCAGTTTGGGAATACCGGCCTCAATGGCCTTGGCCATGCCGCCGGTCTTTTCCACCTCAAGGATGTGCTCCCAAGCCTTCGCCGCCAGATCATGGGTCAGACGCTCGACGTAGTAACTGCCGGCCCACGGGTCGATCACGCGACAGGTGTTGCTTTCCTGTTGCAGGAACAACTGGGTGTTGCGGGCGATGCGGGCGCTGAAGTCGGTCGGCAGGGCCAGCGCCTCGTCGAACGAATTGGTGTGCAGCGACTGAGTGTGGCCCTGGCTGGCCGCCATGGCTTCGATGACGGTACGGGTGACGTTGTTGTACACGTCCTGCGCGGTCAGACTCCATCCTGAGGTCTGGGAGTGAGTGCGCAGCGACATAGACTTGGGATTCTTGGGGTTGAACTGCTTGACCAGCTTGGCCCACAACATGCGGCCAGCCCGCATCTTGGCCACTTCCATGAAGAAGTTCATGCCGATGGCCCAGAAGAACGACAGCCGGGGCGCGAACTCGTCGATGGTCAGGCCGGTGGCCATGCCGGCACGGGCATACTCGACACCATCGGCCAGGGTATAGGCCAGTTCCAGATCGGCGGTGGCCCCGGCTTCCTGCATATGATAGCCGGAGATGCTGATGCTGTTGTACTTCGGCATGGTCCGCGAGGTATAGCCGAAGATGTCGGAGATGATCCGCATCGACGGCTTGGGCGGATAGATATAGGTGTTGCGGACCATGAACTCTTTCAGAATGTCGTTCTGAATGGTCCCGGACAGCAGTTCCGGCTTCACGCCCTGCTCTTCCGCCGCGACGATGTACAGTGCCAGCACCGGCAGCACGGCGCCGTTCATGGTCATGGACACGCTCATCTTGTCCAGCGGGATGCCATCGAACAGCGTCCGCATGTCGATGATCGAGTCGATAGCCACACCGGCCATGCCGACATCGCCAAACACACGCGGGTGATCGGAGTCATACCCACGATGGGTGGCCAGATCGAACGCCACCGACAAGCCCTTTTGCCCGGCAGCCAGATTGCGGCGATAGAACGCGTTGCTGGCCTGGGCGGTGGAGAAGCCTGCGTACTGGCGGATCGTCCACGGCTTGTCCACGTACATGGTCGGGTACGGGCCGCGCAGGAACGGCGGCAGCCCCGGCATGGTCTCAAGATGGTCCAACCCGGCGATGTCGGCCGACGAATAGAGCGGCTTGACCGGAACCTGTTCGGGGCTGTTCCAGATACGGCTTTCGAGGCTCGTGCCGATCGCGGCTTCGAATTGCGCCTGCCAGGACGCTTGACCGTCACGGGGCGGGGCGTTGGCCGGATCGAGATGAATCGTGGAAAAATCAGGGATCGTGGTCATTTCGTCACTCCCAGGCGAGCGAGGGTTGCGCGCAACGTTCCCAGCACATCACCTCCAAGGAAAATATAATCATCAACGCCGGCCTCGCTGTAGGCCTGTTTCTTCTCGCCCGGATTGCCGGCGAGGAACAGGTACGAACACCCGGCCTGTTTCAGCGCCGGTGCGGTCGAAGGCACGAAGCCTTCATACAGGGCGTCCGACGAACAGAGAATGGCCATGGAGGCCCCGCTGTCCTTGAACGCCTTGACGCACGACTCGGCGTCGGCGAAGCCGTTGTTGCCGAGGGTTTCGATGCCGCCCGTCTCAAAAAAATTCTTGGCGAAGGTGGCGCGGCCGGTGTGATGGGCAACCGGCCCCATGTTGGCGAGGAAAATTCGCGGCCACGCTCCGGTCTTTACCTTGAAGGCATCGGCCTGGTCGCGCAGCGTCTCGAAGGTTTCGGACAGACGGTGACGCGGCAGCGCCTTGACGGTGGCGCCGCCCCCCAGTGCCGACAGAGCCTCGGCCAGGGTGCCCAGCGTCGCACCAACGGCGGCGGCATCAATGGCTGCTGCCGCCAGTTTGCCTTGCCCCAGAACCGCCCGGTCCACCGACCGCATACTGGCGGCGGCGGCCAGCGCCGTGACCCGCTGGCTGCGCAGGGCATCGAGACGCTTCGTGGCTTCGGCCCGCAGCGCCTTGAGATCGGGCTTCGGCGACTCCACCGGGCTTTCGGTGATGTTCGGGAACTCGCTGACGCCGGTGATCGGGTCCTTGCGCTTGCCGATGTTCTTCTCACGCTCGGCATGGGAGGCAGCAATACGCTCGGCGATCATGCCGTTGGACAAGGCGTTGACCATGCCGCCAGCTTTCTCGATTTCCTGGAAGGTGGTCCACGCCACCCGCGCCAGCTCATCGGTCAGGCTTTCCACATACCACGAGCCGCCCGCCGGATCGACCACACGGGTCAACGACGACTCCTCGCGCAGAACGGTCTGGGCATTGCGGGCGATACGACGGCCAAGTCCGCCAGGCAGACCCAGCGAGGCGTCGAACGGCAGCACCGAGACGGCATTAGCCCCGGCCACCCCTGCCGCAAATGCGGCCGTGGTGGTGCGCAGCATGTTCACCCACGGGTCGCGGCGGGTCATCATGCGATCGGCGGTGCGGGCGAAAATGGTCATGGCCCGGGCCGATTCACTGGCACCGCACGACTCGGCAATCCGTGCCCACATCTTGCGCGCCGCCCGCAGCTTGGTCATGGTCAGGAAGAAGTCGCAGCCGACCGAAAAGGTGAAGACAATCTGGCGGCAAGCGGCATCAACACTCATGCCGGCCTGGGTCATCGCCCGAAGATAGGCCACGCCCGTGGCCATGGAACAGGCCAGATCCTGAGCCTCGTTGGCGCCGGCATCATAGTAGACGCTGGTGTTGACGCCAACGGCCGTGACCTTTGGATAGGTCGCAGCGGTCAGAGCCGCCAGGTCAGCCATGCGAGCCAGCGCCGTATCTACCGTCGTCGGCAGCGCCCCGGTCGAAGCCAGCACCGCCAGCGGATCGGCATTGAACGCACCCAGCGCCACCCCCGGCGCCACGTTACGGCGACGCCACAGCGCGGCCAGCAAGGCGGCCGCCGGCAGGTATTGCGCCCCGGCATCCAGAGACACCGGCGCTATATCAAGGCTGACCTCCGCCAACAGGGCATCAAGGTCATCCACCGAATAAACCATGACGCCGTCGCGGCCAGCCAGCGACTCCGCCGACGCAGCATCGGCATCCAGTCCCGCCTGAGCCGCCTGGTCGAACTGAATCAGACCTGAGCCGACGCCCCGTTCGAGGTCGGTCAGAATTTCGTCGTTACCGGCCTTGACGTCTGGATGCGAGTGCTCCTGACGCACATCCCAGCCATCCGGCCCGGCCCCTGCCGCCCCGCAGCCACGGGTAAAGGGCATGGCGCCGGGAAAACCGGACGGATCCCCCTCCGACGGCCAGTCCGTCCGGCGATAGATGGGCTGTACGGTGATGCCCTCGTACAACTTGGAAACCAACTTTTTCTCGAAGGGCGCGCCCTTCAGCGCCTTGTCAACCGCACCGCGCCACTCATCGTAGCTGGTTGCGGGAAAATCGCCGGCAATGGCTAAAATCTCGTCGTTCATGGCTTACCCGATTATTTGTGCCAAACGCCCAACGGTGCCCGGCCGCCATGGCCCTGGTCGCCCGCTTGCGTCCACGCTTGATTGCGAAGCCTACCCCCTACCGGCACGTCGGCCAGTCATCCACCAAATTACGGGAGCATAACCCCCAGCGTCAAGAACACGGGGAGGCATAAAACGATTTTATATCACCGAATCGCGAGGCGCCGTCCCGGCCCCCCCTTTATTAGGACTGCATCAATCCTATGTGGGCTGCCGCCCACACCCGCCCGGGGCTATGCCCCAGCCCCCATTACTCTTTATTATCAATAAAAAAAGGGGGTTCGGGGCATCGCCCCGAGCGGGTTCGGGCGGCAGCCCGAGGTATGGCGCGAACTCACGAGGCCCCGGTTTCCTCGCGGATTTTGGCGATGGAGGCGCGCAACACCGCCTCCTTCATGGCCAGGGTCTTTTCGTTGAACAGGACATTCTTCATCCAGTCCAGGCCAAGCCGCAGCATTCCCTCATCATCCGTCTTCAACGCCTCAATGTCTTCGGGCGCAATATCATAGGTCTCCAGGAACTTGGTCGTGAACACAAACGAGCGGAGGCCATCAACATCGGTGGAAACCATGAAGAACATCTTCTTGGTCTGTGACGTTACGCCCTGACCCATTGGCCCCCCCACGCCCTGCCACGACGCCATCTTCATGATGATGTCGATCCAGCCGCGATCAACCGCTTCATGGCCAGTCAGCCCCTGCTCGGCACAATACTCGGCCACAGTCATTTCCTTGGT
Organism: Alphaproteobacteria bacterium; assembly: GCA_015233585.1. Taxonomy (GTDB): domain Bacteria; phylum Pseudomonadota; class Alphaproteobacteria; order Rhodospirillales; family Rhodospirillaceae; genus JADFXL01. Next base: position 3,850 of record JADFXL010000016.1, on the reverse strand, counting down.
GCTGGCGTGACCCTGGCAATGGGTCTCCTTGACCAGGAAATGGAAATCGTCCCTGGTCTCCGCCCCCTTCATCTTCACCGAGGCCAAGCCCAGAGGATAATAACGGCAGGTTGCCGGACGGTGAGCATAAACCGAACAGCCGTCCCCGGTCATGAACGGACACGGCCCCTTGCCGTCGTCGCCGCCCATCTTGATCTTGGCCACCGGCAGGTCCGCCGCTTCCCACATCGCAGGCACGGTATACTTGGCGAGAAACTCACGCGGGCGGATGCCGAACCCTTCGCTCAGACGCAAAATATCCAGCGGCGTCAACGTGATATCCGCGCCGTGGCAGCAGGCGTTCCAGCACGGCACGCCCTTGTGACAGGAAAAGCAGAACGTGTCCTCCGGCCGAAGCTGCACTGGCACGACCGGGTTGCCGGACATACCCGAAAAAATATCCGCCTTTATCTCCTTGTCCAGAATCGGCCTGTTGGTCATTACGTCCCCATTGCTGCTGGTTGATGCGTTTCTTTGGGGCTATCGCCCCGAACCCCATTTGGGGCTATACCCCAAACCCCCTTCTTTTTAATTAAAAAAGGGGTTCGGGGCGCGCCCCGAGCGGGTCTGGGCGGCAGCCCATTCTTTATCTTACCGCCAATGGCGGCTAATAAGGAAAGGGGCGCCAGCCACGGCCGACGCCCCCCTTGAGAACCCTCGAACGACTCGGTCCGATTAGTGCTTCTGTCCACCGTAGGACTTGGTCACCAGGTCAACGTGCGGAACCTTGCGCAGGGTCCACTCGCCGGTCTCGGTGTTCATCTTCGAGTTGACGAAGACCTTCCAGTTTGCATCGTCCAGCTTCGGGAAGTCGGCGCGATAGAAGAAGCCCGGATACCGAGTCTCTTCACGGAACATGATGTGGCGAAGGTGAGCTTCCGCCGTGCGCAGACGGTGGTAGTTCTCCCAGGCACGCAGCAGTTCGTGCAGATCCTTGGCGCGCAGGTTGGCGCTGTCTTCCTTCAGCCAGGTCAGGTGCTGGAGGCCGATGGAGAGCAACTTGGCGTTGGTGTTGTAATAGGTCGACACGCCAGCCACATACTCGTCCATGTACTTTTGCAGACGCATCTGGAACATCTTCGGCGTGATGTAGAACGGATTGACATCCTCCGCCGTGGTCTTGTCCTTGTGTTCCAGGTAGTTGCGGACGGGCTTGTAGATTTCCTCGGCCACGACCTTGATGTCGGCCTTGAGCTGCGGCTTGAAGCTCTTGTGGTCGAGCACGAAGCGGACCATTTCCTTACCGGCAATACGGCCCTCGGCGTGCGAACCCGAGGAGAACTTGTGGCCGGAAGCGCCGACGCCGTCACCAGCAGTGAACAGACCGGTCACCGTGGTCATACGGTTGTAGCCCCAGCGCCATTCGGCCGGAGACTTGATGTCCTCAGGTCCCGACACCCAGATGCCGCAGCAACCGGAGTGCGAGCCGAGCAGGTACGGCTCGGTCGGCATCAGCTCGGACGGGGTTTCCTCCGGGCGGATGTTCATGCCGGCCCACACGCCAGCCTGACCAATGCACATGTCGAGGAAGTCTTCCCACGCCTCGGCTTCGAGGTGCTTGATTTCCTTCGGCGTCATGGTCTCGCCCAGCTTCTTCATGGCCGTCGGTGTGTCCATGATGATCGGGCCGCGACCGTCCCGCATTTCCTTCAGCATCGCATGGTTGCGAAGGCAGGTCGGAACCACGGTGGCCGTGTCGTAAGGCGCAAAGTCCTTCAACATGTCCGCGTTCTTGACGACGTAGTTTTCGCCGAAGCCGTTGGTGGCCTGCGCCTTGAACAGCAGGAACCACGCACCCACCGGGCCGTAGCCGTCCTTGAAGCGCGCGGGCACGAAGCGGTTTTCCATCATGGTCAGCTCAGCGCCGACCTCAGCCGCCATGGCATAGGTCGAACCGGCGTTCCACACCGGATACCAGGTGCGGCCGTTACCCTCGCCCAGGGAGCGGGGACGGAAGATGTTCACGGCGCCGCCGCAGACATTGAGGATGGCGTTCGCCTTGATGACGTAAAGCTTGTGCTCGCGCACGGAGAACCCGACGGCGCCAGCGATACGATTCGGCTCGTTCTGGTCAAGGAGCAGCTTCACGATGAAGCAACGCTCGATGATGTTGTCGATGCCCAGGGCTTTCTTGGCGGCTTCGGCGACGATGGGCTTGTAGCTTTCGCCGTTGATCATGATCTGCCACTTGCCGGAACGCACGGGCTTGCCGCCGTCCTTCAGGGCAATACCTTCGGTTTCCTTGGTCTTCCAGACCGGAAGGCCCCATTCCTCGAACAGATGAACGGTACCGTCAACATGGCGGCCCACGTCGAAAACCAGATCGTCGCGGGTGATGCCCATCAGATCGGCAGACACCATGCGGCAATAGTCTTCGGGCTTCTGCTCGCCCAGATAGGTATTGATGGCCGAAAGACCCATGGCCACGGCGCCGGAACGGTCCATGGCCGCCTTATCGACGAGAAGAATCTTCACGTCGTCGCCGGCCCAACGCTTGGCTTCATAGGCGCAACCGCAAGCGGCCATGCCGCCACCGACGATCAGGATGTCGGTATTGATTTCGATAATTTCAGGATTGCCGAAAGTCCCACTCATAGAACCTTACCTCCAGTTGGAGCGGACACCCGCCACCCAGGACGGGTCTGCCGCGTTCAAGAACTCGATTTCGAGATGGACGCTTCCGCTCAGATGGTGGGAAGGGTCTGACCGACTTCGGTGAACAAAAGATTGCTCTTGATATCGACCGGGGCCGGCTTGCCGGCGTAAGGTTCGATGGAACCGTTCGGAGTCGTGCGAACCGGGAACTTGAAGCGCTTTACTTCGCCGTCACGGAACTTGATGGTCCACATGATGCTGGCATCGGTACGCAGCGGGATACAAGCACCGCCCATGGGCACCACGTCCTGGTACGCACGGACTTCAATGGCCTGCTGCGGGCACGCCTTGACACAGCACTGGCATTCCCAGCACTGCTCCGGCTCCTGATTGAAGGCTTTCATACGCGAGGTATCAAGTTTCATCAGGTTATTCGGGCAAATATACATGCAGGCGGTTACTGTTCCGCCTTTGCAGCCGTCACACTTGTCAGTATGCACAAACGTGGGCATCAATTTCCTCCCCTGGGTTGGCCCGCCGCAAGGCCCCTTGGCTCACGGCCGATATCCACATCGTTCGATCCTTGAAATGCCCCAAGGCCAGCGCCTCCAGGGCCAAGGGCGCGTAAGCCCCAGGATCACCCCGTGAATATTATGTCTCATTGATATATCTGCGCAGAGGGCTTGTCAAACCCAGAAAACCATCCCAGGCCCCTATCCGTAAGTCATAGATCCGATTGACCCGCCACCCGATGTTGCACCGGTGCCGCCCCCCATGGCAGGATGCCTCATGTCTGGATGCCTCAAGGACCTTACCGAACGCCTGACCGCCTTTCGCGACGCCCGCGACTGGCGCCAGTTTCACGGCCTTAAAAACCTGATCGTGGCCTCGGGAATCGAGAGCGGCGAGTTGCTGGAGCTGGTCCAGTGGCGCAGCGATGAGGCCGTCGAGTCCGCCATCCACGATCCTGCCTGGGTCGCACGTCTGGGCGAGGAGTGCGCCGATGTGTTCATCTACCTGCTGCTCGTCTGCGAACGGGCGGGAATCGATCTGGCCGCCGCCACCGCCGCCAAGATCGACCACAACGCCGCCAAATACCCCGTCGATAAGGCACGCGGGAACGCCCGCAAATACACCGAACTTTAGCCTTCTCTAAAGTTTCCTGTGGAAGTGCCGGGATGATTCGACTAACTTGTGCCGAAACCTGGACGTGGTT
>JADFXL010000169.1 GCA_015233585.1 Alphaproteobacteria bacterium | reverse complement strand
AGCCGTCCTTCCTGGAACACATAGCCAAGACGGCGCTTCTCCGGCGGCACATTCAGGCCCCTGGCGGCATCGAACAGCACCCGCCCCCCCCACGGTTATATGTCCCGCATCCGGGCGGGCAAGTCCAGCCACCAGCTTGATGACCGAGCTTTTGCCCGAGCCGGAGGGTCCGAACAGAGCGGTAATTCCCGGCCCCGCCTCCAGGTCCACATCCAGGAGAAAGGCGCCCTGCTGGCGGCGAACGGAAATTTCCAGCATGGTCCTAGCCCTTCAGCCGCGCCTGGACCCGGCGGGCCAGGACTTCGGCGGACAACAGGGCGGCAAAAGCAACAGCCACCGAGATGAGGCACAGCCGCAGCGCCGCCTCGTCGCCCCCCGGTTGCTGGGTCAGGGCGTAAAGGGCAATGGGCAGGGTGCGGGTCTCGCCGGGAATGCTGGAGACGAAGGTGATGGTGGCGCCGAACTCGCTCAAGGAACGGGCGAATCCCAAAATCACGCCGGTCAGCACACCGGGTGCGATCAAGGGCAGGGTTACCGTGAAGAAGGTCCGAACCGGTCCACAGCCGAGGGTTCGCGCCGCCTGCTCCAGTCCGCGATTCACCCCTTCGAGGGAGAGCCGGATGGCGCGAACCATCAGGGGAAAAGAAATGACCGCCGAGGCAATGGCGGCTCCCTTCCAGGTAAAGGCCAGAGTGATGCCGAACCAGTCGAGCAACAATGACCCGACCGGTCCCCTTCGTCCCAAAACCACCAGCAGAAAATAGCCCACCACCACCGGCGGCAACACCAGGGGCAGATGAAGGATGCCATCGAACAGGCTTTTGCCGGGAAAATTCAGACGCGCCAGCACCCAGGCGCAGAGCAGCCCAAACGGCAAACTGCCCGCCACCGCCCACCCCGACACCAGAAGCGAGAGATGCAGCGCCTCGATTTCTAAGGGGGTCAGTGAGAACATGGTGCTTCCGTAGAATCAACGCGGGGCTGCCGCCCCGGCCCCGCTCGGGGCTATGCCCCAATCCCCCTTTTTTTTATTAAAGGGGTTGGGGGGGGGGCGTCACGCCGTAGGCGTGCCATTGGCTCGACGGCCCCAAGCGGTTACGGGCGGCAGCCCGCTTCTCAGTTCACTTTAAACCCGTATTTTCCAAACACCACCCTGGCATCCTCGGTTCGGAGAAAATCAAGGAAGGCGCGTGCCGCAGGCGTTTCCCTACCCGCAACCAGGGCAAAGGGATAGACAACAGGATCGTGCATGGTCTCGGGGAACCGGCCCACCACCTTGACTTTTTTGGAAATGGCGGCATCCGTGGCATAGACCACGCCAAGCGGCACCTCGCCGCGTTCGACCAGGGCCAGCGCGGCACGTACCGAATCGGCGCGGGCCAGTTTTGCTTCAACCGCCTGCCAATGCCCGGCCCGCTCCATGGCTTGGCGGAAGTAGAGGCCCACCGGCACGGCGTCCGGGTCGCCGGTGGCAATGCGCCCCGCGCCAGCCAGGGCGGCAATGTCGGTCTTGGGGCTGATTTCCAGCTCGTCCTGTTTGCTGTCGGCGGGCGCCACCAGCACCAGAGCATTGCCCAACAAGTTGATCCGGGTGTCGGGGTTGATGCGTTTCTTGCCCACCAGATAGTCCATCCATTTCAGATCGGCGGAAGCGAAGACCTGAGCCGGTGCTTCCTGCTCGATCTGCTTGGCCAGTGCCGATGAGGCGGCATAGGAAGCCACGATCCGGTTGCCGGTCCTGGCGGTGAACTGGGCACCGATGTCATTGAGCGCGTTGGTTAATGAGGCGGCGGCAAACACGGTTACGTCCTGAGCTTGAACCTGGGCCGTTACGGCAACGGTCAGGATGAGGCCGGCAACGGCACCCAGCAGGTGTTTTATCGACATGGGACAGGTTCCTGAATTGATCCGACGTTATATCCCACTAAATATAACGCTTTTTCCGCCAATGCCAGCCTATTCGCCGTCCCGACATGAAAAGTCCTAAGCCTGAACCCAGGCTGCGACGGCACCGGCCTGGACGAGGCCGGCACCAGCACCCAGCAGGTGTTTTATCGACATGGGACAGGTTCCTGAAGGGATACGGTATTGTCTCGTGGTTTGATTTCGATAATTTCCGGCGCGGATTGGCTCGCCACGACCAAGTCGTACATTGCCTGCAAGTTCACCCAGAACTCTGGGCCGGTTTTGAAGTAACGGCCAAGCCGAAGGGCGGTGTCCGCCGTCACGGGCGTTTCCTCGCGTGCCAGACGCTCGATCCGCGTGCGCGGCACCATACAGGCCCTGGCAACCGCATAGGGAGTGATATCAAGGGGAATTAGAAATTCCTCCCGCAGGATTTCACCGGGATGCACGGGAGGTATCGGACCGATCATGGTTTGCCCTCCATTGGTTCAATGATAATCGACAATTTCGACATCGGCGGCGTGGCCATCGCACCAGACAAAGCAAATCCGCCATTGATCGTTTATTCGGATACTATGCTGACCGGCACGATCCCCATGCAGTGCCTCCAGGCGGTTGGCCGGGGGCTGTCGCAGAGCCTGCAAGCCGACCGCCGCCGCCAACATCGCCAGCTTACGTTGTGCGGGGCGGACCAAGTCGGACGGAAAACCTTTCGGCGCCAGTCCATTCCATAGTGCTTCAGCAGATTTATCTTTGAAGCTCAGAATCATTGGCGTTTTCTTGCGTCCGGCAGCGGATTCGTATCATAATACGATACCAATAGCAAGGCAAAAGTATCTCGATATGATACGTAGCCTGTGCCACTTGAAACAAACGTAGTCTGGTGGGTGGTCAGCGTAACGTTTTTTCCGCCAACGCCAGCCCATTCGCCGTCCCGACATGAAACCACTCCCCATCGTGGATGATGCCGAACAGGCGGCCCGCCGCCAAAGCGCGGTCAAACAGGATATTCAGGGAGAACTTGCCCTCTGGAAGGTCGGTGAACAATCCGGGGTGCAGGATCTGGACGCCGGCGAACAGAAAAGGCGCACTGGGGTTCTGGCCGCGCCGGCGCAAGCGGCCATCTGTTTCAAGGTAAAAGTCGCCCGCACCATCATAACCGCTGGCGGTGGCGCATGGGTGCAGCAGGAGCAGCGCATCCATACGCCGGCCATCCCAAAACTGCGCCAGCCGCGTCATGGCCGCGCCGGTCCACAACACGTCGGAATTGGCGACATAGAAGGCATCACTGCCCAGCAGCGGCAACGCCTTGGCGACCCCGCCACCGGTTTCCAGCAGCGCATCGGTTTCATCGGAAAATAGCAGGTGGGGCATCGTGCGGGCGGCGAGATGGGCCTTCAGCATCTCCGCCTTGTGGTGCAGGTTGACCACGCAGGTCTCTACCGGAACTTCGGCGAAGCGATCCAGGGCACGGTCGATCAGCGAGCGTCCCGCCACCGGAACCATGGGCTTGGGCATTTGGTCGGTGAGCGGGCGGAGCCGCAGGCCAAGACCTGCCGCCAGCACCATGCCCCGCCGGGGATGCCAGCCGCTCATGACGGCACCTGGCGTTGCTCCGGCGGTATGGTGCGCTCGATCCATTCCGCCACCGGAGCCAGAATCGGGTGAACCAGCGCCGCTTCCAGCAGACGCCACACCCTCGGGATATGACTCAGGTAACCGGGCTTGCCGTCGCGAAGGCACAACCGGGTAAAGATCCCAATGACCTTGGCATGACGCTGGGCCGCCATCACCGCGAATGAGGCATCGAACGCTGCCGGCTCCAGTTCCGGAAACGCGGCTCGATAATGGGCCTTCAGGCTGGCGACCAGACTGGGGTCGATGTCGCGGCGGGCGTCTTCCAGCAGGGACATGAGATCATAGGTCACAGGTCCGGCCACCGCATCCTGAAAATCGAGCAACCCGCAACCGCGTACACCCGGCCGTGACGCCAGTCCCATCAGGTTATCGACGTGGAAATCACGCAGAACCAGCGTGTCGGGCACGCCCCGCGCCACCGGCAGTACCGCCGTCCATGCCTCAATATAAGCTTGCCGCACCGTATCCGGGGTCGGCGTTCCGGTGATGGCCGGCAGATACCAGTCGGTCAGCAACAACGCCTCGGCCAGCAGGCGATCCAGGTCGTAAGCCGGCACACCGTCGGGGATGGCTTCGGCGGCAGGGCGGCGGTGCAGGTCCACCAGCACATCCACCGCCAGCCGATACAGGCCCGGTTCATCTCCGCCCGCCGCCAGCAGCCGCGTATAGGTGTCGTCGCCCAGATCTTCGAGCAACAGCAGACCCGCCGTCTCGTCTGCGGCGAGGATGAGCGGCACGCTGTAACCCAACGCCCCCAGATGGCGGGCGATGCGCAGGAACGGGCGTACGTCCTCCTGCGGCGGGGGAGCGTCCATCAATACGGCCCGCCGCTCGCCCTCCTCAAGGCGGTCATAGCGGCGAAACGAGGCATCGCCAGCCAGACACCCCCGCCGGGCGCCACCCCAGCCCGCGTCCTCCAAAAAGCGGCGTATCGTTTCCGGCCTGCTCATTGCGTCTCCGCCAATTCAAGTTGCGAGATTGCCTGTTGCAAAGCATCCCTGCGTTCGTTCTTCCAATCCCCAACGGCGGTCAGGCACGCCGTGCGCGCCTCGCTCTCGCCGGTGAGAACCATCACCACCTCCAGCCGACGGGCTGGCAGGTACGCGCCCAGCCGCTCCGGCCATTCAACCAGAACGATCCCATCCGCCAGAGCGTCTTCGAAACCCAGTTCCAGGGAATCGTCGGGATGGTCCAGGCGGTAGAGATCGAAGTGCCAGACGGCAACGCCGGATGGCATATCATACGTCTGCACCAGGGTGAAGGTCGGGCTTGGCACTTCCGCGTCGGCGCCAAGCTGGGCCTGTATGAACGCCCGCGCCAGGGCCGTCTTGCCGCTGCCGAGATCGCCGCGCAAAGCCACCACATCGCCCGGCTCCAGCACCCGCGCCAACGCCCGCCCCAGAGCCGCCGTAGCGGTCAAGTTTGGAAGCGGAACGATGAAGGGCATGGACGGCATCGGACTCACGGAGGAGCGGGGGCAGCGTTCAGCGTTTCGGTTCGACGGTCAGGATCACGAACGAGCCTGGCTTGAAATGGGGACGGGGGTGAGGCCGTTCGGCCGTGGGTGGATCGACGCCGTCAGTTTCCGCTGCGGCAAGGTAAATCCGGTGAGTCGTGGGGGCCAGCGCCATGGTGCGGGCGGTTGGCGCCGTCGCTATGGTTCCCGCAACCTCGCAGTGGTCAGCGGCCCTGGCATCCACGACAGTCAGCGTGCCGTCTCCGTTGGAACTGAAGGCGAGCTTGCTTTCGGGATCGAAAATCGCGGCATCGCTGGCATCGCCTATGGGCAGGGCGCTTCTGATTTTGCCCGTTCCAACATCAACCACGACCATGACTTTGTTGCGGCAGACGGCGAAAAGACGGCTTTGGGCGATGTCGATGGCCAGTCCGGTTGGAGAGACGCAACTCGGCGCCAGATCATAACGAACAACAATCGTCAGGTTTGCCGTATCGACGGCGATCAATTGGGAGCGGTCCTCCACATTGACGAACAGTTGCCCGTTTCCGTTGACCACGGCGAACTCCGGTTTGCCACCAAGCTCGACCGAGCCGACCACCATACCCGTCGTGGCGTCGATAGCCGTCAGATCGCCGCTTCCGCCGTTGGCGACAAAGACGCGCCGGGTTGATTCGTCATAGACGATGGCGTCGGGTTTCGTCCCTACAGGTATGGTGCCAACGGGCTTCAAGGTCGCCAGGTCGAAAACGACCACCGAATTCGCCGAACCGTCGCTGATGTACCCCCGATTGAGTTCCGGGGCCAGAGCAACGCCATGAACCCCTTTCAGGTCGGCAATGGAACCGATGACCTTGCCTGAGTTCGTGTCAAGGACATCGACCCGCTCGCCGCGCGTCACGAACAGACGCTGCTCCTTCGCATCAAAGGTCAGATAGTCCCAGCGCGTGGGTCCGTCGAGCGGCAGTGTCTTCGTCAAGCCATAGTTCAGACCGACAGGACCGGCCATCCCCTCGCCGGAAACGGTCATTACCAAGCCAGACATGGCCAGCGCGACGAGACGGCATAACTTTCGCGACATACCCCATCCTCGTTCGTGTGTTTCGTATCTTTCGGGCCGAATTAATAAACAAAAAGGGGGTTTGGGGCATAGCCCCAAATGGGGTCCTGGGGCGATAGCCCCAAAAACAGCGCCTAATGTGCTCCCCCCGGATCCCCCTCCACCACGATAATCTGCCCGGCCCTCATCTCGTGGCCATCGCC
>JADFXL010000168.1 GCA_015233585.1 Alphaproteobacteria bacterium | reverse complement strand
TGGGGTGATCCGCCGAACGAACCGGCGGGCGCGGCCCGGCCACCCGCATCCCCTCGGGTGTCGCCCGCCAGCGGGTGAAAGAGTCCTCGGCCTGCCGGCGGAGATATTCCTGATGGCGCTGCTCGATGACATCGAAATCCGGGCAGCGTGGCGGCAGATGATCGGACCGAAGGCCAAACAGCCGACGAAACCAGGCCGACGGCCCATGCCTCTGGCGGAAGTCAGCCGCTTCGGCACCGCTGATGATCAGGGCATCAATATATTGCACGGGATCAAGGGGGCTGGTCGCCACCGGATGAAGACCGTTGTCGGGGTCATGATTCCATGTCTCGGTGAACGACGTTCCCGCCGCGATGGCCCGGGCCGCCTGCAGCACGTCCAGCGGATCGGGCCGCTGTCCCGACATCATGTGGAAGCCGGAGGGGACGAAGCTTCCCTCCACCGCCCATTCGCACAAGCGGATCAGCGCCACCAGTCCTTTTCGCTCATCTTTGGTCCACTGCCGGAGCGCCGTGAGAAGGGGGATGGGATCGTCGAAGTCGAACATCGCGGATCATCGGGCGTCGGTCTTGGGCACGAACCGAACCCCCGGCAAGCCATCGAAATGGCGGTCGCAGGTGAGCAGGTCGGCGCCGTGCGCCAGGGCGGTGGCGTAGATGACGGCGTCCGCCGTGGCCAGCCTGTGGCGGGCGGACAGGTCCGCCGCCGACAGGGCGATGGCGGTGTCGAGATCGCCGACCACGCAGGTTTCGGTGAAGGCGATCACTTGGTCGGCCTTGTCCTCGCCGACCTCCCGCGTCAGCCACTTGGCGAGTTCAAGCTGGACGATGGTCGGCACCAGCCAGTCGCCGCGCTCTGGCAATTCCCCGGAGAGAGCGGCGCCGAGGGGCGAGCCGATCAGGCATTCGATCCAGGCCGAGGTATCGACGACGCGCATCAGAACCGATCAGTCCGGTCACGATAGTCCTCTGGATTGGCGCCCCGCGCCAATCCGAAAAGCTCTTCGGGCTTCGGCACGGGCACCAGCAGCACGCCCTCGCCCTTTGGGATAAAGGCGAACACTTGCCCCGCTTCCCAGTGCCGCGCGCTGCGCAGCTTTTTCGGGATGGAGATCTGGAACTTGGTCGAGAGGGTGGCGAGGTCCTTGGCCGGCATGGCAATCTCCCATCGATCAGCAATTGGTAAGACGATAGCGCACGGCGCTGCGGATTGAAACCTTACCGGCCCGCCATGTCGATGGTCTTGCCGACATGATCGGCGGCGGCTCGCAGCGGTTCGTCGTAGAGGTGGGCATAGCGCTGGGTCGTCTGCACCTGGGTGTGGCCCAGCATGGCGCCGATCATCGGCAGCGAAACGCCGCCACTGACCAGAAGCGAGGCGAAGGAATGGCGCAGGTCGTGGATGCGGGCGCCGGTGATGCCGGCCGCCCTGCACACCGCCGCCCACGACCGCTTCACATCGGTGAGCGGCTGGTCGGGGGAGCGGCCGGGGAAGACGAACGGACCCTCGGCGGTTTCCCTGATCCGGCGCAGCAGCGTCAATGTGTTGGCCGACACCGGCACTCGGTGCTCGCGCCGCTGTTTGGTGTGGGCGCTGGGCTTGGTCCACACCCCGGCCTCCAGGTCGAACATCTCCCAGGTGGCGCCCAGCACCTCGCTTTTGCGGGCGCCGGTCAGCATCAGCATGCGGATGGCGTCGGCCGATACCGGCTCGTGGTGGGCGGCCAGCGCCGCCGACAGCCGGTACAGTTCCTCGGGCGACAAGTAGCGCTGGCGCTTCTCTTCCGGGTTGCGCTGTTGACCCGAGGCGGGGTTCTTCTCGACCCATTCCCAGCGGATCGCCAGATTGAAGGCGCGGCGCACCACCTCGATGACGCGGTTGGCCCGCACCGGCGTGCCGCGCTGGGTGGTGATGTCGCGGTGCAGCGCCTCAATATCGCTGTGGGTGACGTCCGCCACCTTGTGCTTGCCCAGGGTGGGCAGCACCAGCTTTTCCCACATCATGGTCTCGTCGGCCTGGGAGCGCGCCGCCTTGCGCGGCAGGTGGTCGCGCTTGTAGCGATCCCACAGGTCACGCATGGTGGGGGCGGCGCGGTCGGTGTGGCGCTCGCCCATCGGGTCGCGGCCGAGGTCAATTTCCCGTTTCAGGTTGCCGGCCTCGGTGCGGGCGGCGGCCACCGACCAGTCGGGATAGCTGCCGATGGTGATCCGCCGCTGGCGTCCGCCGGTACGGTAGTCGAGGATGAATGACTTGGCGCCACGATTGGTGACGCGCAGGCCGAACCCCTTGACATCGGCGTCCCAGGCGATGACCTGGGGACGGTCGCCCGCGCTGGTCCGTTTGACGATGGCATCGGTGAGACGTTCTGACATGGGCTTTTCCTGTCAACACTATGTCAACACACCGTATGGTGCCGCTTGGCGGTGCGTTGCGTCTATTTACAGAGGTCGTCAACGAAAAAGCGCGGAAAGACAGGGGGTATAGGGCGTGCTTTGGATTTGTGTCAACAAATCAATGCCCTATATATAGTGCATCCTATGTCTCATAACCTGAAGGCCGCAGGTTCAAATCCTGCCCCCGCAACCAAAATTAGATAGAAATATCAAACAATTAGCCGCCCCATAAGGGCGGCTTTTTGCGTTTGGATAATCGCCATGGACGCACCATGGACGCAAGAGGGAAGGAAATTCCTCGCAATCAAGGACGACTCCAATCCAATGGCAATGCGTCTGTTGATTTTGGTGTTGAGAACAAAGAGGGAACATAAGGGCACATGTCGGAATATCAGAGGATCTCCGCTATCGATTGAATTTTTAAACGAAAGCGGTGATTGGTCGCCCAATCAGACAAAATGGAATCGGCCGCCTCAATGCTCAGGAGGCCAGTCCGTGTCAGATCGGCGAGAACGTCCTGGGTTCGAATGAGTTGTATGTGCCGCTTTATCAACCCCGCCTCGTTGAGCGCCCGGTTGATGGCGCGGTTGTCATCGATGGCCAGGGTGTGCCCCCGGTTAATGGCGACCGAGATGGCGGAGCATTCGCCGGTTCCCAGACGCGGCGTCCGGCGGAGTTTCAGGAACAATTCGACTTCAGCGGGATCGTCGACGCGCTCTTCCGAAAGGTATCCAGCTTTCAGAGCCGCGCGATAGCGGGCCTGCTGCTCCGGATAGTTGTCGGATATCTCGACCGTAACGTGTTCTGTCGCAACGAACGCTGCCGGGTGAGCCCCGATCAAATCCATCTTGTCTATCCGAAGGAAATTGATCAGAACGGATGTATCCGCGATGACGATGACCCCAGCGGGCATTTATCCACTCCAGGTCAGTCGGCACGAGCCGCTTCGGCGAGGTCAATCATTTCGGCCGGATCTATGCCCAGCTTGCGGCTGATCTCCGCAAGGCGACCGCGCGAAATTTCCTCTTGGCGGTACGCCTCAAGCGCTAGTCGCGTCAACTGGTTGCGCAGTTCGACCTCGTTCATCTTCGGCAGCTCGCCCTCGTCCAGGATATCCCAGAACCCAAGCAGCTTGATGTAGCGCTTGCCAACGTCCTTCTGCTCGATGAGGGCGTCGGTCTCCCCCTGGCCGAGATGACCCAGGCTTTTCAGGCGCCACACCGCCGCTTCGTAACTGACACCAAAATGGCGGGCGAGGGCAGCGGCATCCTGGTAGGTAATTGCCTGGGAGCCGGGGCGAGGGCGGATTTCCGCTTCGATGGACGCATTGTTGGCGACATCGAAGATGACCTGTGCCTGCCGGCTGGGGCTTCCCTTGTGCAACTGTGCCAGTTGTTCGGCAACGCCCTCCGCCGGCATAAGAAAGGCGGCGGCAAAGGCGTTTGCCCGCTTCTCGATCAGTTCGGAGGAATTCTCCCGGCGAGTGGTGGTGACCGGCGCTTGCCGGTCAAACAGGGCATGTGCGTATTCATGGGCGTAGGAAAAGCGCCGTCGCACTGGCCAGTGACGGTCATTGACCAGGATGGCCAGCCCGATCGAGGGATGCCTCACGAAAAAACCCGACAGGCTATCGGGAAGGTCCGAGGCTGCAGCCCAAATTCCCTGGTCGGTGATCATGCCGGCGATATTGGCCAGCGGGGAATTGCCCAGCCCCATCCGACGTCGTTCTTCCTGCGCCACATGCTGGCCTTGTCGGATCGCATCTCCCGACGAGGTCATTCGGGCGGCGTAATCGGGGACCGACTGCTCGGTCGTTTGGTCCAGCATAAGCTTGAGGCCGGCGCCTTCACGGCACAGGTCGATGATGTGGGTGACGGCTTGGTCGATTTCTGGAGTCTGGCCCATTTCAGGTAGGGCACGGTGCAGCACCACGGAAATATCCTCGGCACCGGGTTCGTCTTCGCCGAGCAGGAAGGTGGCCGGCTGTCCATAAATCTCCGACAAGCGGCTCAGTTCGAGGGTGGACACCGTGCGGTTGCCGGTTTCCATGTTGGTCACGGCGGTGCGGGGAAGGCCGAGAGTGTCGGCGACGGCCTGCTGGCTCATGCCGCGACGTTCCCTAGCTGCGCGTAGGCGAGCTCCCAAGTTCATCATGTCGGTCAATGCCTCGCTACCGTGGTGAGAACGGGGATTCAATCGAATGCCCGGAGCAGAATGTACCGTGTCGGACATTAAATGTCAAAAACATACTTGACTGTTCGATTCTCCGGCGTATCTTAAGTTGCGCATATCTCAGTTCGCCCCACAACCGTGGGTGAGACCGAAAGGGCGCAAGATTCATGGGGCACGTCAGACTTGGGCGCCTCCCCGCCTCACGGGATTGGAAAAGCATTGTCGGCTATCTGGCCGGGGATGATGTGTCCGTCGCGGATTTGGCCGATGCCGTGGCGGCGGCTTCCGAGAAGTCGTTGACGAAGGCTATCCAGGACCCGGTCCTGATCGAGGCTGTCTGGCTGCTGATGAAGGTTCCCCATGCAATGAAATCGGAGAACCCCGCCGAGGCACTCAAAAATTTGGGGGTATCCGTTCCCGCCAATCCAACGCTTACCGATGTGGTGGCGGGGTTCGACGCCGCCATGGAGGCTGTTCAGCGTCGGGGCGGCGACAAGGTCACCGACCTTGGGGAAATGGCCCGGCAGGCGGGTGTCGCTGCTTTGTACGGGTGTGTTCATGATCGATTGCCCACGCTGTGGGCGCCAACGCATGACGATGAGCGGACGACGTTGGCCAGCCTCGATTCTTCGGATCGATTCGGGGATTTGTCGCAGCGGTTCTTCTCCAGGTTGGTGGAACATAACATCCAGTACTTCCTGGACAGGGAAATGCCCAAAGAAGATGGTTCTCGTGGGCCATCATTCGGCGGATAAGGTGTTCAACGTTCAGAAAGGATTGATCGAAGGGCTGCGGAAGGCTGGTGCCGGACGCAATATCTTCTACGTGCCAGTCAACGTCACCAATACGGGGGTTGATGCGAAAGAATATACCCAGCGCACCCGCTCGTTTCTATTCGCTTGCCTGGCCGTGGCGGTGGCCAGGATGTTCGGGAAGGACGACATCACGTTTTATGAAAACGGGGTCGTCGGCCTGAACATCCCGATCGCCAAGGACGTTCTTGGCGCACGGGCAACGCGAACCACCCATCCCAAGGTAATCCGGGGATTCGAGGACTTTTTCTCGGCATTGCTGGACCGGCAGATCACCGTGAAGACGCCTTATCAATGGCTGACGAAACGCGAGGTCACGGAAAAGATTCTGCACCATAAATGCGCCCACCTGTTGTCGCAGACGAGCAGTTGCACCCGTCCCAGAAGCTGGAAGGGCAAACGGCGGCATTGCGGTGTTTGTTCGCAATGTATTGATCGCCGGTTCGGCATCCTTGCCGCCGGAATGGGCGAGTACGATCCTGCCGATGGATATGAACTTGATCTGCTGCTGGGGGATCGCAGCCTTGACCGGGACGTGAGGATGGTGGTCGCTTACGTCAAGTTCTGCCAAACCTTCTCGTCACTGACCAAGACCGGCTTCCTGTCCGAACATCCCCAGATTACCTCGGCTCTGCCATACTTTCCCGGTTTGTCCGCCGACGAGGCCAAGGACAGGATCTACGACCTGTATCAGAGCCATGCCCGAGATGTTCTCGGCGTCATTCGGGATGGTCTGCAATCCCATGGCGATGGACTCGTCCGGGGAGAGTTGGCGGCCGGGGCCTTGCTGTCCATGTGCTTCAGTCGGGCGCATATCGAGCCGCCGCCGCCATCCGGCTACGACCAGCAGGTCAAGACCTTTATGGATGGTCTGGCGAAGCCGGTGTGCGAATTCGCCATCGAT
>JADFXL010000167.1 GCA_015233585.1 Alphaproteobacteria bacterium | reverse complement strand
ACCAGAGGATGACTGCGGAGGTGAAAGAGAAGGGAACCGCAACGAATCGCGGCCCTCTTCCTTCAAAGACGCAGTTCAACCCGAGACACATATTTTAACAAGTTCAAACGGCTTTTTAACTCGTTCAAACGGCTTTGAGATTTTCCGCCGACGTCTTGCCGCGCTTGGGATCGCGCTGCTCTTCGACGGAGATCTTCTGGCCCTCGGCCAGGTTACCGAGGCCTGCGCGCTCGACGGCTGAGATGTGGACGAATACGTCCGGTCCCCCGTTATCCGGCTGTATAAAACCAAACCCTTTGGTGCTGTTGAACCACTTGACGGTGCCGATAGGCATTTCTTTAACTCCGATGATAGGGACGTGACGCATCGTGTATGCCAGATGCCGATGATATGCTACAACTTCCTGCTTGCGCTGGTAGGTTCGTCAGTTGTGAATTAAATTGCCATACTCCGTCAAGGATACTCTGAGATGGGAGGCCGTGCTGAAACATTTTTTGTGGCGAATCGGACGGAATTTCCAGCCGGGCCCTTGATAGCGGCTTTTCGAAATTGTCGACACTATCACGGAAGTGGTATTATTCCCTTAAAGCGGTGAGCCGCTGCAACCTGAGTCTGGAGTGAGTCCGTATGTTTGATTTCGGCAATGCCTGTCGGAAGACCATGGTCACGATGGTGTCAGCGTCATTGTTGCTGTCCGGGTGCGTTACCACGCAGTCGGAACGGATCGGGGAGGATGACGGGAGCGACGTGTGCCGGGCCAATGTGGTGGCCCTTGACGCCACCGGCGATTACTTCGCCGGGGACATGATTGCGGGGGCGACCATCGGTGCGGTGGCGGGGGGGCTGATCGGTGCCCTGACCTCCAACTCGAAGGATATGGCCAAGAACGCGGCCATCGGTATCGCTGCCGGCGCCGCCGTCGGCGCTGCGGGCGGCTATATGAAGTCGAAGATGGAGCAGCAGCACGACAAGGCCACGCTCTATCAGTCGGTGCTGACCGATTACGAAAAAGAGCTGGCCAAGGCCGATGAGGCCAATCTGGCCTTCAAAAAGCTGGTCGATTGCCGCAACAACATCATGCGCAAGGTGGTTGCCGATTACAAGGCAGGCCAGATTTCGCGCGATGAAGCCAGGCTGCGCTGGCGTCGTGTGCTGGACCAGAAGGCCAATGATCTGAAGATCGCCGATGCCATGGGCAAGAACATGTCCTCCCGCATGGCCGAGTTCGATAACGCCAGTACCCAGATGGCCACCATGCCCTGGGACCAGAAGCAGGAGGCGGCTTTCAAACAGCAGACCGCCGCCGTCGAAGCCACCTATGTCGCCGATACGAACGCCCTGAAACAGCAGGAAGAGGCCGCTGCCAAGGAACGCGATGCGGCGAAGAAAAAACAATTGAAGGCCGAACACGATCTCCGCGTCAAACAGGCCAAGGCCAAACACGATGCCGCGATCGCGAAGTTGCAGACCGAGAAGGCGGGCAAACTCCCCACCGCCACCGCTCAGACCCGTTACCAGGGCACGGTCCAGACCGCCCATGCCGAGGTGCAAAAGCAGGTTGCCGTGGCCGAGAATCCCGATGGCTTTGAAAGCGCCCTGCCTGGGGCCAAGACAGGGGCTTTGGATGGGGATGTTCTGAGGGCGCCGGTGTGGAGTCGGCAGGGTTAGTCAGGTTCTGGCCATGAAAACGTTGGAAAAAGGGAGCGGATGATGCGGGCGCGGTTGGCGGGTTGGGGTTTGCTGGTGCTGGTGCTGGTGCTGATGCTGGTGTTTGTTCCCTGGCTTGCGGTTGCCCAGCAGCCGGGAAATGCGCAGCCGCCCACCGCGCCAATTCTTCGTATCGAAACGGGACGCCATACCGGTGTGGTCACCCGGCTGGCGATGGATGCCCAGCAGACGTTGCTGGCCACCGCGTCTCTGGACAAGACCGTGCGGCTGTGGAACCTGCCCGACGGATCTCCCATTGCCACCCTGCGGGTGCCGGTAGGCGATGGACTCGAAGGCAGTCTGTACGCAACGGCGCTGTCCCCGGACGGCCGCACCCTTCTGGCGACCGGGTATACCGGGTCCACCTGGGATGGCACATACTCGATTTACATGTTTGATGTTGCCAAGCGCCAGATCAAGACCCGGATGGCCCGTCTTCCCGCCGTGGTGAATGACCTTGCGTTCGCCCCCGATGGCCGGTCTTTCGCCGCCGTGTTCGGTGGCCACAACGGCTTCGCCGCCTGGAGCGCCACCACCGGCAAACTTCTGGGCGAGGACAAGAATTACGGCGACATCGCGACGAGTCTGGCGTTTGACCGCTCCGGGCGGGTGGCGACCGTCAGCATGGATGGGATGGTGCGCCTGTACGGGGCCGATTTTGCGCCGCTGGCCAAGGGCAGGACACCGGGCGGGCGGCGGCCGCTGTCGGTGGCGTTTGCTCCCGACGGCCAGCAGCTCGCCATCGGCTATGAGGACAGCGGCAAGGTCGACGTGCTGTCGGGTGCCGATCTGAAACCGATCCTGTCCGTCGACTCCCGTGGACTGGACGGAGGCAATCTGGCGGCGGTGGCCTGGAGTGCCGACGGCGGGGATCTGTTTGCTGCCGGCACGGCTCGCGACAAGTCAGGCAAGGTGGTGCTGCGGCGCTGGCCCGGCGGCGGCAAGGGCCAGCCCCGCGACGTGGCCATAGCCCGCGACGCGGTCATGCACCTGCTCGCCAGCCGCAGCGGCGTGCTGTTTGCGTCCGCCGATCCGGGCTTTGGTACGGTGGAGGGAGGCGCGGTGACGCTCCAGGTCGGGGGCCAGATCGCCGATTTCCGCGACGTGGCCGATGGGCGCTTTGGTCTGTCCGCCGACGGTACCGTGGTGGAGGCCGGGCTGGAGCAGGGCGGGCGCAAGCCGGTGCGCATGGATCTTGCCACCTTCAAGCTCCAGGTGGATCCCCCCAGGGACTCTGCGGTCGAGACGCCGGTGGCCAAGGATGCCGGGACCGTCGTCACCAACTGGAAGAATGGCGCCAAGCCTCTGGTCAATGGCAAGCCCGTGGCCATGAACCCACGGGAACTGGCGCGCAGTGCTGCCGTGGTTCCAGGCATCGGAATGGCATTGATCGGCACGACCGAGCGGTTGCACCTCGTGGACTCCCACGGGGAAGAACTGGCCGCAGTGACGATGCCGGCCGAGGTATGGGGCGTGGCTCCGGCCCACAACGGCAAGGTGGCGGTGGCGGCTCTGGGCGACGGGACCTTGCGCTGGGTCAGCCTGGAGCAGGGGAATCGGCTGGAGGAACTGGCGGCACTGTTCCTGCGCAGCGATGGCAAGCGCTGGATGGCCTGGACCAGGGAGGGCTTTTTCGCCCATTCCGAGGGCGGCGCGGCCGACATGGCGGGGTATCTCCTGAACCATGGGGCCAAGGCCGAGGCCGAATGGGTGGACTTTTCACGCCTCTATCAGCTTTTCTACGCGCCGGAACTGGTGGCCAAAAAAATCGCGCGCACCGGCGACGCCGAAATTGCTGCCCGACTCGCCAAAATCGGCCCGGTGGCCACGGTGCTGGGCCAGCATCCCGCGCCCGCCGTCGAGATGGTCGAGTATTGCCCGATCAAGCTGGCGGACAGCCGGGGCTTTGCCAGAGTAACGGCACCAGGGACGGCACCAGGGACGGCCAATGCTCCGGCGGCCAATGTTTCTGATGGCTGCAAGCCTATCGTTGCCACGACGACCCGTGGTTTCGCCCGCGCCAACAAGCCGGGCGTCCCGGCTGCGGAAGCGCCGATCTTCGCCGCCGACCTGCCCCCCGGCATGAACGGGGTCAGGTTGCGCTTCCGGCTTGTGGATCGTCAGGGCGGTATCGGCGATGTGGATGTGTTCGCCAACGACCGTATCGTGGCCAACACGCGCGGCTTTGGCCGGGTCAAGGGGCCTGGGGCCCCAGGAGGCGCACCGGGAGGCGCGGACAAAGGCGAGCTCGTGGAACGCGACCTGGCGCTGGAGCCGGGACAAAATCAGGTCTGGGTGCGCGCTTATGATGCCGGCAATGGAGTCGATGCCCGGTCGGCGCGGGTGGCGTTCACCATCCCGGCTCAAAGCCAGCTCACGGCCGCCGCCGCCGCCGCTGTCAAGCCGGCCGCCAAGCCCCGGCTTCTGGTATTGGCGGCCGGTATTGACAACTATCCGGGCCCCAACGCCTTGCGCTTCCCGGTCAAGGACATGACCGGCGTGGTTAATGCCATACAGAAAAACAAGGCCTATTCGGACGTGTTGGTACTCACGCTCAAAAACGAAGAGGTCACCGTCGCCAATCTGGAAAAGAAATTCGACGAACTGGCCCGCCTTGTCACCCCGGAAGATACCGTCTTGCTGTATTTCTCCGGCCACGGCGTTACCGATGACAATGTGCCGTCGAAACCTTACTATTTCGTCATGGTGGATGGCGATCTCGACAATCTGGAAAAGACCGGATTTTCTCAAGCCCGCTTCAAGTCCAATCTGACCAAGTTGTCCACCAGGAACATTCTTCTGGTGCTGGACACCTGCCATTCCGGCGCGATGTCGCCTGCGGTTGTCAACAAGGTGCACGAGGATTTCGGCCAGAGCTTTTACATCCTGGCCGCCGCCGCCGCCGATCAGACGGCGCTGGACAATTACAAGGGAATCGATGGTCCGTTCGCCTATGCGATGATTGAAGGGCTGGATGGCGAGGCCGCGAAGACACGCGACGGCATGATCAACCAACTGGCTCTTGGCACCTATGTCACCCAGCGGGTGCCCGAACTGGTCGACCAGCAGCAACCGGGCCACGCTCAGATGGCCAGCTTCAAGTTCGCAGCCGCCAACGGCGAGATTAACGGGTTCAACCTGACCAAGGCCGCAAAATGAGCACTCTCGGACGTATAAGTACTTCGTGCTGCCGCCCGAACCCGCCTGGGGCGTCACGCCAAAGGCGTGCCTTCTTTATCAAGAAAAAGGGGGCTTGGGGCATCGCCCCAAATGGGGTCCGGGGCGATAGCCCCGGCAGGCTGTTCCGTTCCCTCGCGATTCTAATCCTGGCCCTGCTGGTCCGAGTCGCGCCGGCCCAGGCGGATCTCTACGGCCTGGTGATCGGCATCGATGAATATCAGCACGTCAATCCCCTGGATGGCGCCGTCAACGACGCCAAGGATATCGCCCAGGCGCTGGGGAGACTGAAGCCCAAGGATGTCCGCCTTCTGCTCAACGCCCAGGCCGACCGGGATTCCATCTTCGCCGCCTGGAAGGCCATCACCGCAGAGGCCAAACCGGGCGATACCGTGTTTCTGACCTTTGCCGGCCATGGGGCCCAGGTGCCGGTCCCCGGCCAGAACCGGTTGCAGCAATTCGTGGTGCTGCCCGGCTTCGCCTTCAAGGGCGAGGGCACCTATCAGCGGATTCTGGACGCTGAGTTCGGTCAGATGTTGCGGGCGGTGCCCAAGTTGAACGTCGTGTTCGTGGCGGATTCCTGTCACGCCGGCACCATGACCCGCGCCTATGCCGCCAAGCCAAAGTTCAAGACCCGCTCCGTCACCACCCCCCTGCTCGAAGACGACCGGCTGGCCGGGCTGTCCCACGGAACCACGGCCGAGGCTGGCGACGTGGTTCTGCCCAACGTGGCGCATCTGGGGGCCGTGCCGCCCGACGAGCTGGACCCCGAGATCGAGATCAACAACCAGCCGCGCGGGGCACTCAGTTTCGCGGTGGCGCGTGCTCTGGATGGCTCTGCCGATGTCAACCATGATGGCGTCCTTCGCGGGCGCGAGATGGAAAGCTACGTGGGCGAGGTTGTGCGCACGCGCACCGATGGACAACAGCATCCTCAGATAGCCATTCGCGATGATTTCAAGCTTCCGCTGCGGGACGTGTCCGAAAAGCCCGCCCCTCCACCGCCAGCCCCGCCCCCACAGGACGTTACGCCGGGGCTGAAACTGGCCATCGTCAACGCTGGCCCGGCCGACCTTCCGTCCCTGGTGCGCCAGTTGAAAGGCGTGCATCTGGTGCCGGAAGATCAGGCGACGCTGACCTGGGATGGCAAGCGGGGCGTGATCACCAGCCGGTTTGGCGATGTGGTGTCCTATGGCGCAGCGGCTTCGTCTTCGGGCGGCGATCCCCTGGCCGATCTCCAGCGGGTCCAGCGGGTGGTGGACAAGATGCTCCTGGTGGACACGATCAAGGCGGCGGCACAGAAAAACGTGTTGCAGGTGGCCCTGGTGCCCGACGACAAGCTGCACCGGACCGGCCAGCAACTGGCGTTCACCGTCAGTGGTCAGCGGTCCGGCTACCTCACGCTGTTCAATCTGTCCTCGGACGGAACCATCAACTTTCT
>JADFXL010000166.1 GCA_015233585.1 Alphaproteobacteria bacterium | reverse complement strand
TATAGGGAGTTCGGGGCATCACGCCGTAGGCGTGCCTTTGGCACGACGCCCCGAGCAGGTGTGAGCGGCAGCCCACTTCTCAGTCCTTCAGATCCCCCCACAATTCCTTGACCTTCTGGAAGAAGCCGGAAGACTCGGGGCTGTGGGTTTTGCCTTCGCCCGCCTTTTCGAATTCGCGCAGCAGTTCTTCCTGGCGGCGGTTCAGGTTGACCGGAGTCTCGACCTGAGCCTGGACGAACATGTCGCCGCGCGACGGGGAACGGAGCACGCTCATGCCCATGCCCTTCAAGCGGAACTGGTGGCCCGTCTGGGTGCCGGGGGCAATGGTGATCCGCGTCCGCGAGCCGTCGATGGTCGGCACCTCGATGTTGCCGCCCAGCGCCGCCGTGGTCATGGAAATCGGCACCCGGCAATGAATATTGGCGCCATCGCGTTGGAACAGCCGATGCGCCCGAACGCTGAGAAAAATATAAAGATCGCCCGCAGGCGAGCCGCGCATCCCGGCTTCCCCTTCGCTGGCGAGGCGAATACGGGTGCCATCCTCCACCCCGGCCGGGATTGTCACCTGGAGGGTCTTTTCCTTGCGTACCCGTCCGGTCCCGCCGCACGATGGGCACGGATCCTTGATGACCCGTCCCTGACCCTGGCAGTTGGGGCAGGTCCGTTCGATGGTGAAGAAACCCTGCTGGGCGCGCACCTTGCCGGAGCCGCCGCACATGGAGCAAGTCACCGGAGGGGCGCCGCCCGCCGCACCAGCCCCCTTGCACGGTTCACACGCCACCGAACTTGGCACACGGATTTCCGTCACCTTGCCCGAGAATACCTCTTCCAGCGAAATTTCCATATTGAAACGAAGATCGGCGCCGCGCTGGCCACCGCCGCCGCCGCCTCGCCGCCCGCCCATCATATCGCCGAACATCTCGTCGAAGATATCGGCAAATCCGGACGCAAAATGGAAGTCGAAGCCGCCTGGGCCGCCGCCCCGAGGTCCACCGCCGCCACCTTCGAAGGCGGCATGGCCAAAGCGATCATAGGCCGCCCGTTTCTGGTCGTCTTTCAGAACTTCGTAAGCTTCGTTCAGATCCTTGAATTTCTGCTCGGCGCTCTTGTCCCCCGGATTGCGATCCGGATGGAGCTTCATCGCGAGGGTCCGGTACGCTTTTTTCATATCGTCGGCGCCAGCGTTGCGTGGCACGCCCAGCGTCTCGTAATAGTCCCGCTTACTCATGATAAAGACCCACTCCGGGGGGAACAGCCATCAACTTTGAGGCCGTCCCGATTTTCTTGTTCCTGGCCCACGCGCCCGCCCCGGCTTACTTCTTGTCCTTGACTTCCTCGAAGTCGGCATCCACCACGCCGCTGTCGCCACCCGCCGCAGAACCGGGTCCAGCCGCTGCCGCGCCTTCACCGGGGGCGCCGCCCGGCTCCTGCCCGGCCTTGTACATGGCCTCGCCCAGCTTCATGCTCGACTGCATCAGCGCATCGGTCTTGGCCTTGATCTTGCCGGCATCGCCGGAGTCAAGCACCGAGCGGAGGGCCTCCAGGTCGGATTCGATATGCTTCTTTTCGTCGGCGGCGATCTTGTCGCCGAATTCCTTGAGGCTCTTTTCAGTCGAGTGGATCAGGCCGTCGGCATGATTGCGCGCATCGACGGCCTCCCGCCGGGCCTTGTCCTCCTGAGCGTGCTCCTCGGCGTCCCGCACCATCTTCTTGATGTCGTCGTCGGACAGGCCGCCGGAAGCCTGAATGCGGATCGCTTGTTCCTTGGCCGTCGCCTTGTCCTTGGCGGTCACATGGACGATACCGTTGGCGTCGATGTCGAAGGTAACCTCGATCTGAGGCACACCGCGCGGGGCAGGCGGGATGCCGACAAGGTCAAACTGGCCCAGAATCTTGTTGTCGGCCGCCATTTCGCGTTCCCCCTGGAACACCCGGATGGTGACGGCGGTCTGTCCATCCTCCGCCGTTGAGAACACCTGGCTCTTGCGGGTCGGAATGGTGGTGTTGCGGTCGATCAGGCGGGTAAACACCCCGCCCAGGGTTTCGATACCCAGCGACAGCGGGGTTACGTCCAGCAACAGAACGTCTTTTACCTCGCCCTTGAGCACGCCGCCCTGGATGGCGGCGCCAATGGCCACCACTTCGTCGGGATTGACGCCCTTGTGCGGCTCGCGGCCAAAGAATTCCTTGACCGTCTGCTGAACCTTGGGCATCCGCGTCATGCCGCCGACCAGGATAACCTCGTCGATTTCGTTCGGCTTCAGGCCTGCGTCCTTGAGCGCCTTTTTGCACGGGTCGACGGTGCGGGCGATCAGATCCTCAACCAGAGCTTCCAGCTTGGCACGGGTCAGCTTGATATTGAGGTGCTTGGGGCCGTTGGCGTCGGCGGTGATGAAGGGCAGATTGACTTCCGTCTGCACTCCGCTCGACAGCTCGATCTTGGCCTTTTCCGCGCCTTCCTTCAGGCGTTGCAGGGCGAGGCGGTCCTTGCGCAGATCAATGCCGGTCTCCTTGCGGAATTCATCGGCCAGGTACTGGATGATGCGGTAGTCGAAATCCTCGCCGCCAAGGAACGTATCGCCATTGGTCGACTTGACTTCAAACACGCCGTCGCCGATCTCCAGCACCGAGACATCGAACGTGCCGCCACCCAGATCGTACACCGCAATGACGCCGGACTTCTTTTTGTCCATGCCATAGGCCAGCGCGGCGGCGGTCGGCTCGTTGATGATGCGCAGCACCTCCAGCCCGGCAATACGGCCGGCGTCCTTGGTCGCCTGGCGCTGGCTGTCATTGAAATAGGCGGGGACGGTGATGACCGCCTGGGTAACTTTTTCGCCAAGGAACGCCTCGGCGGTTTCCTTCATCTTGCCCAGGATGAAGGCGCTGACCTGGCTGGGGGAATATTTCTGCTTGTCGGCTTCAACCCAGGCATCGCCGTTGTCGGCCCGCACGATCTTGTAGGGGACCAGGGTCTTGTCCTTCTCGGTCAGCGGATCGTCATAGCGCCGGCCGATAAGACGTTTGATGGCGAACAGGGTATTTTCTGGATTGGTGACCGCCTGACGCTTGGCAGGCTGCCCTACCAGACGTTCGTCGGAGTCCGTGAACGCCACTATCGACGGAGTGGTACGCGCGCCCTCGGCGTTTTCAATAACGCGCGTATCCTTGCCCTCCATGATGGCAACACAAGAATTCGTAGTGCCAAGATCGATGCCGATCACCTTGCTCATGTTCGTCCTCTACTCTCTTCTATCAGCCGACTCGCGCGGCCCGGATCGGCACCGCGAAAGCTCCCTTCAAAAAACTGCCGCATCGCCGCCGGACCCAGCCGTACATTGATGTCCCGCCCTATATAATGCGAGACATCCCCCCCCGCAACCCGAGAGGGGGAACAGAATCGAACTGACCACACGATAAAGACGACCCTACCATTCGCAGAGCGCGGAGGAAAGAGGTCCGCGACATCTTGGACCAGAAGGCGCACCGCGCTATAAGAGGCGCTTCGAGAAAACCATCACATCCCCGGAGGGGCCAATAATGATTCATTTCAGCCTGCGCTGTTCCCATGAACACGTATTCGACGACTGGTTCACCAATAGTGCCGAGTTTGAGACCAAGTTGGCCGAAGGCTCGCTCAAATGCCCGCATTGTGGCGATACCGCCGTCACCAAGGGTATCATGGCACCGAATGTCGGCGGTGCCAGCAGCCGCGCCGCCTCCGAACCCCAGGCCCCAAGCTGCGGCATGGGCGGATGCGGCGGCGGCATGTGCGGCATGGGATTCTAGCCAGAAGCGGGCGAATCTGGCGTTCAGCCACGGCAGGATTCAAGAATTTGGGCTGCCGCCCAAACCCGCTTGGGGCTATTGGCCCCAAACCCCCTTGATAAAAATAAAGGGGGGCTGGGGCATAGCCCCAGATGGGGTTCGGGGCGATAGCCCCGATCATTTCCTCAATTTCTACTGTGGAATCGTATGCCCGCTTACCCCGGCGGGGGGGCTACCCGATCGAAGCTGCAAAATGCTCCAGATGCCGGAGCAAAAAAGCGATCTTCGCCAACACCCGCCTGGCGTCGGCAATTTCCTGCTCAAGCAGAGCGGGACCGTCGGAGACCAAGCGCGCACCGGCGGCCAGACGCAGCCCGCACAAGGTCTCCCCCAGCAAAACCGGCTGGCCAATATGGCAGCGCAAAGAGGCCAGACGGCGCTCCTCGTCACGAGCCATTGCAGGCAGCCAAGCCGAGACATCGCGATTGAGCCAGCCGTAAAGCCGTTGGGCCATGGCAAGGTCAAGCGGCGCCGAAGCCCCCTCGGGAACAAGGGCAAACGGCAGGATCGTTGGCAGACCGTCCCAACCCTGCCCCCCGATCAGCGGCGAGCGATCGGGAACCGGCACCGGCAGACGGCGCAGAACCGGGGACAGATCCACGGCCTCGCCGATAACCCGGATGAAGGTGTCCAGAATGAGACGTGGTCCCGGAACGGTGATGGCGTGAAAGGCCCTCATTTCCCACAAGGCTGCCCACCATCGCAACAGTACCCCCAGGGTGAGGCTGTCGTTCAGATTGCGGCAATAGGCCGCCCATGGGGCTGGCCAGCAGGCGCGCGTGGTATAGGCGCTGTATCCGGCCGGCAGGCAGGCTTCGTCCCCCACAACCCGCAGGCCGATTCCCGGCGGCACCAGCAGGGCGCCAGCGAACGGCGGGCCGGTGAAGAATTTTGATCCGGTGAGGATGACCATGAAGCCTTGGCCAAGGTACGCGGCAATCGTCTCCGGGCACATACGCAATTGCGAGGCATCGACGATCACGTCCAGATGGCCCGCAAAGCGCCGCGCCAGCGCAACCACACACGCCACGCTGGGAGCGACCATGCCGGTCTTGGAGGTATCCAGCAGGTGCAACAGTACCCGGCGTCCGGCCTTTACGGCGGCAGCGGCGAATTGCTCCGCCGTCGCGTCGACCTCCGCCACCGGCAGCAGTTCTCCGGCGGCATCACGGACGGGAACGCTGTTGATTTCCACCCGCGCGGCGCTGGTTTCGTCGACGGGTGCATCAATCTCGACGCCAACGCCCAGCGCGGTGATGGTGTTGTAATTGCGGCCCGAAGCCGCCGGAACAACGCTGCTGCCTGTCTCGTGCGGCGCGATCACAATGTTGGTGAGCGGACGATCATGCCCGGCCAGGGCCAGTTCCAGGGCGTAGAATTCGGCATCGGTGCCCGATGGCGTCAGAACCGCCTGACACCCAGGCACGGCAGCGGCTCCCGACAATGCCAGGATTTCGGACCGGGTGTCTTCCATGGCGCGGGTATAGGCTTGGGACAGTTGGCCGACAATGGCGGCCTGGAGCAGGGATTGCCGCAGTGACTCCACCTGGCGGAAGGCTCCCACGGAAATGGAGGTGGCCGTGGTCGAAGCAAAGGTGATGGCCTCAGGGCGCGGGCGCGGACTGCACCCATAGCGGTTGAGGCCGGTTTCCGGGTCGAGTCGCAGGCGGGTATCGCCGCCGGTGGTCAAGAGGTATTCGGCTGGCGGCGCCACCGCCCACCCCTGGCGCATCGCCTCGGAGTCCAGTGCCGCTTGCGATATGGGGCTGCCGATCAATCGGTTCAGGAGCGATGAGGCGGCCGGCGGGGTAGCGGCGTCCGGCCCTACCAGGGCCAGCAGATCGGGATCAAATGGAGCGGTCCGCTCTGCCGCTTTCATCAGAGACCAGGCGAAAGCGGCCGTGCGGGCGTTGAGGACTTGCGTGATCACGAGACCGCTCCCCCCGCCCCGGCCAAGGCATCGGGCTGCCGCCCGAACCTGCCTGGGGCTAATGCCCCAGACCCCATTTTTTTTATAAACAAAGGGGGTTTGGGGTATCGTGCCGACGGCACGCCGTTGGCGTGACGCCCCAGGCGGGTGTGGGTGGCAGACCACGGCTTCACGCCGCTTCGCTTCATTTCACCACCATCGCGCGCAGCATCGCCTGAAACGCTGCAAACACCTTTTTCATCTGTGGGGACTTGTAGGGGAAGAGGTCCGGCGGGTCCATGTCATGAATAATCATGGCGGTATCGGCCTCGAACAGCAGCAGTTCGCCGTCCCGGGTCTCGGCGCAGTCAATGACGAAATAGTCCAGCCCCACCCGCTCGACCAAAGCCCTCAGCGCCACCGCATGGCGACGGGCAAAATCGTCGTCGAAGGTCGCAAACACCCGCGCCTCTTCCGCCCGTTTCTCCGCACTATCAAGCATTCCGGCGTTGAGGTAATGCAGCATCCAGTGCTCGCCCACGGCAACGTGACACACAAAGGGGCGACCGCCGATCAAGGCGATGCGATACTTGCGGAACATCCCGTCGCCAGCACGATAA
>JADFXL010000165.1 GCA_015233585.1 Alphaproteobacteria bacterium | reverse complement strand
CTGGGAGGGTTCCGAGGGCTGGGTGCATCAAAGCATGTTGGCGGGACGGCGAACCATCATGGTTATAGGTGCCGTTCATCCATTGCGCAGCGCCGATTCCGAAACCGCCCCCCCTCTGGCCATGGTCGAGCCGGGTGTGGTGGGCCTGCTGATGTCCTGTCCGAAGGACTCCCTCTTCTGCCGCGTGGGAATCGGCAACCGTGTCGGCTGGATCAAGCGCACGGATTTCTGGGGCGTCCACCGCAGCGAATTTCTGAACTGACCGGTTGAGGGGGCATTTGCCCCCCCTTCTAAATCGGCAGCCGCAACCGGGCGCGCAGGCCACCTAGGGGGCTGTCTTCGAGCAGGATGTCACCGCCATGGCCGTGGGCAATGTCGAGGGCGATGGTTAGTCCGAGGCCGACGCCGCCGGTCTTGGGATTACGGGAACCCTCCAGACGAATGAAAGCCCGGAACACCTCGGTACGTTTGCTGACGGGGATGCCGGGGCCATCGTCGTCAATGGTGACCTCGATGACATCGCCGCGCTGGCCCGCGCGGACGGCGATGTTGGTTCCATACCGTGCCGCATTGTCGATCAGGTTGGAGAGACAACGCTCGATGGCGTTAAGTCGCATGGGAATCACGAGATCGCGCTCAATATGGATATCCAGCGCGGCGTTGTTGCGACGAAATCGTCCCGCCACGGTTTCGATGAGTTGCGAAAGGCTGGCCGTCTGAGTTGCCTCGGCACCCTCGCCACGGGCGAAAGCGAGGTAGCTCTCGATCAACCGCTCCATTTCGGCGATATCCTCGTTAAGCTCGTCCACGCCTTCGAACTCTTCCAGAATGGCGAGCTGGAGCTTCATCCGCGTCAGCGGGGTCCGCAAATCATGCGATACCCCCGCCAGCATCTCCGTGCGCTGATTGATCTGGCGTTTGATCCGCGCGCGCATATGGTTGAAGGCGGTAGCCGCCTGACGTACTTCGGTCGCGCCCTCGGGTTTGAAGAATGGAACGTCGCGGCCTTTGCCGAAATTGTTGGTGGCCGCCGCCAGGCGCCGGATTGGCCGCACCTGATTGCGCATGAACAGCGAGGCGATGCCAAACAGAAACATTGAAGATCCCACCATCCACAAAACGAACAGATAGGTGGTGACACTGAACAAGCGTTTGCGCGGGGTCAGCACCTCCAGCACCCCGTCGGTCAACTGAATGCGGATACGGACCTTGCCGACCGGAACGCTGGCATCAATGGTAAACGGCCGCAGGAGGCGATCGCGCAAGACTTCCGACAGGGACTCGACCAGTCGGGCATCCTCGGTCGCGGGAGGCGGCGTCCGGCCCAGAATGTCCCCGTCGATCATCCTCACGTCAAGTTGCAGGTCGTTGCGGGCCAACGCGAAGAACGCGTCGCGATCTTCTTTCAGAGGATGGGCGCGGCGAAAGTCGATTACGGCGGCGACGTCGCCCACCAATGCCGTGGACAACTGGTGCGTCACCGCATCCCAGTGCCGACCAAAAAACACATAGGCGGAAACAAGCTGCAACAGCACCAGCGGCATGACAATAATGAGGAGAGAACGCGCCAGCAGACTTCGTGGTAGCAGTCGGTTACGCATGTCAGCCTCAGAGCAATAGCGTGGCAGCGCCCCCACCGCCTCTGATACAAAGCGAACATAGGCAATTTACCGGAAGAGAAAAGCACGAGAGCCTCAGGCCCTCGTGCTTCCCATTTATCTTATGAACGGGGAGCGCGAGGGGCCCAAGGCCCCTCGCATCTCTATCTCCCAAAAAGTCCCTCGATCAAACGATCCAACATGCCCGAGTCGGAATCCGAAGCGGGCAATTCGCTCGGAGCCGAAGCCGAAGCCGGCGACGCCACCTGGGTGTCAAAAGCCACCCCCCCGGTTTCGGCCAGCGGTCTTGGCGGCAAATTCCTGTGCGCGGCCATCATCACATCGTGCCACAAAGCGGCGGGCAGGCTGCCGCCGGTCACGTCCTTCATATGCGCATTGTCGTCGTTGCCCAGCCAGACCCCGGCGACATAATCGGCGGTAAAGCCCATGAACCACGCATCATGAAAATCCTGAGTCGTGCCGCTCTTGCCGGCGGCAGGCCGGTTGAGCGCCGCTTTCTTCCCGGTTCCCCCGGTAATGACGCCAGCCATCATCTGGTTCATGGCCCCGGCATGAGCCGCACTGACCAACCGCCCCGGCCCCCCGCCCGAGCGATGGTACAACACCTGCCCGTCGCGATCGCGGATTTCGACGATCCCATACGGAAGCACGCCCTGCCCCCCATTGGCGAACACGGCATAAGCGGCGGTAAGATCCACCAGACTGACCTCGCTGGTGCCCAGCACCACCGACATGTCGACATGTTTGGGCATATTGATGCCCAGCCGCCGGGCCACCTGAACCACATGATCGAGGCCGGCCCGCTGCGCGATGCGCACCGCCACCGTATTGATGGAATGCGCCAGAGCATGGCTCAGGGTCACGGGGCCTTCGAACCGGTGCGAGAAATTCTTGGGGCTCCAATGCCCGACCCGGACGGGAGCGGCCTCGATCGTAGAGCTTGGGGCAAGCCCCGCTTCCAGCCCGGCCAGATATACGAACGGCTTGAAGGCCGACCCCGGTGGCCGCGCCGCCTGAGTGGCGCGATTGAACGGGCTTTCGCCATAGTCATGACCGCCGATCATGGTTCGCACGGCGCCGTCGGGACTCATCACCACAATAGCCCCCTGCCCCACCCTGGCCTTGACGGCGGCACCGGAGTCCATGAGCGCGGCCAGGGCCTGTTCGCTTTCGCGCTGAAGCGTCGGGTCCAGCGTGGTCATCACCACCAGATCGCGGTCGATTGGGCCAATGAACGACGCGACCTGATCCTTGACCCAGTTGCCGAAATACCGCCCGATCGGCACCTGGGCCGCTGCGGTCGCCTCCACCGCCGAGGCCTGCACGGCCTGAGCCTGGGCCGGCAACAGCATCTCGGCATTGACCATGTTTTGCAGAACCTGACGGGTGCGCCGATCCGCCGCCTTGGGATCGGAGGCCGGATTGAAACGGGAGGGCGCCTTAGGCAGACCCGCCAGCATGGCCGCCTGATAAAGCGTGAGCTGCCGCGCCGAACACCCGAAATAGCGCCGCGCCGCCGCTTCCACCCCATACGTCCCGTTGCCAAGATAGATCCGGTTCAGATAAAGCGTGAGAAGCTGATCCTTGGTGAACCTGTGTTCCAGCAACAAGGCCAGGATCATTTCCTGGATCTTGCGCTTGAAGTTGCGGTCAGAGGTCAGGAACAGATTCTTGGCCATCTGCTGGGTAAGGGTGCTTGCGCCCTGAACGACATGGCCCGCGCGCAGGTTGATGACCGCCGCGCGCACCATCCCAAACACGTCGATGCCGAAATGGCTATAGAAGCGCCGGTCCTCGGTGGCGATTACCGCCTGGGGCAAATAGGGCGGCAGATCCCCAAGCTGCACCGGATCGCCGTAAACATCGCCATAGGTGGCGATGTTCTCGCCGCCCATGCCGATCAGCGTGATGCCGGGGCGCCGCTGCAACGCTGTGACGGACTCGATATCGGGCAGATCCGCCGAGTACCACCCCACCACCAGTGCCACCACGATGATGCCCCACACGCCCAGCGACAAGCTCCACCGGACCAGCCGCCACCCCAGCCTGTTGCGGCGCCCTCCCCCACCGGGTGAGCCTGTGTTGGGGCCGGGGCGCCGTTTCGCGCTACCACCTTTTGATTTGGAGGCGGGTTTTTTCTTTTTTGACCGCTGCGGTTCTGACCGCGTTGGTGGCGGCCGCGTTGGTGGCAGAGCGTCGGGAGGTGGGGCCGGTCGAAACCTGTCCGACGGATCGGCCCGCAACGCCGGCCCTCGGCGTTCCTGTGGGTCTTGAGGTGATTCGGTCATGGACGAACTTTTACCATAAACCAACGCCCGTTCAACGATGCCTCGGAGCTATCGCAGGGCAACCTTGTGAATAATTCCAGATTGAAAATAAACTTCCCACAGTCACCTTTCGGTCGTCATCCCCGCGAAGGCGGGAACGAATACAAGCCCCATTGTTTATTTATAAACGGGGGTTCGGGGCCTCAGGCCCCGAGCGGGTGTGGGCGGCAGCCCGCAGGATATCGAGGCGGTCATCCCCACACCTCGCCAAATCTCCGGCTCAAGCCGCCTTGCGGATACCGAGTCGACTCCACACGTCCACCAAAGCCGTCACCAGATGATCCATGGCGGCATCGTCATGCAGCGGCGTGGGCGTGATACGCAGACGTTCGGAACCGACCGGAACCGTGGGATAGTTGATCGGCTGCACATAGATGCGGTGACGGGCGAGAAGATCGTCGCTCGCCTGTTTGCACAAGCTCGCGTCCCCCACCATGATCGGCACGATATGGCTGACGGAGCTGTCCATGACAGGCAGGCCGCTTTCCTTCAGCCGGCGCTTGAGAGTGGCGGCGCGTTCCTGGTGACGCAGGCGCAGGCTCTCGTTATTCCGGATGTGGCGCACGCTGGCCAGCGCCCCGGCCGCCACCGCCGGCGGTATGGAGGTGGTGAAGATGAACCCGTTGCCGAAACTGCGGACGAAATCAATCATGGCCGCCGAACCGGTAATGAATCCGCCCACCAGACCGACGGCTTTGGCCAGCGTCCCCTGATAGATGCTGATCCGGCCCAGTTGACCGTCCCGTTCCGCCACCCCGGCCCCGGTTGGGCCATACATTCCGACCGCGTGGACCTCATCGATGAAGGTCATGGCGTTGTGCTGCTCCGCCACATCGCACAATTCGGCGATGGGAGAGATATCGCCGTCCATGGAATAGACCGACTCGAACGCCACCAGTTTGGGCGAATCCTTGGGGTACTTGCTCAACAGATGTTCGAGATGCATGGGGTCGTTGTGGCGAAAGATCTCCTTTGGCGAACGCCCATGGCGCACGCCTTCAATCATGGAGTTATGGTTGCTGGCATCGGAAAACATGACCAGACCGGGAATGGCGGACCCCAAAGTCGCCAGCGCGGTCATGTTGGCCACATACCCCGACGTAAACAACAGGGCGGATTCCTTGCCGCACCACGACGCCAGCTCCTGTTCCAGCAGGACGTGATAGTGATTGGTGCCAGAGATGTTGCGGGTTCCCCCCGCTCCGGCCCCACATTCGCGAATGGCGCTCACCATGGCGTCCAGAACATCGGGATGTTGCCCCATCCCCAGATAGTCATTGGAGCACCAGATCGTGATTTCCTCGACCCGGCCATTGCGATGGCTCCTGGCCTTAGGGAACGCCCCCACGATACGCTCGATGTCGGCAAAGATACGATAGCGGCCATCGCGCTTCAATTCGGTGAGCCGCTGCGTAAAATACCCCTCATAGTCCACGAGGCTAACCCTCCCGACGAAGACCTTCATCCGATTGGACAATGTTGACTATTTATGGTCCCAAGGGAAGGATAAAAGTGTTTCCGCCCGCAAACACCGCATCCCTTCCCGGCGAGCCGGGCGAGACGCCCCCCCTTTATCCCCACTGCCGCAAACGGTCCCATAATACCGCAAACGATCATTGCGTGTCGCGAAGAATATCGTGATAGTGTCGTGCCGTATCAATGGAGACCGTCATGAATAACCCCCTCGTGTTCGCATTGAAGAGCAACCCGCAACAGTTCCTGAAGGCCTTGCAGGTTCCCGAACTTGAGATGATCGTCCTCGGTTGTGTCACCGTTCTGGCCCAGCGGGCCAAGGAGGGGGATCGCACGGCGGCTGTGGCGCTTGCCTCCGCCTACCGAACCATTGGCGCCGTCGAAGTTTGACGGAATATTGCCAATGAGAAACGGATTCATCCTGTTGGCGGGGGCGATCCTGGCGGCTTGTGCGACGCCCGAGCCACCCCCGGCCCCCGCTCCCTCCGCCCCAAAGCCCATCACCCTGATCCCGCCCTCGCCCTTGAAGCCTACCCCAATACCGGGGCCTTTCTGCAATGCGTGCCGTTCGCCCGGACGGTGTCCGGCCTTGATCTGCGAGGCGACGCCTGGACCTGGTGGGACAAGGCGGCAAATCACTACCCGCGGGGCCATCAACCAAAGATCGGATCGGTTCTGGTATTCCGGCAAACCAGCAAATTGCGGCGCGGCCATGTCTGTGTGGTGGCGGAAATAGCGGGTCCACGCGAAATTCTCGTTACCCACGCCAATTGGGGTCACGAGGGCGATACCCGCGGCGTCATCCACGAACGCCAGCCGGCCATCGACGTCTCCCCCGACAACGACTGGAGTGAAGTTCGGTTGATGAACCGGATAGGAACCTACGGCCACGTTTACCCCACCTATGGCT
Source organism: Alphaproteobacteria bacterium (assembly GCA_015233585.1). Taxonomy (GTDB): domain Bacteria; phylum Pseudomonadota; class Alphaproteobacteria; order Rhodospirillales; family Rhodospirillaceae; genus JADFXL01. The sequence continues at coordinate 35 of JADFXL010000165.1, read as the reverse complement.
TCATCCACCAGCCATCCGCTCCGGAACGGAAGGAG
>JADFXL010000164.1 GCA_015233585.1 Alphaproteobacteria bacterium | reverse complement strand
GTCGCGCTGGTCAGCCGGCGGGCGGTAATACGGTTGCCTCGAACCTCGCCTGTGCGAGGCTGGGCGGTCGTGAATCTGCCCTGATTTGCGCCCACGGCGACAGTGAGCAGGACAGTTCATGAAGACAGCGCGCCGTTCTTGTCGCCGTCAGTGCCTGCAGACGGCCGGGCCTCCACATCGGGACAGGAGACCGTCGGCGGGGATCCATCCGGTTATCCCGCCCCCGCGAACCGGATGTGGTGCTCCATCAGGACCACCAGCATGAAGCCGACGAAGAACAGCGCCGTGATGGCGGGCGTGTCGGGACGGGTGTGGGCTTCGACCAGCAGTTCCTCGGTCACGAGATAGAGGAGGGCGATCAGGCCGAAGGCATAGCCGGCGGTGATGACCGCCGGCGGCAGGCCAGCAACCATCAGGCCGAGCCAGGCGCCGGCCGGCAGCATGGCACCGATGACGACGCTGAGGGCGATGATCGCGGCTGCCGAAAACCGCGCGGACAGGCTGGAGGTCAGCGCCAGCCCGAGGAACAGCACTTCAACGGATAGGGCGAAAGTCAACAAGAACCCCTGGGCCGCCCCGGCGACGAAGCCCATGCCGATGATGAGCCCATCGACCAGCGTGTCGATCAGGACCGAAAGGATGAACGAGGAGGCTTCGCCGTAATAGGACTCGATCGCCTTGATGGCGTAGGTGGCCACGATTCCGAGCCCGCCGCCGATCAGGATCGGGAGAGAACTCTCGTGGACCATCAGTTCGGGCAACAACTCGCCGGCCGCCGCTGCGAAGACGACCCCGGCCGCGAAATGCTGGAAGGCGCCGATCACGCGAGGTCCGGGCCGGACGTTGACGGCACAAGGCTTATCGCGTTGTCCCAGGTGATGATTGCTCGGTTGTGGGATGGGTGGGCGCCACTCCGTCAGGAGCAGATCGATAAAAGTCTCTGAGCGACCGACCGCCGGGGCCGCAATCATGCTTGACGGTCCCGGTGCCTATCATGAGCGGCCATGTGTAGACCGATCCATCCAATACCAGGAAGATACGCCATTTGGAGCCCGCTGTCTTGGTCGGCGGTAGCTCCGGTGGAATCGGCTGATACGGTAGCTACACAGGTGCCGTACGAAGGCCACCCATCAGTTCGTCGTTTAATATCCAGCGGTTGGACTGGCGACCCTTGCTGCGATAAGTGCGGCGGAATGTCGCGGCAGGAGGGGCTCTGTTCGTACTCCGGACTTGACGAACGTCAAGTTCATGGTCGAGCGCCTCTGATATGGCATGAGAAGCTTGATGTCGTCGATCGCACAACCAAACGCGGCGCTCAAAGTCCTGCGGAAGCGGCTGCCTACGTTATTCGTGATAGCAGCCGCCGGGTCACACGAGTTCGGGAGAATGGACAATGGCAGAGACGAGAAACCCTTCTTGTTCCCGGCGGCGCTTTATGAAAATCGCCGGAGCCGCCGGTTTCGGAGCACTGGCGGTGCCGGGGGCGGCTCTGGCCGACTTCCGTCATCTGGCTCCGGTATCGGTGGCCAATCCGTTGTCCGATTATCCGGACCGCGACTGGGAGCACCTTTACCGGGATATGTTTCGCACCGATAAATCCTTCGTCTTTATGTGTTGTCCTAACGATACGCACAACTGCTTGCTTAACGCCTTTGTCAAAAACGATGTCGTGGTGCGGATCGAGCCGACCTATGGCTATAGCAAGGCTGAGGACCTTTACGGCAACAAGGCGTCGGCACGCTGGGACCCACGGTGCTGCCAGAAGGGATTGGTGCTGGCGCGGCGCTTTTACGGCGACCGCCGGGTCAACGGCGCCTTTGTTCGCAAGGGCTTCAAGGAGTGGGTCAATGCCGGCTTCCCGCGCGACCCCGAGACCGGAGCTGCCCCCAAGGAAAAAATGAACCGTGGATGGGATGGCTGGGTCAAGGTCAGCCACGCCGAGGCCGCTTCATATCACGCAAAGGCGCTTTATAATATTGCCAAGACCTATTCCGGCGACGAGGGCAAGAAGAAGTTGCTGGCCCAGGGCTACGATCCTGACATGGTCGAGGCCGCTGGCGGCGCCGGCACCCGGGTCACCAAGTTTCGTGGCGGGATGGCCTACCAGGGCGCAACCCGCATCTTCGGCGCCTTCCGCATGGGAAACTCGATGGCGCTCCTCGATGCCCATCTGCGCAACGTCAAACCGGAAGAAGCCAAGGGCTCGGGCACCTTTGATTCCTATTCTTTCCACACCGATCTGCCGCCCGGCCATCCCATGGTTGCCGGCGAGCAGACCAACGACTTTGAGTTGTTCGACACCGAGAATGCCAAGCTGATCCTGGTTTGGGGCATGAACTGGATCACCACCAAGATGCCCGACTCGCATTGGCTGACCGAGGCCCGACTGAAGGGCGCCAAAGTGGTCGCGATTACGGTGGAATACTCGTCTACCGCCTGTCGCTCCGATGAAGTGGTTGTGATCCGGCCCGGCACCGACCCGACCTTCGCGCTTGGCCTCGCTCAAGTCATGATCGCTGAGAAGCTCTATGATCAAAACTTTGTCGCGAACTTCACCGACCTGCCCAGTCTGGTCCGTATGGACACTCTGGAGCGGCTGAACGCCAGTGACATTTTCCCCAGCTACCAGCAGGGAGAATACAAAAACTGGACCAAACAGTTGGCAGAAAATGAAAAGGCCCTGCCAACCGTGATGCAGGCTGGAATGGTAATCGATAGCCACTATAGCCACGATTTCAATGACTATGTCGTCTGGGATGAAAAGACCGCCAAGCCCGTGGCGGTCAGCCATGATCACGTCGGCGAACACTTCTCCCAACTCGGCATCAAACCGGCTTTGAACGGCACCTTCAAAATTACTACTACCGATGGAAAATCTGTTGAAGTGCGCACGGTGTTCGATCTTACGCGCGAGTATCTCGATGCCAACATGACTCCGGCTCAGGTCTCGAAGATATCCTGGGCACCCGAGCAGGCCATACTCAATCTTGCCCGCGATATTGCGGCCTCGGACGGACATACGCTGCTCGCCTGCGGCATGGGGCCGAACCAGTTCTGGAACAACGACAACAAAGACCGTGCCCAGTTCCTGTTGCTGGCCCTGGCCGGCAGTCTCGGCCGCCACGGCGGCAATCTCGGCAGCTTCGCCGGCAACTACAAGAACACATTGTTCTCGGGCATTCCGCGCTATACCGTAGAGGATCCGTTCAATCCCCAGCTCGATCCAACGGCTCAGGTCAAGCTGCGTCCGACCTATCGCGCGGAAGCCATGAACTATTGGGTCAACGGTGAACGGCCGATGAAGGCCGGCAACAAGAAAATCACCGCGGGCGCCCATATGCCGACCCCGACCAAGTCAATCTGGCAGGTCAATTCCAACTCAAGTCTGGGCAACCAGAAGTGGCTTTATGATGTGGTGTTTAATACGCTGCCAAAGTGCGAGGTAGTGGCTTACAATGAGTGGTGGTGGACGACGTCGTGTGAGTTTTGCGACATCGTCTATGGCGTTGATTCTTGGGCGGAGTTCAAGATTCCCGACATGACCGGGTCCAACACCAACCCGTTCGTACAAATCTACCCGCGCACGCCGCTAAAGCGAATCTACAATACGCTTTCCGACATCGAAGTCTATCCGCTGGTGGCGGAAGAACTTGGCAAGCTTACCGGGGATGCCCGCTTCGCACAGATGTGGCACTTCGTGACCAGCGGCCAGCCCGAGGTCTATCTTCAGCGCATTATCGACAATTCTACTCCTCTCAAGGGCTATAAGGTCGAAGACCTGGAAAACCGGGCTAAACAGGGCATTCCTGCGCTGCTGAATACCCGCACTTATCCTCGCATCAACAGTTGGGAACAGGTCAGCGAGTCCCGCCCCTGGTACACCAGGACCGGACGCCTGGAGTTTTACCGGCCGGAAATCGAGTTCATCGAAGCCGGTGAGAACCTGATCGTACATCGCGAGCCCTCTGAAGCAACGTTCTACGATCCTTGCGCCATCGCCGCGGCACCGCATGCGGCAATCAAGCCCAAGCTGCCCGCAGACTGGGGCATTGCCCCCGATGACCGCTCCGCGACCACCCGTCAGATGCGCAACACGCTTTACCGGGTTGATGAGTTGCTCAAGACCAGGCATCCGCTCCTGGACCAGGGCTACACCTACATTTTCCATACGCCGAAATATCGCCACGGTGCTCACACGACGCCGATTGATACGGATACGATGTCCGTGCTGTTCGGGCCATTCGGTGACATCTACCGGCACGACAAACGCATGCCCAGCACCGGCGAGATGTATGTAGACATGCATCCGCTCGATGGCGCTGCCCTGAATCTTAACAATGGTGACTACGTCTATATTGATGGCGATCCCGCAGAACTGCCGTTCCGGGGCTGGGACGATCCCAAACGCAAGGCCGAGTATAAGGTTGCACGTCTGCTGGTCCGGGTTCGCTTTTATCCCGGAACGCCACGCGGCATCACCCGCATGTGGCACAACGCCTACCCGGCCACCCCCGGATCGGTGAAAGCTCATGAAACCCGGCCGGACGGTCTCGCCCGGAATGCCGAGACCAACTACCAGGCCTTGTTCCGTTATGGCAGCCAGCAGAGCCTGACCCGCTCGTGGCTGAAGCCGACCCACCAGACCGCCTCGCTGATCAGCCGCAAGACCTGGACCAACGAGATTACCAAGGGCTTCAACGTCGACGTCCATGCCGTGACCGGCGCGCCGCGCGAGTCCATGGCTCGGTTCACCAAGGCCGAGGATGGCGGCCTGGGCGGCAAGGGCGTGTGGCGGCCGGCATCGCTGGGCTACTGCCCGGCGACAGAAAATCCGGCGCTGCTGGCCTACCTCAAAGGCGGCTTCGTCAAGGTCGGCTGATCCGCTGCTTTACCCCGTTTATCAGGAGCATACAAATGCCAAAGGTCTTTAATTGGCAGCTCGGTCGGGAGATGGACTACCTCTACGAAGGGGTCCGGCCGAAAAAGCAGTTCGGTATGGTCATGGACCTTAACAAGTGCATTGCCTGCCAGACCTGTACCGTTGCGTGTAAAACGACGTGGACGTCGGGGCGCGGTCAGGAATATATGTTCTGGAACAACGTCGAGAGCAAACCTTACGGCTACTATCCCCTGGGCTGGGATGTCCGTATCTTGGAGAAGCTGGGCGTCCAGCCGATCGATGCCGGCGTCTACCAGGGCAAAACCATCTTCGAGGCCGCACCCGATGGCGAGCGGGTGCTGGGTTATCGCCCCGAGGACATGGACTACACCAATCCCAACCTGGGCGAAGACGATTCGACCGGCAACATCATCAACGAAGGCGGCGCTTATCTCCAGATGCCGCACATGCAGTGGATGTTCTACCTGCCGCGCATCTGCAACCACTGTACCTATCCGGCCTGCGTCGGCGCCTGTCCGCGCCAGTCGGCCTATAAGCGGCCCGAGGATGGCATCGTCCTGATCGACCAGTCCCGGTGCCGCGGTTACCGGGAATGCGTCAAGGGTTGCCCTTACAAGAAGCCGTTCTTCAACGCGCTCAACCGGGTGTCCGAGAAATGCGTCGGCTGCTATCCGGCGATCGAGGGTGGCCAGCAGACTCGGTGCACCATCGGCTGCATCGGCAAAATCCGCCTGCAGGGCTTCATCACCCCGCCCGATAAGGCGCGCGAGGACAACCCGCTCGACTACATCGTGCATGTAGCCAAGGTCGCCCGGCCGCTGTTCCCGCAACTGGGGCTGGAGCCCAACGTCTACTATATCCCACCCATTCATGTGCCGTCCTGGTTCCTCAAGCAGATGTTCGGCGCCACCGTCGACCAGGCGGTTGCGACCTATCGCCGGGCCATGGACGACAAGAAGCTTCTGGGTGCGCTGATGCTGTTCGGCGCGACCAAGGAGATCAGCCACCATTACAAGGTCAACGGCGATACGGTGATCGGCTATGCCGAGAACGGAGATGAAATTGTCCGGGTCCCCCTGCAGGAGCCGATTTACATCCGCTCGGTGTTCGACGAGAAGCTCCAGGCCTACCGGTCCAACATCACCTGAGCGGAGAGAATTGCCATGACGTTCAAGGACCTGGTTTTCCGCGTCTCCCTGTTTGCCGCTTTAGTGGTGGCTGGACTGGGAACGGCGGTGGCCGACGATCAGTTGGTCGTCCATCGCATCAAGGCCGGTTCCGGGCCGGTGCTCGATCCCGACGACGCCGTGTGGAAAAAGGCGGCCGCGCTGACCATCGGCCTCCAGGCGCAGATGGTCGCCACGCCGCAGAGTTCCGAGCCCGCGGTGGCGGAGCTTTCGGTGCGGGCGGTCCATGACGGCAAATGGATCACCTTTAAGCTGTTCTGGGCCGACCCGACCAAGAGCGACTTATCCGAGCCTGACCATTTTGGCGATCA
>JADFXL010000163.1 GCA_015233585.1 Alphaproteobacteria bacterium | reverse complement strand
GGCGATCATGGTTATCTCCGGCCGGAGCCCCTTCCCGACTTACGAATCTTTTTGCGGCCCTTTCCCTCGGCCTTGGCGTCCTTCTTGTCATACTTCTCGTCGGTCTTGCATTCCTTTGATGCCTTCATCGCCTTCCTCCCCCGCGGGAACCCTTTCGGGCCGCTTTCCTTTTGCTGCGTTTCGACTGCCCCGACATATTGAGCCCGATCGCGATGGCCTGCTTTTGGCCTTCGACTATAGGCCCCTTTTCTGAACCCGAATGCATCGTGCCCGCCTTCCACTTGTGCATCTCGTGCTGCATCATGGCCGAAGACAAGAAAACAAGCAGTGGACCTGGCCAGGAATACGAGGGCCACGGGGACAATACGCAGCCGGCGGGGATTCAGTCTCCCGCCACGTTTGTGCCCCTGGCAACCGAGCCGACCAGTGTCAACCAGAAAAGCGATTCGGGGAAGAAGGGTAAGGTGACCTAACCATGCCAGTTCCAGGATTGGATCGACCACCGTTGCCGTCGCCGGACATTCAGAGTCAGCAAGGGGCACCGCCAACACCGCCTCCGGGCACAGGGTTGAGTTCCATTGCTGCCAACAAAGCGGCGGGAGGAGCTCCAGCGCCTGGTGCGCCGGATCCCAACGGAGCGATCGTCGCACAGGTAGAGGCGATCAAGAAGGTCCTGGAGAGCATGGCGAACACCGAACCTATGATGGCGCCGTTCGCGTCTCGGGCGACAGCCATTTTGGATTCTGGAGTAGCAGCCGTCAGGGCCGCACCGAAAGCCCCGCAAGGGACGGGAGGCGACACGGGCCCAACAGGTCCGGCCGGCTCTCCTCCTCCAGCTCCTGGAGGACCCGGGCAGGGGCCGCCGATGGCCTAGTCTGTGCACTGATGCACACGACACTGGCGGATTTGGGATGCCGAACCAGAGATAGATAGTAATGGAATGCTCAAATGCCGTTATCAGCGGAACTCGAGGCGTTGCTTACCACTGAAAAGGACGCAACGAAGCGAGAAGCAATGCGGAAAGAGCTTGAGGACGGATACCGTCGTCAGGCCGACTATTCACGTGCGATGAACGATCTGGCCATCCAGAAGAAGGAGTGGCAGACCTGGCATGCAACCGTGGATAAGGAATACAAACAAGCCAAGGCGGATGCTGCGCAGCTCAAGCAGACCATCGCGGAACTGCAGACGGCCAGGGATACGCTTGGCGGCGCCTCCGGCGGCGGGGGGGATAGCGACACCCCCGATTTGGACAAAGCGCTGAAAGAAGCTCGACGGGAACTCACGGAAGCCAACACCAAGAGCCGACAGCTCGAGGAAAGGCTGACCGCGATCGACCAACAGATCGAGTCGGGGAAACTCCTCACCTCCGAGAAGGCTCAGGAAATGTTTAGCAAGGGTCTCGACAATGCCGGTGCGGCAGTGTTCGACATCATTGATAAACAGAACCTTTACAGGGCGACTTACGGTAAGGAGCTGGATCGGAACATTTTGATCCTGGAAGCGCAAAAGCGCAACGGAGACCTCAATGCGGCCTATGAATTTGTGACCGCCAAAGACAAAGAGGAAAAACTCCGCAAGGACATCGAAGCCGAGTTTGACAAGAAATATCAGGATAAGCTCCGGACATCCAACCTGTCGATTGACCAAGGCGGCGCAGGGGAAGCGGGATTAGGACCCCTGCAGCAGAGGATCAAGAAGCAGGAGACGGGCATTCCTGACAGCATTCCAGCAGACGGCAGCGGTCAGCTGGCTTCCGCCATGGCTCAGGAACTTAGGACGGAAGGAAAGTTCTAAGCTGGAAGTGGGGGCTGGCACGCGCCGGCCCCCAAGCGGCACGCGCCCCAATGGCGGCCGCCCGAACCGGAAGTGGAACCGAAAACACCCGGGGAACCATGGATGGAAGGCAGCAAGACAGAGGCGAGTGCAGATTGGCCATGAAGCATCGTGCTCATGGCAGGTCCGCATTAGCGGAAACTTGTAACCTTTACATCTACGGAGAAAGCTCCAATGGCTCTTACCTGGGACGACATCACAGGCAAGGTGAACAAGCACATTGTCCCGCGGCTCGTGGACAACGTGTATAAATCATCGCCTGTCTTCACACGGCTCCGGACGAGGAATGCAGAACGATTCGAAGGCGGCACGACCATCCGTCATCCAATCGCCTATGCGTAGTTGAACGGCGGCGCCTTCCAGCGCGGCGGGACTTTCAACATTTCCTACGTTCAGACCGACACCGCAATCGAGGTCAACCCGAAGTTCTACTATGTGAACGTCACGCTGTTCGGTACGGACAACGTGCTGGCTCGCGGGCCCGACGCAGCGATGAACTACGTCGAGTCGAAGATGGTAAACGCTTCGGGGAAAATGGCCAAGCTCTTGGGAACGGACATCTTCCTGGACGGCACCGGGGTTAACTCGGCGACCATCAACCTGGACGGATTCCTTCAGGCCCTGGACAATGGCACCATTTACACCTCTTATGGCGGAATCACCCGGACCGACCTGGGCGTGCTGGCCGGCACGAACAACCAGGGCATCAACGGCTATGTCAATTCCCTCACCACTTTCACCATGACGGGGCTCCAGACTGCCTACGGCGCGGCATGGTTCGGCAATGAACACATCGACCTCATCGTCACCACCCAGCTCATCTGGGACATGATCTGGAACAAGGTCCAGCCGCAACAGAGATTCCTTGAGGAATCTTCGGACGTGGCAAAGATCGGCTTCCAGAGTCTCCGATGGAACGGGGCCTCAATCACCGTGGATCAGTATTGCCCAGCCGGATATATCTTCGGTCTCAACACCAAGTATATCCAGTTCTGGATCAGCACTTTAGCCAAATACCAATTTGGCTTCACGGGTTTCAAGGAGGCTCAAAACAGCGATGACGTGGCCGGCCAGTATCTGTTCTCCGGGAACCTCTTGATTCCGGCGCCCAGACTGTTCTTCACCCTGAGTGGGGTAACCACCCTGTAACAGAAGGAATTCTCGAAAGGAGAAATTCGATGACTGTAACGGCAAAAGATGGTCTTTACGCCTTCGGTTCACTCGAGACCGTCGAAGTTCCTTCTGGCGGTCCAGGGTTGGCGAATGATGCCGTAGCCAAGGCACCTGTCGGTATCCTGTACCGGCATCAGGGAGCGATCTATCGGTACGTCAAGGTAGACGCCTCAGATGTCGCGACAGCGGCCGGAGCGGTTGGCTATTGGCTGACTGCCGGACTTGATCCGGCGAACGGAGTCTTCAAGGTCACGGCCGATATCAGTGACGCGATCGCTTCAGGTGTGAACATGGTCGCTGGCGTTTTCGGCGCCGTCATCACCGACCAGTATTACACCTGGATTCAGGTCGGCGGAGTTGTGACGGCTCTCACCGCGGCGAGCACTGTTGCGGGAGACATGGTCTGCTACGGGACCGACTCAACTTTCGGTCGGATGGCGGCTGGTTCCCAGGTCAACGTGAACTATGGCGTCGCACTGGGTGCTCGCAACGGCACGACCGGAACCAACTCGGTCTTACTCCAGAATCTGGCCTGGTAAGGGGGGTGACACATGGGTGTGCTAACTCCAATTACCGGAAGCAAGATTCTCCTCAGCAGAGGGAGTCGAGACTCGGTTCTGGCGAAATTCACGACCATCACCGATGGCGATACCTGGGTGACGGGTCTGGGCAAGGTCGAGATGGTTCTGGCGACGGCTGGAGCCTCTGGATTCACGATCGGCGCGACCTATAGCGGGGGAACGGTTACCTTTGCGATAGGGAGCGGCCCAGCGACCAACGTGATGGTTGAGGCGATTGGTCCAGGATAAACATGTGCGGGCTGGGATGCATGCTCCCAGCCCGCACTGTTCTGAGTATCGGAGTTTGCCATGGCCGTCGTCGGTCCGATCCAGCCCTACGCTGGGGGCGGGGCGGTACAGGAAAATTTTCGGGCCATGGTCGACCATGTCCTGACCTATAACCCTGACTGTCCTTCGCAGCTTGCAAAGAGAAGAATCAATACCCGTCTGCGCCAGGTTCTCGATCGCAGAATGTGGGCCGGGTTGCTTGTCCGCGGCCAGATCGTCATCCCGCCTGTTTACACCGTGGGCAGCGTCACCGTCACGCAGGGATCCGACGTGATTGTCGGCGCCGGCACCACGTGGCCGGTGAACGATCTTGTCAGCACAACGCTTTCTACGGCAATCACAATTCCAGCAGAATACCAGGATGTGACCCCAGCCTCGATGGTCGGCATCGGCGCCGGAGACTTTGTAACGCTGGATGCCGGCGGCGCGAACGAGGAATTCCTGCTGGTCATCAGTGTAGGCCTGACAACCTTCAAGGCAAAGCCCGCCAAGGCCCACAGCGCCGCGGAGACAATAACTAAGAGTTCCCTGGTCCGCCGGCAATTTCGCGTGGGCACCACAACCTCCTTCTATGGGATCATCGGGGTCAGCTCCGCTACGAGCCTGAAACTTGACTTGGTATGGGGGCATCAGGACTTCGGACCCGGCGCTACCTACCAGATCATGCAGGCCTACATCACGATGGAGCAGAATCTGAGGATGATCTGGTCCGTGGTCAATAATAAACAGGGCTGGCGGCTCCGTCTGAACATGCCCCAGGAAGTCGTCAATACCTACGACGCATGGCGCCAGACCACCGGCTTCGTCTACATGATGATCGATTATGTTCCGGACGAGATCGGCAGATTCCAATACGAGCTCTATCCGACTCCGAGTATGCAGCAGGGCTTTCCTTACCTCGCATATCGAACAGTAGCCGGACTCGAGAACGACGAGGACACCCCGCCGCCGGCGATCCCAAGTCACATATTGGTGCACGGCGCCCTTTCGGACGTTCTCAAGTTCAATCCCAAGAGCCCATATTACGACCCGGCGACGGCCAAGGAATTCGGGATGCAGTTCGAGGCCGACGTGCTATCCGCTTCCATGTCAGACGATTCGATCTACATGCAAAACCTGCAATGGGCCTACAGTAGGTACCCTTTCACACAGCATGGCGCCAATTACTGGCAGTCCCACGACGTCGATTCAGTCTTCGGCTATGTATGAGGCAAGATGCTCGAGAAGAGAATCCTATGCTCCGTTCCCGTCTACCACGCAGTTGAACCACTACCATTCGCGCACTTTCTTTCTCTCAGCCAGGAATCCGGCCGCGCCGAAGCTGCCGGCAAATATGAAGTGCGTTGGCTCGTCGGCGGACCAAAGGTCAAAACGCAAAACGTCAGGAACACGTCTTGCAGAGTCGCACTCGACGGGAATGCCACCCATCTCGCCTTTATCGACGATGACATGCTTCCTGAGCCCAAAGATATCCTCGAGCGGCTCCTCGCTCACGACAAAGACATCGTTGCGCCGCTCTTCTTCAGATCTTCCGGAAATTTTGATCCGCTGGTTTTCGACCTGGATGGATCGGGAGAGCCGGTCCCGATGTTGAATTACCCAAGAAACGCGCTCTTTCAGGTGAACGGTGGGGTGGGAACCGGCGTGATGTTGATAAAGTCTAGGGTTCTCAAAGCGATGCACGACCCTTGGTTTTACTATCTGACGAACTCCGCCAGGTCTATGGACGTGCACTTCTGCATCCGTGCGATCTCGATGGATTTCGAAGTCTGGTGCGACAGCTCGATCATCGTGCGGCAAATGGGGTTGCCGAATCCAGTTGGAGAGGCAGATTTTCTGACAAACGGCAAGGTGTTGACAGCACGCTGATAGAATCAATTTGGAGGTGGACGTATGTCAGACCACAGAATAGAGGTCCCAAGGGAGCAGTGCAGGCCGGATCCGGAATTCAACCAGGCGCCCACGGGCCACAAGATCCCGGATGGCCGTTCGCCGGACGATCCTGCAATGGCATTTCACGTTCCCGATTGCGGCACCAAGGCTGGAGGGCAGTTCATCACGCCATACGTGGTCGATGAGAGAGATCTCCCCACCGAGGATGATGACGACCGAAATCGGCAGGGCTTCTAAGGAGGCAATATGGCTTGGAAAAACTTCACTAAGACCCTTGGCAGCTCGGCGGCCGAGGCGCTTGCCGCGGCCAGCGCCAAAGCGCGGACAATAATTATTCAGCCCAAACGCGCCAACTCGCACGTGATCTATATCGGGGGATCCGGCGTCACGTCAGCAGACGGGCTCGAACTCAATTATCCCATAGGCGTATCTACTCCTCTTGATCGACAGGTCCTTGGCGGCGGCCCGGGCACGGCCGAATTGGATCTCTTGGCGATCTATGTGATCGGAACCAACGGCGAGGGTGTCCAGGGAATCTACGAGGAGTTTTAGGTAGAGTTGCCGGGAGTCTCAAATGTCCAGGATCATCACAAACAAAGGTCTGGGAATCATCACAGGCAGAATCAAGGGAACCGGCACAGAGCCCCTGAAAATTGGGTGGGGCACTGGGACGACTGATGCC
>JADFXL010000162.1 GCA_015233585.1 Alphaproteobacteria bacterium | reverse complement strand
GAGAAAACTGAGAAAGCTGCAGCCTTGGCGCGGAAGCGTGATGAAAAGGAATACACTGAATCCTGGGCTTCGCACCGCGCCAGCGACGACCACGAAAAAGGTCTGGACTCTTAGGCTGCGAAAAACAGCTCATTCAAGCAGTTGGTGCGCACTAAGGCTGCTTACATGCACGGGCTGACACTATTAAATAATGCTATCTAGATTTCTTTCCCGTGTCAGTAAATGAGTGGCGGGCGAGATGGAGCAAGATTTGAAGCGGCCGGGTGTCAACCCGCTGTTCAAGCCGTGTGCCTACCTGCGACATTCTGACACAGCTCCAACGGCAGAATAGACGCTGCGGGCATCAGGCATTCCGGTCTCTCGGGCAGAGCCATGGCGAGAGCTTCATCTGAGACGGGTGTAAGGAATAGCATTTCGGGGGTATGGTGCGCTGCAAACTTGTTTGGTAGCGCGAGTGCTATGGCTACGAGCACCGATAGATCGGACAAAATTAAAGAAGCGTCAGCCTGATTTTAAGAAAGTTGGTGTCTATCCTTCTCACCTCCTGCCATATTTACGATTAAGGGTTTGCGCAGCGGCCGGGCGCCACGCAAACCCTTAATCCGTTAACACCTGATTAACTTATCAGGTAGTGAACGTCCGTGGGATGTGATCCAATCGTTTTCAAGAGATAAGAACCCCAGGGAGGAAGACCATGTTGAGCAGGAAATTTAGCACCGTCGTGCTGTTGGCGATGTCTGCAGCACTGGCTGGAAATCCCGCGCAGGCCAAGCCGTTTTTTATTGGTGAGATCGGAGTGATGTCGGCTGATCATCACGGTGGAGGCCCCGCCGCTCAGGCAACCCCGACGACAATGGTCAAGAGGATGCTTCCTTCCTCGTGTTGCCTCATGGCAGAGGTCCCTGCTCAGGCGCCTTCGGCGACGATCAAGTAATCCGGGGTTCCCGAGGTTTTTGGACGAGTGGCATTCGACACGACGAGGGCCTCACGTGCATCAGCGCGTGGGGCCTTCGTCGCGTTCACCCTGTCGCTGGCGCGCCATCATCAAAGTCGATGGGCATGGTAAGCATTCTCGATCTGTGCATCAGCAGCCGGTCATCGAGCTATTTCGCTTCCTCAACAGCCTGACCCCGCGTTACATACTGCGACTATTATCCCCAGGACCCAGGGATGATGCACGTCGGCCTGGAGTCTCACCAATGTCGTCAGAAATGACGAGGGTCACGCCTTCCAAGTATAGAACGCGGTCAGGGCAAAATTCCACACCGCGCCGACGATCACGCCGGCCAGCCCCGACAGCAGCCATTCGGTGCTGTCGTTGAACAGGTGGGCGGCGATGCCGACATTGGCGACCACTCCAACGCTGCACGCCAGGGTAAATGACAGGAAGCCGCGCACCAATCCCCAGCCCTTGAGGCGGCGGTCCCGATAGGTTGTGTAGTTGTTGAGCAGGAAGTTGCTGGCCATGGCGAGCACGGTCCCCATCACCTGGCCGGTGACGAAGTCGTAGCCGAGTTCCCGGTAGATCAGGGTCAGCGTCAGCAGGTGGACGGCGACACCGACGCTGCCGACCAGCGTGAACAGGAAGAAGCGAACCGGAACGACGTGGCCGATCAGCTTGTCGGCCAGCAGCATCAGATAGTCGAGCATGACCTGGGTGTCGAGCTTGGTCTCGCCGGCCTGGCGTGCCCGGAACTCATAGGGCAGTTCGCGAAAGCGCAACGGCTCGGGCGAGGAGGCGAACAAGTCGAGCAGGATCTTGAAGCCGATGCCCGACAGGTTGTGCATCGCGCGCTCCATCGCCTCGCGCCGGACCATGAAGAAGCCGCTCATCGGGTCGTCGACCTCGGCATGCAGGACCAACTGGCTGAGCTTGGTCGCGAACTCGCTCATGCGCGCCCGGCGTTGGTCCCAGTCGCCGATGCCGCCGCCACCGACGTAACGGCTGCCGACCACGATATCGACCGGTTCGCCCCTCAGGACCTCGAGCATCGGCACCAGCAGGGCCTCGTCGTGCTGGAGATCGGCGTCCATCACCGCGAGATAGGGCGCCGAGGTGGCGAGAAACCCCTCGATGCAGGCCGAGGACAGGCCGCGCCGGCCGAGGCGCTGGAGACAGCGCACCCGGGGATTGCGCCGAGCGAGGCGCCGGACTTCGGCGGCCGTGCCATCGGGTGAGTCGTCGTCGACGAAGATCGCCTCCCACTCGACGCCCCGGAGCAAGGTCTCGAGACGCCGGACCAGTTCGCCGACGTTGGCCACCTCGTTAAAGGTCGGAATGATGACCGAAAGTTCGATCCCGACCGGTTCGGTCACAAGGCTGTCGGACATGGTTCAATCACCGTCGCGGTTCTGGTATCATCGCGACAATACCAGTCCACACCCGCATGTCTATCTCCCGGTGTCGGGCGCCAGTCCCCGAGGCGCGGCCGGGCCCCGAGCGAATAGCCGCGCCCCGATCCAAAGCCACAACAGTCCCAAGGGGATCAGTCCGGGCAGGCCGTCCAGTCCGGCCCAGGCACCTGAATGCATCGGACAACTGTAAGATTATAGGGCTCCTAGACCATGATCGCTGAGTTCTTCCTGTTGCCTGTCTTGGACGCCTTTCCCCCTTAGGAGGCTATGCAAAATAACTTGAACAGATAGGCTGCCGGGTCCATATTGGTGGTATGGACGCGCCTGGGGAGCTTGCGAGGAAATACCAGATGTTGACCGGACATCTGGACGAAAGGGCGCTGAGGCTATGCCTTGGCGCTGACGCGTTGTCGTTGGGCCATGGCGGAGCCAGCATCGTAGCGAAGGCGGCCGGTGTGTCGAGGACGACAGTCCATGCCGGGATGACGGCGCTTCGTGGAGAGGGGGCTGGCGAACTGACGGCAACGGCGAGCAATCGCGCGCGGGTTCGGAGGCCGGGCGGCGGGCGCAAGCCCCTCAAAGATAAGGATAGCCAGCTGGTTTCGGACCTTGACAAGCTTCTTGATCCCGTCACCCGCGGCGACCCGATGGCTCCGCTCCGCTGGACCGCGAAAAGCACGACGAAGCTGGCCGAAGAACTGCAGGTGAAAGGCCATGAGGTCTCCCAGGCGACGGTCTGGCGCCTTCTGGACGGCCTTGGCTACAGCATGCAGTCGAACCGCAAAACGCGCGAAGGAACAGACCATCCGGATCGCAACGCCCAATTTGAGTTCATCGGTTCCACCGTTAAAGATTTTCTTGAGCGCGGACAACCGGTCATCTCTGTCGACACCAAAAAGAAGGAATTGATTGGTCCTTATAAGAACGGCGGCCGGGAATGGGAGAAGAAAGAGAAGCCCGTCGAAGTCAACATGCACGACTTCCCCGACCCGGAGCTCGGTAAGGCAATTCCCTATGGCGTCTATGACATCGGCCGGAACGAGGGCTGGGTCAGCGTCGGGGTGACGCACGACACATCCGAATTCGCCGTCGCGACGATCCGTCGCTGGTGGCTCAAGATGGGTCGGCTGGTGTATCCGGCGGCGCGGGAACTCTTGATCACCGCCGATGGGGGCGGAAGTAATGGTGCGCGCGTCCGCCTTTGGAAACAAGAGCTTCAGCGGCTCGCCGATGATCTGGGCATGCCAATCCACATCCGACATTTCCCACCTGGCACCAGCAAATGGAACAAAATCGAACATCGAATGTTCTGCCACATCACCGAGAACTGGCGTGCCCAACCGCTAACCAGCGTGATGACCGTTGTCAACCTCATCGGCAATACATGCACGAAGACAGGCCTGTCGATTCAGTCTGAACTGGACGCCAATCACTACGAGACCGGCCAGAAGGTAGCGGACGACGTCATGAACGCCCTGGCGATCACCTGCTGTGGTTTCCACGGCGAATGGAACTACCAGATTGATCCCAAGTCGCCGGAACCGTGACACATCTGTTCAGGTTATTTTGAATAGCCTCCTTACCCCGAAACGATGGCCCCTGTTCCAGCCGCCGCCCCGGCGCAGACCAGGAAAAATACCCAGCGCGCCACGCGCTCGACGCCTGCAGCCCGCGGTGCGTTCCCGGTCGCTCGCAGCCGTTCCGCCGTAACCACGGTCACCAGGCAGACCAGGCACAGGATAAAGAAGAGATAGAAGACATACTCAACGGCCACCACGTAGCCGACGTTTCCCAGCTGCGCATTGGTCGATGACAGGAGCACAGACCCGGTGAGCGCCCCGGTGATCATGGTGGCGACTCTGGGCATGACGTTGCCGGCCGGAAAGAACAAGGTCACGAACATCATCAGGCTCAGCAAACCGACCGGCAACAGGATATTGCTCAACGTCGGCAGGATACGGCGGTAAATATCCACGGTGAAGCTGAAGCCGGAAAGCTCGCGCATGCCCTCAAGCCCGACCAGTCTCGGGTCGCCCAGGGCGGACGCCGTGACCAGGATGTCCCGGCTTTCACTTGCTCTCAGGACCTTCCACTGGGAGAGATTGCGGAACGCAATGGCCGCGACCCGACCCGACGCGCTTTCGCTTAGTGTCGCCGCGGTTGGGGTCGCCGCACTGGGGGGCGGCAGGGCCTTCATCGCGGCGCCTGATGACCACCGGTCCTGGACATATACCAGGCGATCCGAGGCGGCTCGGGCGTTAAAGAACCGGATCGCCAGGGTCTGCTGGTCCGAGGGGTACGAGCGCAGATCGAAGTCGGCCTTGAAATCGCCCCGGACGCGCCACAATCGGTAAGACGAGCCGTCGTCCAGTTCGCCCGCATCCGCGGTTCTCTTCGCGTCGAAGGAACCGCGCACCATGTCGGGAAACTCGATATCGGTGGGTTCGGCCGCGCCCGGTCCAGCCCCGCGTCCGAACCGCAGCCACAGGTAAAAGTCGGCCGTGAACGTCGACTGGGCGACATCCACATGTTGAATCTCGTTGAGGTACACGCCGGAATAGACCACCTGCTGGCGACGCGCGAAGTGGCCCGAGCCCATGTCGACGACGGCGCCGTTGGCGATGATCGCGGGGTCGGGGCTCGAGACGGGGACGAGTTGGAGCGGAGCGGACTCGAACAGGCCGCCATGGAAACGACCGATCCTGACCGTCTGCAGGCGTCCGCGTTCGGACGTGAACCACAGGGGACCGGTTACGCCGGACAGAGCGTGGGCTGGGCCGTCGAGGGTCGCGAGGTAGCCTCGCGCGGCGTCGCGTCGTGCTCGGATATCCGATGCCACCCCATCAGCCATGGCAGTCCGGGCGGCCGCCACGGCGAGGTGGGCGGCGTCGAACGCTTGCATCGAGCGCCAGGTCGGTTCGCGGTCGTAGCGCTGACGGAAGCGATCCGCGAAAGCCAGCGTGTCGGCTCCTGCGCTATCCAGAATCATCGGCGTGGCCGCATAGACCCCGTCGGTGAAGAAGCCGTGCCGCTGGCGTTCCTCGGGCTGATCGGTGAAGAGGCGGGCAAAGGAATCCGTCGCAATTGTGCTCGTGCCCAGAAAGGGACCGGTGACGCCCGCCCGCCGGAGGGTCGTCAGCACCGGCATGGCTTCGTCGAACAGCGTGACCAGGATGATCGCCGGCCGGCCGGGAACGGCGGCGGCGCCTTGCGCCGCTTTCTGCCCATCTGCCGCATTGGCGTATGTGAAAGAGTTGACGGTGATGCCGAGCCGGGTCGCGGCTCGCTTGAACCCCTCTGCCACCGGGCGTCCGAAGGCGCTATCCTTGAAGATGACCACGGCTCGCGTGCCGCCAAGGACATGGCTCAGGTAGTTGGCCAGCGCCTCGCCCATCTCGCTGGTGCTGAACAACGGGCGGAAGGTCGTCGGGTTGGCCGTCACCGCATCGCCGTAAGCCGTGGGCACGATGGAGGCGAGCCCAGCCTCGGCGTAGATCGGCCCCGCGACCACCGACAGGGTGGTCAGGCCGGGGCCAACCACCATCAGCGCATCGCTGGCGGCGATTTGCCGTGCGGCCTCCCGCGCCCCATCCTCGGTGCCGTGGTCGTCCACGATCGTCAAGTCGATCTGCGGGACGGCGCTGGTGGCATTCGACTCGGCAACCGCCATCCGGACAGCATCAAGAATTTCCCGGTCGACCGTCGCGTTGGGACCGGTCAGCGAGACGGCCACGGCAATTTTGGCCGGTGCCGTGTCTGCCGAAACAGGTAGCGGAGCGAGTCCAACTCCGATACCCAGGACGGCCAAGCCGAACATCACAGACCGGAGTGCCCGTCGTCCCACCGCAATATCTCCAAACTGAACCATGAAAAAGCTCCGGCGCTGCTTGCCCGACGATACCGATTACAGATACCTCACCAAGGAGGGGCTGGCCCACCTGTTGACCTGGGTGGGGTCCGAGTGGATCGCCGACGGCCTACTTTGACTTTGTCACATTACTATACTTGACACACCTACGTTAATGCTGTAACCGTTCTTCAGATGAACGGCCTATTGGAGAAGCAAAGTGGTCAACACTTTATGCCGAAGCTCAAAACCGTCTGCATG
>JADFXL010000161.1 GCA_015233585.1 Alphaproteobacteria bacterium | reverse complement strand
GAGCCGCTGCGACCATAGGCCCGCGCCGCCATTGAAGGGGGCGTCCGTCCGGCAACGGCGCTCTGGTAATGGGCGTAGAGATCCATAGCCAGACCGTCCAGACTGGACAACAACGACTCGATTTCGTCAAGCAGAAGGCGGCCTTCTTCGGGAGCGATCCGGGCCACATCGGCACAAACCTCCTGGACCTTGCCCGGCAGAGCCGACAGATCGACCGCCCGGCCCTCCCCCAGCAGCCGCCTCGCCGTCGCCACCAGCGACGCCAGCTTGACAAGGTCGGTTTGAGCGGAAGCCATCATGGCCGCACCTCAGACATTTCCGGACCGGGCTTTTCGGGATATGGCAACCCACTGTTGGCGCGATAAAGATAGGTGAGGATTTCGGCGATGGCGGCATAGGCCTCAACGGGAATTTCGCTGTCCACATCGACGGCGGCCAGAATTTGGGCCAGATCCGCATCCTCGCGCACCTTGATGCCGTTGGCGAACGCAAGTTGCAGTATCTGTTCGGCCAGAGCGCCACGCCCGCTGGCCACCACCCTGGTGGCGCCGGGCTGGTCCGGGTCGTGACGCAAGGCGACGGCTATGGCTCGCGGCTTACCGCCTGCCCCACCGGCCCTATCCTCGTCCTCGTCCCGCGTTCGCTCCGCCAATAGCCAGCCTTCCACTACCGTTCTGCCCCAGCCATCCAGGCCACGATGGCCAGTGTCCGGCCTGCCGGTTTAAAAAACCTTTAATCAAGACCCATTTCGGCGACAGGCTGGAAATGGGAGCCAGGATTGCGTAGGTTGAGTCATCTTGGACAAGGGACGTTTCATGGCGGTCTATACCGAAGTCTCCGACGAAGACCTACAGGCCTTCGTGGCCCAGTACGATATTGGAACCGTCGAGTCGCGCAAATGCATCGCCGAGGGAGTCGAAAACTCCAACTATTTTTTGCAGACCGACCGCGCCTCCTACATCCTGACACTTTACGAAAAGAGGGTGGCGGAAAAGGATCTGCCGTTTTTCCTGGGGCTGATGGAACACTTGGCGACCCACGGGATTGCCTGTCCTACGCCGCTGCATGGCCGCGATGGAGTAGCGTTGCGCCGGTTGTGCGGTCGACCGGCGGCAATCGTGACGTTCTTAACCGGGCTATGGCCCCAGCGCATCACCGCCGACCATTGCGCCAAACTGGGCACGGCAATGGCGCGGATGCACCTTGCCGGGCAATCATATCCTGGCCACCGCGCCAACGCCCTGTCGGTGGGGGGCTGGCGGCCTCTGTTCGAGATGGAGTCCAGACGTGCCGACTCGGTGGCACCCGGACTGGCGGTGGAGATCCTCCGCGAACTGGACGAGCTGGAGGCGGTATGGCCCCAGGGACTCCCCACCGGGGTCATCCATGCCGACCTGTTTCCCGATAACGTATTCTTTCGCGGCGATGAGCTGTCCGGTTTGATCGACTTCTATTTCGCCTGTGTCGATTTTTTCGCTTATGACCTGGCGGTCTGTCTGAATGCATGGTGCTTCGAGGCCGACGGTTCGTTCAATGTGACCAAGGCCACGATGCTCTTGGCGGGCTATCGCAAGGTGCGGCCGTTGTCGCCGGCGGAGATGGAGGCACTGCCGCTGCTGGCGCGGGGAGCGGCGCTGCGTTTCCTGCTGACACGGCTTTACGACTGGCTCAATACCCCAGCGGGGGCTTATGTCCGGCCGAAGGATCCGCTCGAATATCTGCGCAAGTTGCGTTTCCATCGCGAAGTCAGTGGTCCCGGCGGTTACGGTGTCGGGATATGACGGAGCAAGCGGAGGCTGTGGAACTGTTCACCGACGGCGCCTGCTCCGGCAATCCCGGCCCCGGCGGCTGGGGGGCAATCTTGCGTTATCGCGGCGTGGAAAAGGAACTGTGCGGCGGCGAGCCAGCCACCACCAACAATCGCATGGAGATGCTGGCGGTAATCGAGGGGCTGGGAACCTTGTCGCGCCCTTGTGTGGTCGAGGTGTATACCGATAGTCAGTACGTCCAGAAAGGCATGACTCAATGGTTGCGATCCTGGAAGGCGCGCGGCTGGAAAACCGCTGACAAAAGTCCGGTGAAGAATGTAGACCTGTGGCAACGCCTGGATGAACTCGCTACCCGACACCGCGTCACCTGGCACTGGGTGCGCGGCCACGACGGTCATTCCGAGAACGAACGGGCAGACGAACTGGCCCGCGAAGGGTTGAAGCGCTGTCGTACCTGACGCTGCCCCCCTGGTATGAAACGGGTGATCAATGCAGGAACAGCTTGAGCCCTGCGAGAAACAGGCCGGTCTGTGCGAGAAGAAGGCCAAAAGTCCACTTGATCGTATCAATCTTGCTGGCGACGATGTCCGTCTTCAGTTCAATCCTCAGATCACTGATCTTGGTTTCCAGCCGGTGCTCGGCCGCCTGCAAATCCGTCTTCAGCGCAGTCTTGGCCTCCAGCAAATCCGTCTTGCTGGCCGCCTGCAAGTCGACCAGTTCGGCCAGCGCTGTCACCTGTTCTATCGAAAATCCCGCCGTCTGAAGTTTCAGGATCGCCGACGCGCCCATGCCTTGCCTCACTTTTTCCTAAGCCGGTCTCGCCCTGGGGTTCGACCAAGCCAGCATTGTACCAGGAAGGAAGCCGAAGGCCCACAACTGAAACGTGGCAGCCCTTCGGCACGCTCCCATTATTCCTTATCGCTGACCCCCGCTTCGGCAAACGTGGCCATGCCATTATGACAGGCAACGGCCGCTTTCAGCATCCCCACCGCCAGCACCGCGCCCGAAGCCTCGCCAAGGCGCATTCCAAGATCGAACAGAGGCCGTTTGCCCAGGCGTTCCGCCAGCCGGAGATGGGCAGGTTCGGCAGAGATGTGAGCAACGACGCAATGGTCCAGGGCGTCCGGCCGCATCGGCGCCAGAACGGCGGCGGCGGCGGTGCAGATGAAGCCGTCCAGCAATACCGGAACCCGCGCCAGTCGCGCCGCAACCACCGCCCCCACAATCGCCGCCAGTTCATACCCGCCCAGGTGACGCAGGATTTCCAGACCATCGGTCAGCGCCGGCCGGTGCAACGCCACGCCTTGCGCAACGACTTCGGTCTTGCGGGACAAGGCTTGCCCACTCACCCCGGTGCCGGGGCCGGTCCACTCGGCCGCGTCGCCGCCGAACAGGGCGTTTGCCACTGCCGCCGCCGCCGTGGTGTTGGCGATGCCCATTTCACCCAGGCACAGCACGTCGCAATCCTCAGGTACGGCAGCCATGCCAGCCTTGATAGCCAGGACACAGGCGGCTTCGTCCATGGCCGGGGCGCGCGTGAAATCGGCGGTCGGCGATTCCAGATTCAGCGCATAAACATTCAACGCCACACCAAACGTCCGGCAAAGCTGATTGATGGCCGCACCACCGTGCGTAAAATTGTGGACCATCTGGACCGTCACCTCGGCCGGAAACGCCGAGACGCCCAGGGCCGCGACACCATGATTGCCGGCGAATACGGCGCAGGCGGGCTTTTCCAGACGGGGCGGATGGTGGCCTTGCCAGGCGCACAGCCAGGCACTCAATTCCTCAAGACGGCCAAGCGCGCCAGGCGGCTTGGTCAATTGTGGCTCGCGGGCCGCTGCGGCATCGACGGCACCGGCGTCGGGTCCGGGAAGCGAGCGTAACAGTTGGCGAAAATCGTCGAGAGTCTTGACGTCTGGAATGGGTTGCACGCTAAGTTCCTTGTTCAAACAAGTGGAGACCTGAGGCTGGCATACTGTCAAGACTGCCTGCCTCAAGTCAAAGAAGAAGATTGGGGGGGAGAAAATTTGGAACCATTCCCTAGTGATGAATTCGCCCTGCCACCCTCGCCAACGGGATGGCGAGGCTGGACTTTCGATCTGCATCTGGCGTTCGCGTTTCTGACCCGTGTGCCGCTGCCTTCGCTGACGGCACGAGCCGATGGAGCCTTGGCCGCGGGTGCCCTGACACGAGCCATGCGGGTGTTCCCGGTGGTTGGCGCGACGATTGGAGTCATGGGTGCCCTGATCTACGGGGGAGCCATCGGTCTGGCTCTGTCCCCTACCCTGGCCGCCATGGCCGCCATCGCCGCCATGGTGATGCTGACCGGCGGAATGCACGAGGACGGGCTGGCCGATAGCGCCGACGGGTTAGGAGGCCGTGACCGCCAGCGGAAACTGGACATCATGCGCGACAGCCGCACGGGAACCTACGGCGTCCTGGCTTTGATTTTCAGTGTCGGATTGCGCGCGGGTGCCCTTGCCGCCATGGCCGATCCCCGGCGGGTTCTGGTGGCTCTGGTGGTCGCCGGTGCCATGTCCCGTGCCGCCATGCCCCTGGCCATGAGCCTGAACCAGCCAGCCCGGACCGACGGCCTGGGAGCCTCGGCCGGAAGCGGCAAGCCCGGGCCAACGGCAAGAATCGCGGTGGCTGGCGCAGGGGTGCTGGCCCTGGCGATGGTGGGAACGGCGGGAATTACCGTGGTCGTGGCCATGGGAGTGGTCACGGCCCTGCTCTCGGGGATCGCCCGAAGGCAGATTGGCGGCTACACCGGCGATGTGCTGGGGGCCGTGGGTCAGGTGGTGGAAATCGCGGTGCTGCTGGTGCTGGCGCGATAGCGTTTCGGGGGGTCGGCAGGTTTCGGCTCACCGGCTATTTGACCCTTGGGGCTACCGCCCCGAACCCCCTTGTTTTTTTAATAAAAAAGGGACTGGGGCATCGCCCCAGGCGGGTTCGGGCGGCAGCCCGACATTCTCATTGCAATCTACCGTTTAAGAGGGAAGTCATCCTCCAGATCGAGTTCGCCCTGAACCGGATCAGGTACTTCGTCGTCGGTGTCGATATAAAGGTCGTTCGCCTCCGCCCTTGCGCCGTAAGCGGCCAGTGCGGGCCTGGCGTCGAGCAGACCGGCCGCCTTCAACTCCTCGACCCCCGGCAGATCATCGAGGTTCTGAAGGCCGAAATGATCGAGGAAAACCGGGGTCGTGGCCCACATCACCGGCCGCCCTGGGGTTTGCTTGCGTCCCTTGGGTTGAATCCAGCCTGCCTCAAACAGAATATCCAGCGTGCCCTTGCTCAGAGCCACGCCGCGAATTTCCTCGATCTCGGCCCGCGTAACCGGCTGGTGATAGGCGATGATGGCCATGGTCTCGACCGCCGCCCGCGACAGCTTGCGCTCCACCGGAGTTTCAAGGTTCAAACGCCCCCCCAGGTCCGGTGCCGTGCGAAACGCCCAGCGGTTGTTGTGATTCACAAGGTTGACGCCCCGGTCGGCGTAAGTGCTCTGAAGGGTCGCCAGCAACTTGCCGACCCTGACGCCGGGGGGGAAGCGTTCCGCCAGGGCGCGCTGCTCCACCGGCTCGGCAGAGGCGAACAGCAACGCCTCCAGCAGGCGCAAATTCTGTCGCGTGACCTCGTCATCGTCCAGGGTCATGATGCCAAACGGCGAATACGGATGGCCGAAAAGGCGCCGCCATCCTGACGCATCTCCAGCCGGCCCTGACGGGTGAGTTCCAGCGACACCAGGAACGTCGCGCACAACGCCGAACGGCGCAGCAGCGCTCCACTTAACCCCAGTGGAAGGAAGGCTTCCAGCAACGTCCAGTCCAAAGCCAACCCAAGCATGTCATTCAGACGACGCAACGCCGCTTCGATGGAATACAATTCCGTCGGCACGATTTCCAGCGAAGTCACCGAGCGGCGCCGGTGATATTCACCATACGCCTTGAGGAGGTCATAGAGGGTGGCGCCAAACGTGGGACGAGTCACGGCGCCAATGCCCTCAGGAGACCCTCTGGCATGAAAGTCGCGTCCCAGCCGGGGCCGCAACAACAACGCCTTCCCGGCATCCTGCATGGCTTCCAGTCGCTGCAACTGGAATTGCAGAGCCGCCGCCATCTCAGGACCGGTGGGCTCATCGTCGGACTGCCGGACCACGGGCAGGAGCAGGCGGGACTTCAGATAGGCCAGCCAAGCCGCCATCACCAGATAGTCGGCGGCCAGTTCCAACTGGTTCTGGCGCGCCTGGGCCACGAAGGCCACGAACTGTTCCGCCAGCGCCAGAATCGAGATATGTTTAAGGTCGACCTTCTGATCCCGCGCCAGCGCCAGCAACACATCGATCGGCCCCTCGAACCCGTCAAGGTTGAGCACCAACGCCGACAACCTCTCCCGCTCACTTTCGACGGTCATAGGCTGAAGGTGCCCTGCCCTGCCAACCAGAATACGGCCCGGCCAAGGCCATTGACCATCGGACGCAACACCAGGCTCATGACATCCAGGTTGATGCCAAGCCGCTGGCCCAGCATGGGCAGGAGGATGATTACGCCGAGCAGGAGCATCGCCCCATACCTCTCCATCTGCGCCAGGGGGCGTGACAGAACGTTTGGCAACAACCCCACCGCGATACGCCCGCCGTCCAGCGGCGGCAAGGGCAGCAGATTGAACGCGGCCAGCATCACATTCATCGAAACGGCCGCCAACAGAT
>JADFXL010000160.1:545-6492 GCA_015233585.1 Alphaproteobacteria bacterium | reverse complement strand
GATGGCCAACCAAGCCCAGAGCACCTTCCTCGCCAACATGAGCCACGAACTCCGCACGCCCATGAACGCCATTCTGGGCTTCACCCAAGTCCTACAGTGGAGTGAGGCGCTCTCCCCGAAGGACCGGGAGCATCTGGAGGTGATCCATCGCAGCGGCTGTAATCTGCTGGCGTTGATCAACGACGTCCTCGAAATGTCCAAAATTGAAGCCGGCCGGGTCGAGTTAACGCCCCAGGCCCTGGACCTTTATGAGCTGCTCGACGACCTTGATGGCATGTTTCGGGTGGCCGCCGGTGCCAAAGGGTTACAGTGGGGGGTGCTGATGGCGCCGCAGTTGTCGCGCCTGATCGTGACCGACGAGCGTAAGCTCCGGCAAATCCTGATTAACCTGATCGGCAATGCGGTAAAGTTCACCGAGACCGGCGGCGTGGTCTTGCGGGCGCAGGTGACCGGCCACGAGGATGAGCACCCGCATCTGGTGATCGAGGTCGAGGATACGGGCGTCGGGATTTCGCCCGAGGAACTGGGCTGGCTGTTCGACCCCTTCCGGCAGACCGCGAGCGGCATCAAAAAGGGCGGAACCGGTCTCGGGCTCGCCATCAGTCGTCGCCATGCCCGGCTGATGGACGGCGACATTACGGTCGGGAGCGTGCCGGGTCAGGGCAGCGTGTTCCGCCTCGAACTCCCGGTTAAAGAGGAAATCGTACAGGCCGATGAGAGGAAAGCGGCGCCGCGACGCCGGATATTGGGCCTGCGACCGGGCCAGGAAGAAACCCGTATTCTGATTGTGGACGACAAGCCGGACAACCGGCTTTATCTGACACGCCTGCTGGAACCGCTGGGCTTTGTCTTGCGCGAGGGGGCCAACGGCTGCGAGGCGATCGCCCTCTGGCAGGAGTGGCGGCCCCAGTTAATCGTCATGGACATCGTCATGCCGGTGATGGACGGACGCGAGGCAATCCGCCGGATCAAGGCTCTGGCCGGGGGACGCCCCGAGGGAGGTGACGTCGTGATCGTGGCCGTGAGCGCCAGCGCGTTCGAGGACGATCGCGAGGCGGTGATTGCCATCGGCGCGGATGAATTCTTGCGCAAGCCGGTGACCGCTGAAGAGTTGCTGGCGGTGATCGGACAGCGCCTCAAAGTCGAATACGACTATGCTGCAGATGGCGGAACCGCGCGTTCGATCGAGACGGCATGGGAGAAACAGCCCCTGCCTGACATGATCGACGTCGTCCCCGCTGACCTCCTTGACGCCATGCGACAGAGGGTGTCGCGCTGCGACGACGTGCTGATGATGGCCTTGATTGACCAACTGCCGCCCGACCAGGGAGCGCTGGCGTCGAGGCTGCGCTCCCTGACAATGGGATACGATTGGGAAGCCCTTGAAGCCCTTGTCGGACGGCACGGCAACACATCGCCATGACGGCTGTGACGAGGAGCGGAATCAGAAGGAGGCGCGTCTTCGTCAAAATCCCGCGGCCGCGAGCATTTCAGCCACCGCCTCGCGCGACACAGGCTTGACCAACACGGCATCGAAGCCTGTAGCTAGGAACTCTGCGATCTCGTTGTTCATGGCATGGGCGGTATAGGCGACCACTTTGAGATCGCTTCCCCCGAGGTTCTCCTTGCGGATGGCTCGACAAACCTCCACGCCACTCAAGGCCGGCATGCTGATATCCAAGAGAACCAGTGCGGCTTGGTTCGTGCGCAACCAGTCCAAGCCGTCAGCGCCGGATGCCGCCTGGACTACGGCCCACCCGGCCTTCGTCAACAGGCGGGCGGCCAGGATCCGGTTCGCATAGTAGTCATCAATCACCAGGGCAGTCTTCATGGCCCGATTTCCGAGCCCATGGGGTCAAGTGCCAGCATAGCGGGCCCAACGATGGGAAGGGTAAAGTAAAAAGTCGAGCCTTCGCCCACCTTGGATGCGATGCCGATGGTTCCCCCCATCAACTCCACCAAGTGACGCGCGAGGGTGAGCCCGAGGCCGGTTCCGCTATGGGAGCGGGTTAAACTGGACTCCACCTGACGAAACTTTTCGAAAATGATGGCCTGCATCCGTTCGGGAATGCCAGGGCCGCTATCCTCGACCTGGAACACGACGTTATGGGCATCACACGTAACCAGGACCCGCACCACGCCATGCTCAGTAAACTTGATGGCGTTACTGATCAGGTTGTGCAAGACCTGACGGAGACGCAAAGGGTCTGTCATCATGACCTCTGGCAAGTTCATGTCCGACTTGATCACGAAGCCGATGCCCTTGGCGTTCGCCACCTGCTGGTACACCATCGCGACCTGACCGACCAGCCGGACAATGCTGAGAGGCTCGATCTTCAGCGTCATGGCTCCGGCTTCGATCTTGGCGATGTCGAGAAGGGAGTTCACCAGTTCCAACAGATGCCGGCCGCTCTTTTCGATAATATCAGCGTTCTCGCGAGTTTCATCGTTGGCGGCCTCGTCTCGGATCAACTCACCAAAACCGATAATTCCATTGAGCGGCGTCCGAAGTTCATGGCTCATGTTGGCCAGGAACTCGCTTTTCAATCGGCTGGCTTCCTCAGCCTTGCGCTTGGCCTCCTGTAAGGTCACGATCGAGCCCTGCACGCTGTCGGCCATCTGGTTGAACGAGTGCGCCAGGCTGGCCATCTCGTCATGGCCGATCATAGGCAGACGATAATCAAGGTCGTTGCCACGAAAACGGCGGATGCCGTTGATCACGCTTGTGATACGGCGGGTCAGGAACGAGGCCATCCAGATCGCAACGCCAATGACGATGATGCACATTGCCAAGGTCGAGATGCTCAACTGACGGGCCATGGTCGTGACCTGACTGGAGATCATCGCAATGACATTGCTCAGATTGGCTTGCGATTGCTGATCGTACTGCGCGAGAATTTGATCGGAGTACTCTTTAGCCTTGGTTGCCGCGATATGGAAGTCGTCGACGTTGGCCCCGATGGTCACGAATCCGAACCCGCGCGGCGATTGGCTATAAGGGCCGGTGTAATAGGGAATGGTGGCTGCGGTCGTCAGCTTCCACAGCCCGCTCCAGAATATTTCAAACGAACCGGACCCGCCGTGGCTGGTGAGATTCATCCAGCCTGAGCATTGCGGGGCATGGTTGAGGTACCGGCAGTCGAGGCCAAGCAGTCCGGCTTTGACCAGCTCGGGGGCCCCCTTCTTTTTCAAGGATTGGTCGTTAAAGGTTGGGGCAGTCTCAAGAAAGGCGCGGATCGGCTGGCCGCTGGCCTGCCACTGCTGGTACAGCTCGCTGTCCAGCCAGGGCACCGCCGGCTCACCGGTGGCGGCATCGTAGCCAACGATGAAGTAGTGACGGGGATGGACGATCGATCGCCCCTTGTAGTCCCAGATGAACGCGTAATTGCCCGACGCCGGGTCCGGAATCGGCGAATAGCGGTCATCGTTGGGTCGGATATGATCGGTAAATTCCATTAAATGGTCATGGTCGAGGGCCAGCGTGACCCACCCGATTCCCACGCCGTCGCGGGTAACCGGCGTCGCCCATCGCACCAAACCCTGGAACCTCTTCCCGACCGGGTTTTCTGTTCCGGCGAAGGCGGCCTGCTCCGGTGCGAACGGCAGCTCTTTGGCCTTGGCCGCCTGGGGCGTAAAGGGGCCGATCAGGGGTGAGGAAACATAAGCGCCGATGACTTCGGAGACATAAATTTCGCCCGGCTTCAGGGACTGGAGTGCGCTGAAATAGCGTTCCGCCTTGACGAACGTGTTCTCGCGCTTTGACACATCTTGTAAGACCGGCGACACCAGAGGCGAGGTGGTAACCTTAATTTTTTCCCAGCCATCCAGATCAACAAAAGTCATTTCCAGGAAGAGGGGCCGCTCGACAATCGTCCCGCTATTTTCAGGAGGGCGATAGTTGAAGTTCTGCCGGTTGTCCTCAGTCGACGGCAGAACACGCGGCCAATCGTCGCGCGGCGTTGCCTCGGGGCCGGGGACCCACTTGGTGCCGTCGGGCGCCAGCACCCACGGATTGGGGCATTCGACCGAGCGGGTTCGGGCGACCAGGAACCGTCGATAGGACTCGACGGAAGGGGCCAACTGGGCCGCCGACTTAATGTCCCGGTCGCGGTCGTACAGAAAGGTGGCGACGGCCCGGGCGGTATCGGTTGTCAGTCGTTCCAGCGCTTCCCGGGCGGTGGCGTCCAGCGCTTTAATGGCCGATTCCGTCGTGCTGCTGGCAACCGTCTCACTGGTTGCCCGCATGTCCCTGATCATGGCGACGACGGTTGCTGAAACGCGGTCGGCCAGCCACACCTGGCTGCGCCAGGCAAAGGCAGCCAAAACAAGCAGCGGAATAACTTTGATTACAACAAAGATAATAATCAGCTTGGCGCGAATTCCAAACCGGCGTCCAGCAGGCGCAGATCCCCTGAGAGGGGAATTGGCAATGCTATCTTCTATTGGTCGTGGTGAGGTTCCGGACTCGTTCACCAGACAATGCCCCCACCGCCAATGATGTGACCGACAACTTCCCACACTAGCCTGAAATAATTCGTCTGACAAGTTCTTCGTCGGCACCGGGAGTGCCTACATGCGAAGCTCCGTCAGCCCCAAGCGGAATCACTGTTCCGCCAAGGCGATGTTTTTCAAGAGCCGGCCGTGATCTCGAATCCGAAACAGCCGGCCACCCCCTTATGGCCGGCCGTCGTGGGATCGCGATTTCTACCTAGCGCGCGTCAACTCTGCCGCCACAATAAAGGCCCCCCCCGAGCCAATTCGAAAACTCAAGAAGCCACCATCACCGCAGCGCGCTTAAGGCAAGAACTGGGGTCGCACCGGGTTTGGGCCTTGTCACCAGTGCCGGGTCGGTCAAGGGAGCGGGGCCTGGGGCCTGGGGCGCACGCATGGCGGTCTGGCCGCTCATGACGCTGGCGACACAGACCAGGAGGCCGGCATCGCTGCCCGCGGTACTATTGGTGGGCACGGTGACGATGCCCAGTGCCGTAGCCGCGACCAGCACCGCCATGGTCGTGTGAGAGAACTTCTCCATGACACCCCCCTCCGAAGGGTTTCGAGCTCCGTCGCTCCCGTTCGGAAGCGGCTGATCACGACATGGGAAGCCCACCTCTGTTCCTGAACGTCCACGCGTGCCGGTCGGCCCGGCGCGGCACGCATGGACGCGAACTTTCGGACCCTGAGCCGGCTTCAGTCCGCGAACGGGTCCTGCATCAGGATGGTGTCCTCGCGCTCTGGACTGGTCGACAACAGGGTGACGGGCGCCTCGATCAACTCCTCGATGCGGCGCACATACTTGACCGCGGTGGCGGGCAGCCGGCCCCAGGTGCGGGCGCCGCGCGTGCTGTCCCGCCAGCCCTCCATCGTTTCGTAAACGGGCTCGACCTCGGCCTGGGCTTTCTGGCAGGCCGGCAGGTAGCCGATCTCCTCCCCGCGCAGCCGGTAGCGGGTGCAGACCTTGATCTCGTCGAACCCGTCGAGGACATCGAGTTTGGTCAGGGCGATGCCGGTGATGCCGCTGACCTTGATCGCCTGCCGGACCTGCACGGCATCGAACCAACCGCAGCGCCGCGGCCGGCCGGTGACGGTGCCGAACTCCTTGCCGCGCTCGCCGATGCGCCGGCCGATCTCGTTGTCCTGTTCGGTCGGGAACGGTCCGCCGCCGACCCGGGTGCAATAGGCCTTGCTGATGCCGAGCACAAAGCCGATCGCGTCGGGGCCGCAGCCGCTGCCGGCCGCGGCCTGGCTCGCCACCGTGTTGGACGAGGTCACGAACGGATAGGTGCCATGGTCGATGTCGAGCATCGTCCCCTGGGCGCCCTCGAACAGGATGCGCTTGCCGGCCCGGCGCAGCTCGTCGAGCCGCAACCACGCCACCCCGGCGAAGGGCAGGATGCGGGGCGCGATTTCGAGAAGGGAAGCCAACAGTTCGTTGCCGTCGCTCTCCGTG
>JADFXL010000160.1:0-483 GCA_015233585.1 Alphaproteobacteria bacterium | reverse complement strand
GGCCAGGTCGCAGACGCGGACCGCCCGTCGTCCCACCTGGTCCTCGGAGGCGGGACCGATGCCGCGGCCGGTGGTGCCGATCTTGCGGTCGCCGCGCGCCGCCTCGCGAATGCGGTCGATGTTGCCATGCACCGGCAGGATCAGGCAGGCATTCTCCGCCAGCATCAGGCTGTCGGGGGTGATGCTGACGCCCTTGGCGGTGGCGGTATCGATCTCGCGCAGCAGGGCCCAGGGGTCGATCACGACGCCGTTACCGATCACCGAAAGCTTGCCCGACCGCACCACGCCCGAGGGGAGCAGGCTCATGCGGTATTCGACTCCGTCGATCACCAGGGTGTGGCCGGCATTGTGGCCGCCCTGAAACCGGACCACCACGTCGGCCCGGCTCGACAGCCAATCGACGATCTTGCCTTTGCCTTCGTCGCCCCATTGGGCGCCGACCACCGCGACGTTTGCCATCTTAAGGTAACCTGCTGTTCCAGC
>JADFXL010000015.1 GCA_015233585.1 Alphaproteobacteria bacterium | reverse complement strand
ACAAGTTCGTCGGGTTCGCACAAGTCGGTGGCTTCCAGCACTTGATCGAACTGGGTCGAATAGGGACGGTAGGGGGCGCTGCCGTCGCGATCCGAGGCGGCATGGCGCGCGGGACCGCCCGGCTGGTCGGCCCCGGGTCCGGGCATCATCGAGCTGTCCGGGTCGGCGGGGGAGGCTTCACCGGGTTCGCCAGCGCCAGCGCCGGTCATGACGTCGACGGTAGACTCGCTGCTACCGCCGTGTTGCTGAGAACCTTCGCTGCCGGGAGAGCTGTCTTTCTGTCCATCGTATCCCGAAGGCGGGTTGCCGGCTTCCGGTTGCGATTCCTCGGTCTCGGAGGCGGGATCAAGCGTTTCCAGATCAAGGGCCGCAAGGATCTTGCGCACCTCGCGGGCATAGGCGTTCTGGTCGGTCAGGCAATTCCCCAGGGCCGCAAGATGCGGGCCGGCGGCGCTCTCGATCCGCTGGCGCCACAGGTCCGCCGTGTGGTGAGCGATGGCAGGCAGCGGCGTGCCAGTGAATCGTTCATGGGCCAGCAGGGCCAGCGCCTGGGCCAATGGCACCTCGTCGGCGCTGGTGGCCAGTTGATAGCCTTCGTGGAGGCATTGCTGCTCCAGAATGCCAGCCAGATTGGCGGCAATGCCACTGAGTCGGCGTGCCCCCAGGGCCTGGACCCGCGCCTGCTCGGCGGCGTCGTAAACCGCGCGGGCGTCAGAAGCGTTTGGGCGGCGGCGGCGGTGGATTTGCTCGTCGTGAAAGCGCAGTTTCAACGCCACGGCATCGGCATTGCCGCGCAGCCGCACAAGTTCGGTACTGTCCACGTCGTGGGATGGCAGGGGGAGCCGGGCCTGGACACCCTTCACGGCCGCATTGCCGGCCGCATAGGTGACAACGACATCGTCGCGGCCGGCAATCGCCCGAACCGTGGCGGTGGTGGCCCGCTTCAGGGTGTCGACCACGCCGATCCTTTCGGACTGCGCCGGGCGTGGAGTTGTGCCCCGGTCCATGGGTCTCATCCTGATTTATAGAAGGGTGACTTTGGGTCTCGCATCGGTCAGGTCGTGGCCCATGCACCTCTGGTAGTATTCGGCGACAATGGATCGCTCGGTTTCATCGCACTTGTTGAGGAAGGTGAGTTTGAAGGCGAAGGCCATATCGCCGAAGATGGTGGCGTTCTCGGCCCAGGTGATGACGGTGCGGGGGGACATGACGGTAGAGATGTCGCCATTGATAAAACCGCTGCGGGTCATGTCCGCCACCGACACCATGGCCGAAATCTGATCTCGTCCTTTGGGCGTGCTGTAGGCGGGCATCTTGGCCAGCACGATTTCCACCTCCTTGTCGTGTTCGAGGTAGTTCAGGGTGGCGACGATGTTCCAGCGGTCCATCTGACCCTGGTTGATCTGCTGCGTACCGTGATACAGTCCGGTGGTGTCGCCCAGCCCAATGGTATTGGTGGTGGCGAACAGACGGAAGGACGGATGAGGGCGGATAACGCGGTTCTGGTCCAGAAGGGTCAGCTTGCCATCGACTTCCAGAACCCGCTGAATCACGAACATGACATCGGGACGGCCCGCGTCGTATTCGTCGAACACCAGCGCCATGGGCCGCTGGAGCGCCCACGGCAGGATCCCTTCCCGAAACTCCGTCACCTGCTGGCCGTCCTTGAGTACGATGGCGTCCTTGCCGATCAGGTCGATACGGCTGACGTGGCTGTCCAGGTTGATGCGGATGCAGGGCCAGTTCAGCCGGGCCGCCACCTGCTCGATATGGGTGGACTTGCCGGTGCCGTGGTAGCCCTGAACCATCACGCGGCGATTGTGAGCAAAGCCTGCGAGAATGGCCAAAGTGGTGTCGTGATCGAAGCGGTAGGCTTCATCAATCACGGGTACGAAATCGCTGGCGATGCTGTAACCAGGCACTTCCAGGTCTGTGTTCAAACCAAAGAGCTGGCGGACGGAAATTTTGACATCCGGCTTCGTAGGTAGGTTTGGGGGGGGGGACAGAGAATCCTGGGGCTCGGTCGTGGGAGTCGGTGTCGGCATCGGCATGAAATGGTAACCTTGTCAGCTATTGGCCCATGGGATCGCAAAGGGAATTTTTCACACATTCAGGCTGCGCATGAGCGTTTTGTAGGCATCAATGATCACCTTCAACTGTTCTTCGGCGACCTTATCCCCATTGTGGGTATCTGGATGAAGGCACTTGACCAATTCCTTGTAACGTTTTTTGAGGGATTCCTTGGTCAGGGGCGGGAGCAATTCCATGATCCTCATGGCGTCGTATTCGGGCGTCGTGGCAGGCTTGCGGCAAGAGACGTCGATTCCATCCTCTTCAAACAGACCGAAACGATCCCCAACCGTGCGGGGGTCGAATTGTTCCCGCCCTTTGCCCAGCGGCCAGGTGGGGCGGCGCCAAACGGTATCGTGTCGAATGTGGTTCTCAATTTCGGCTTGGGACATGCCAAAATAGTAGTCCCACGCCTTATTATAGTCTCGGACGTGATCGAGGCAAAACCAATAATAATTGTCGAGGTTCCGCGACCGTGGCGCCCGATAGTCTCCGGGGCGGCTGCACTGCGGATGCTCACACGTCCGCTCGGATCGCGGCGTGTCGGCGGAAGGGGCGTCAAGTTTTCTGGAGCCTGTCCTCATGAGGGTTAGACTATGCTCTCGGCGGTTCCGATACCACCGCTCTCCCCGTGCCGGGCTGTGCGCCGTAACAGAGCTTGACTGTGGCCGCAACCATGACCAAGGTTCTATTCGGTACGGTTGCTCCTCCGGGGGGGGGGTGTGGCCTGCGATTTGAGTGTGAAGGAGCTTCCGTCATGCGCGATTACGACTGAATCGGGCGTAAGCTCGCCGGGATCATGAATTTGGTACGATTATTGACAGACCTTATCTACCCTCTTTTGTTGTGGACACCGGCGGCTACCGAGGTGGCGGGAGCCTTCTTGTGACCAATGAAGCACTTCCAATATCCTGGTGGCGATCCCTGCTATCGCCGCATGGCATGTTCTTTGTCGTTGGCGCTTTCTTCATCATCGTGCTGGGGATGCTGATTGGTGAAGCGTGGAAAGCCGGGGAAGGGGCGTCGACGGTCGGCGCGACGATGGCCAATCACTATGCGGGGGTGTTTATCGATCACACAACCCGCTCCCTGGCCGCTGCAGATGCGGCGGTTCAGCAGGTGGCCGCAAGGCTCGCTTATGACCCGGTTTGGGCGGAAGGGGATAAAGAAAAGCTCAGCGTCTTGCTGCGCGAGGCCATTCTTGGCCAAAATCCCGAGCTTCACGAAATAATCCTGTTTGACAAGAATGGCATTGCCGTCGCCACGTCCGGTCATGAACTCAAGATACCGACCGAGGCGGCCTGCCGCCGCCGCTATCTCCGGCACCGCGACAACAGGGATGAACTTGTTGTGGGACGCCCGATTTTCGGGTTCGTTTCCGGCCGGTGGACTTTTGGGCTTTCGCGGACGATCCACGACGAACACGGCGGCTTCAACGGTATGGCGATTGCCGAGATTGACCTCAAATCCTTTGAGGAATTCTACCGTTCTTCCATTATGTTGCCCGGCGTTGATGTTGCCATGGTCAACAGCCGGAACCAAAGTGTGCTGGCTTACTGGCCATCGGTCGTATCGGATGACTGCATCGCCTATACGAATCAGCCGTTCGCTTCCATTCCCGTCTTCGCACTTGTTGCCAGCTCCAACCTCCGGGGAGTGCTTATCACAAAAAAAACGACTTATGCAGTCAAAGATCTCGACGGCTTTCCCGTTCATATCGCGGTCGCCGTTTCCTCGCGGGATATCTCGGATCATTGGAGCCGGCATGTTCGCGACATGATTCTCGCCGCAGTTATCATGCTGGCGTTGTGGGGGCTGTCTGTGGGCATGGTCCAGCGCCATTGGCGGGGAGAGAAACTGGCCAACCATGCCTTGCGC
Organism: Alphaproteobacteria bacterium; assembly: GCA_015233585.1. Taxonomy (GTDB): domain Bacteria; phylum Pseudomonadota; class Alphaproteobacteria; order Rhodospirillales; family Rhodospirillaceae; genus JADFXL01. Next base: position 25,027 of record JADFXL010000015.1, on the reverse strand, counting down.
CTGGCGGTCGATAAATTCTCGGCGCTGGCTACCTGTTCGGCCGAATGGTTCTGGGAGGCCGACGGCAACGGTGCTCTGGTTGACCTGAATCAGGGAGGCGACGCTGCCGCCAGCACGTCTGAAGGCGCTTTCAGCGACCTGCAAGCCTGGATGGCCAACGATTCGGGACGGATGGAGGGCGTGGGGAAGCTCAAGGCGGCCATGGCAACCCGGTTACCCTTCCGCAATGTCGAGTGGCGATTCGATCGTGCCGACGGAACGGTGGGCTGGATGCGGTGGAACGGGGTTCCCTACCTAGGCGAGGATGGCCGCTTCCTGGGGTTTCGTGGAACCGCCAGTGACATCACGGCCGAACGGGACATGGCCACCCGCCAGGCTCAGCACCAACGGGTGGAGGCATTGGGACAACTGGCAAGCGGCATTGCCCACGAACTCAATAATTTGCTGCATCCCATGATCAGCTTCGCCCATTTCGCCAAAAAGAGGATTTCCAACGATGAAAAGGCGGTGGAATATCTGAATAACGTGTACGAGAATGGCATTTTGGCACGCGAAATCGTCCGTGGCGTGCTTACTTTCGCCCGCCATGATACGCTTGGGCACGTTGCGGTGGTGTTTCGTCAAGCGGTTGTTCGGGGTTTGGAACTGGCCGTGAGCGCGCTGCCGTCGTCGATGAAAGTGGTTACCGATCTGCACGATCTGCCGCACCTGGCGCTGGTCAACGAGACCGAGGTGGCCCAGGTGGTCGTCAATTTGTTGACCAACGCGCGAGACGCCACGCAGGGTACCGGAACCGTAAATGTGACCTTGCGAGAGGTCGAACTGAACGACGGCGAGGTGGGAGGACGCGCTCTGACGGCTGGTCGTTATCATGCTCTGGTCATCCAGGACAACGGCTGCGGCATGGATGAAATCACGCGCATGAAGATCTTTGACCCGTTCTTCACCACCAAGGCGCCGGGTGAAGGTACCGGCCTTGGGCTGTCGGTGGTGTACGGTATTATTGCTTCCTGGCAAGGCGCGATTACCGTGGATACCAAGCCCGGCGGTGGGACGGCGTTCACGATTTACGTTCCGGTACTTGGTGTTTGAGAAGGGAGACATATCGAATCGATAAACCCGTGTCCAGGCTCTGATGTCGGCCGGGGAGATGTGGAATATGGAGAGAGGGGGCGATGGCAATCATTCTTGTGGTCGACGACCAGAAGCCGGTGCGAGACACCATCCGAATCGGCCTGGAGATGGTCGGGTATGACGTGATAGAGGCAGGCGACGGCGCGCAGGGCTTGCAACGATTGGAAGAGCAACGCTTTGATCTGATCATAACCGATGTCGTCATGCCCGTCATGGACGGGGTCGCGTTCGTCAAGACGGTACGCGGGCGCTTTCCCAACCTGCCCATTCTCACCATTTCCGGCGGCGGTGGGGCCCTGCCCGCAGCCTACAGCCTGAAAATGACGGAAATGTTCGGGGCGGGAGGCGTGCTCTACAAGCCGTTCACTCCCGATGAACTACTGGAAAGCGTCCAACGTCTGATTGGCGCGCCTCCATCGTGACATCGTCTGTCACCAGAGGAGCCGTGTCGTCCAGCAGCTGCGGATAGGCGAACATGTGGCCAAGGAGGCCCTCCAGAGTTTCCGCCAGAAGGTAACCTTTTTCTTCCGGCAACGCCTGGATGCCAGTAATCAATTGATTGACCGGATCGCTCACCAGCAACCGGGTTCCCTCCAGCGTCACGCTGAGACGGTGGGAAGCCCCCCGCCCTGGTCCAGGGACTCGGGTCAGGTATCCTTTGCGCACCAGCGCCGAAATCGTTTGCGAGGCCGTGCCGCGACTCGTCGCGTGATAGCGGGCGAAGGCAGACACGGTTCGCGACGACTCGTTAGCCTGGGCGCAATAACGCAAAGCCGTCCATTGGGCGGGGTTAAGGCCGTGGGCGAAGGCGCGGCCGTGGGCTATTCGCACGACTTGTTCCAGCAATTCCGCCACGGCGCTGGCGGAAACGCTGGGAGGAGGAGTGACCCGGTTTATTTGGCCCATTCGATATTCCGTATGGTTTGTTTAGACTCGAAACGAAACTTGACAATTAGCGTCGTTGGCGTAGCCTCTTGGATGTGAGGTTCGACTCAGAACATACAAGGGGGCGTTCCATTATGGTAAGCGAAAAATTGGCTGATGTTTCAGCCGATGGACGTGATGTAGGTATAACGGTAGCGGTGTTGCGGTATACCGCCAGGGACATTCGCACTGCGGCGCAGGAGGCACCGAAATGTGGGGAGATGTTGCAAAATCTGGCTGACCTCATGGAAGATTTGGCATCAAGTGTGCTGGACGCAACCGTTCAAGCCATGCCTACGCGCATGTCTGCAACGATTCATCAACTTAGGCGTCCGTAACGGGTGCGCAAATTTTTTGGTCGCCTAGATTGGTCCGTATCTTCTGATCAGATATTGCGTTTCCATGTAAAAGTGTGCTTTCTTGTTCCTGCAGGATTGAGTTGCTGGCAGGACGAATGACGACACTGATTAGCCGGAATATCGTTGTCGATGGTCGACGGACCAGTATGCGACTTGAACCGGAGATGTGGGACGCGCTGGAAGACATTTGCCAGCGCGAACGTATGACGGTCAACGAGTTTTGTTCCACAGTTGACAGTTACAGAGGAAGGACGGGTCTCACAGCGGCGACGCGCGTGTTCCTGATTTTGTATTTCCGCGCAGCCGCCAGGGATGGTGCGCAGTTGAACGAGGAGAGCGGTCGCATGGCATTCTGGCAGCAATTTCTCCTCTCCTCCAATCTTGAGGTATCATCCCTACCGGCTCCGGGGTTGTCGGATCAGGGGCCAGTGTAGAACTGGGGCCAATACAGTTTCACCAGTTCGCCGTCGCTGGCCAGAGCATGGCATTGGTCGATGATCGGAGGGCGGGATCGATTCGGATCGGTGGCCGCTTTTGCTTCGCGGGTGGAATACAGGGTTTGAAAGGCTGCCGTGGCAATCGGCCCCAGCAGATCGACCAAATGGACGCACCCATGGACGCCACCAAGAAGTTCCTTGACCCTGCGGTTGAAGCCTTTGCCAATATGCAGTCCTTTCAGAACATTGAAATCGCTGGCCACGGCTCCGCACAGTGAGGTTGGGCCATTGTCGGTTACGGCCTCCACATCGTGAATCAGGAACTCCTCATCAACGGTGAGGCGAATCCACATTTCGTGGAACGGTTCGCCGGCCTTGATTTCGCCACGGCCATGACTGGGAAAGTCATAGGTCTTGACGTCGAGGAGATACCCCTCGATATCCCACATTCCATCGGCCCGGCGATAACCCGAACACTGGATGGTACGGCGGTGCCGCATTTCACGGGGAGCAGGCGTGGATAATGGCATGGGAGTCGGTCATCCTGGTTGGTGTGCCGTGCAAAACGGCGGTTTCTTGGACCGTATTCCCGGACAGTGTGACCCGTCAACGCTCGCCGATGCATACCCCCCCTCCATATTTGCATCCATGACGTTTGTCGAGAGCGAGGGGTGCCGATCGCGATGGACTTGCCAACGGCGATGGGTAAGGCCAATGTGGGTGAGGCCACCGGAGCGGAGGCCAGTCATGGAGCATTCTTCATGCCGACCGTTGAGTCCATTACCGCCTTGCACTCCGATATGATCGCTTGGCGTCGGGAAATCCACCGACACCCGGAACTGGCGTTTGCCGAACATCGTACCGCATCTTTGGTGGCCGCATGGCTGCGGGAATTCGGCGTCGACGAGGTGGTTGAGGGGATCGGTCGAACCGGCGTGGTTGGGGTGTTGCGGTGCGGTGCCGGGGCTGCGGTCGGACTGCGGGCGGACATGGATGCTCTGCCCATTCAGGAGATGAACGAATGCGACTTTCGGTCGCGCCACGCCAACGTCATGCACGCCTGCGGGCACGATGGTCATATCGCCATGCTGCTTGGCGCCGCCCGCTATCTGGCGGAGTCGCGGTCGTTCCGGGGAACGGTGGTGTTGATCTTCCAGCCTGCGGAGGAAGGACAGGCTGGCGCCAAGGCCATGATTGACGATGGTCTGTTCGAACGTTTCCCCGTGGAAGCGATCTACGGCTTGCACAACATGCCGGGCATGGCGGCCGGAACCTTCGCCGTATCGGCCGGTGCAATCATGGCCGCAGCGGATAGCTTTACCATTCTGGTGCGGGGCCATGGCGGTCACGCCGCCGCGCCGCACCAAACCCGAGATCCGGTGGTAGCTGGCGCGGCGGCGGTGATGGCTTTGCAGACGATCGTTTCGCGCAATGCCCCGCCCAGCGATACCGCCGTACTGTCGGTAACGGAATTCCACGGTGGCGAGGCGTTCAATGTCGTGCCCGATACCGTGCAACTCGGTGGGACGGTTCGTTATTTTTCTCGGAAAAGCGGTGATCTGGTGCGACAGCGAATGGCAGCCATCCTCGACGGCATCGCCGCCGCCTATAATGTGACCATGACGCTGGATTACCGCGAGGGTTACCCGCCCACCGTCAATTCCGCCCCGGAGGCCGATCTGGCACGGCGGGTGGCCGCTGGCGTAGCCGGTATCGATTGTGTGATGGCTCAGGAGCCTCGGATGTACTCGGAGGATTTCGCTTATTTCCTGCGGAGGAAACCGGGGGCATATTTGTTTCTGGGCAACGGCATTTCGACTGACGGCCACGGCCTGCACAGCCCTCGCTACAATTTCAACGAGGAAATCCTTCCGATAGGGGCGAGCTTTCTGGTGAGAGTGGCGGAGACGGCGCTGGCGCGGTGAGCGGCCGTGATGCGGCACGAACTGGCAGGCTTCCGGTCCCCAAACCCCATCAAACAAATGGGTTTCCAAAGGCCCCCGGCCTTTGGTGGGTACGGGCAAAGCCCGCCTCTTGTCTTCATCGGCAGGTATCGTATCGCTGCCTCACTGAAAAAGGCTTCGATAACCGTGGCCATCCGGCTTGCCTGGACCATCCGATTTTACAACTTCACCGGGCAGAGTAATCTGACGCCATTGATGCCATTGCTGTTCCTGACTGAAGTTGCAGATCAGGGATTCGCCTGTATTCCTGGTGCGAAACGTGGCCGGTATGTCATATTCAAAGAATTCCGCGCCAGCGGCGATTTTGATTCCCTTCCCTATTTCCCGTGGCGATAAGATCATCTTCGATCCATGAGTCATCAGCCAGCGATAAGGGCAATTCACGGCATTCTGAAGCAAATGCGTGTAGGATTCGTGGTGCACGGACGAATTGCCAAGAACCGCCGTCCGTCTGGATTCGTCCGTTGCACCCGGTTCATCACGCCGCTCCTGATTAGGACTGGCTTGATTGAGGTTGGATGGATCGATAAAGACAAAAACCTGCCGATCGGAAAATTTCCCCGACGGAGGCACGGTAAGTACGTCCGCGCAGGGAAGATTCGTGATTTTGACGCCATCCAGAAGCGGGTGAATCTTTCGTATCCGGGCGAACAGGTCCGGTTCGATGGCTCTGGGTAATTCATTCGCGAGGCTGGCGGCGCTGGTTTTCCTGCGGGACGACCAGAGTCTGGTGACCAGAAAGGCCGCTGACGCCAGCAACGTGTCGGAACCAAGCCGTTGCGGCAGCAACTCCGATTTGGTGACGTAAGTGCGGTCGTTTTCCTTGGTCTGCACCATGATTTTGGTTGCCATCGCGAGCAAAGGTTCCGGGTCCGTCTGGATCTGAAGCCAGAATCGGTATAGATCGCCAGCCTCGGAGTTGATCCAATAGCGAATGTCGGCCCCGGCGTTCCCCTTGCGCAGGAACAGGAACACCAAACCATCGTTGACGCAGGGCTCGCGGTACTCGTCAATATCGGTTGGCAACCATGGGTCCAGAACCCGCAGACAGGCATGAGCATTACCGATACCGGGAACCGGGGTGAATTTTGCAAATCGTTCGGAGGCCGCCTTGCGCACCGCCTCGTTCACTTCGTCCTCGGATCCCTCACTCAGGATCTTCGGTTGCCCGTCTTCGCCGACGTGAACCAGAAGCAGACGGAATCCCTTTTTGTCGGCAATCACGATACGCTGATTGGCTTCCTTGCGCAGCAGGGTTTCCTGGTAAAACGCCATGGGCAAGGTTTCATCCTCGCCGGCGTTTTGCTTTGTTTTCCGTCTTGCGTCAGCGACCAGGGCCTCGATGCCCCCTGAACTCTCCAGCAGGTTGATCAAGCCTCCTTCCGAAGGGTCAATGGCCGGAGTCGTTTCTTCCAGATGCAGAAGCGCCTTGGCGTATCTTGCGACCGTAGGTTGTTCGTCTTCCTCATTGCCGAAGGTAAGGCGAATGGGAATGGTGTAGGGATTGCGCGTGGTTGCCGTGGTGATCCGGCCCCAGGAATTGGCCTGATAGACCTGCTTTGCGTACTCCAGGAACTTTTCCGGCTCATCCGCCGCCCGCTTCCGGATGTGGTGGACTTTTTCGAGGGCCTGGTAGAGAGAGCGTGTGCTTCGGCTCCTGCTCTCCCGGAATAGCTTGACGGCCTTGCGGACATCGCGAATAAGTCTGGCGAAGTCGGTCTGATTATGATCTTCCGAAATGTTATCAGTCATGCTCCGCACTCCGATGTATCAGTCAGGCTCCGCACTCGGCAAGGTAGGGGTAGGTTCAGGGCAAATTTACGGCATGCATCATGTGGTTTGCGAAAACAGCCGCAATTGCCAGACCTATGCCGCAGATTGCGATGATAAGCGCATGTCTTCCGTTGAACGACGCCGGGGATCGAGGGAGGCTGGCCGGCTCCTGCCAGGGATTTTCCGGGTCGATTCCGACAATTATGGGTTGATGTTCGGACATAGGTAACAAAATTTTCCGAATTTTCTGGATGTCGTCAAGAATCATGGCGCGTCCGACGATATCCTGATCCTCTGATCGTTCATAACCTTTACCGTCGGCACTGGCCGACTTCCAGGATATCAGGAGTTCGGCGAGGTCAAGGTAGTTCCGCGTTCCACTTGAATTCGGGGCACTGATTACGACGGGAAGATTCTTGCCGGATGCCTCCATCATCGCATTATCCCTGGAAATGCGGATTGGCAAAACCCGTGTACCGAATTCGGCGTGAATCGCACGGTCGACATCGGATCTCGTTTTATCTTTGTCATCGACCATCGTCATCAATATACCGATTTTATCAAGTCTGTTATTAAGATGCGACTTCACCTTCATGATATGTTTCCACGCCCTGTGAAGACCGGCGTGAGAAAGCGGCTCTGGCGTTACCGGAATCAGAACAATCGTCGCGCTGGCAAGCGCGTTGATCGGCAACATGCCCAGCGTAGGGGGACAATCAATGACGACGTAGTCTATCCCGACTTCCTTGGCCAGGGCCTCCGATAATTTGAACTGCGGACGTTCGGCGGAAGCAAGCTCAAGATCGACACCCGCGAGTTTGTCGTCTGCGGCACAAACCCGCATCCCGCTTATATTCGTATCTCTGGAGGCTTGCTCAACGGTTGCAGTCCCCATTAACAAATCATAGGATCCAAATTGACAATCGGCTTGAAGACCGCAGCATTGTGTAGCGTTGCTTTGAGAATCAAGATCAATAAGAAGAGTGCGCATCCCAAGAAGAGACAAGCATACGCTAATATTTACGGCGGTTGTTGTTTTGCCGACTCCTCCTTTTTGATTGAATACAACAATTATTTCTCTGTTTGTTAAGTCGTCGGTATGAATTTTTTCCATATATTTCTCCGCTACGCAGTGTTTCCATATATGGGTCTCACGTATTGAAAATACCTTTATTTGACAAGTATAGGGTGATCAACTAAAATGCCAGCGCGGGAATGGCGGCAATTGGTCTTAGCCGGAAGCGGTCGCACAAAGCAGTGACGCGCCCGGCGTCAGGCATGGCGCCAGGGACGGAAGCTCCCAGTTCGTCAGCGTGAAGACCGCCTGCGACCAGGACCGTATCTATCCCGGCAGCAGCGCCTCCGGCAATGTCGGTTTCCATTCCGTCGCCGATCGCCAGAACGCGGCGGCGATCGGTTACGCCAAGCCTCTCCAGACACAGTTCATAGATGGCGGGATCAGGTTTTCCGCGATAGCTGACAACCCCTCCCAGTTCCTGATACCGCGCGGCCAGGGCTCCGGCGCAGATCGCCCGCCTTCCCTCGCGAATCACCTCATGGTCCGGATTGGCGCACACCATGGGCAGGTGGCGGGCAGCGCAAGCCACCAGGACGGGTTCAAAGTCGGCGACGGTATCGTCAGGACCCCATGGGCCAGTGTTGACAACGAACTCCGCCTGGGCCGGATCAGACACCAGCGTCAAAGACAGATCCTCGAACACGCTACTGTCGTGCTCGGGTCCAATGTGATAGCAGCGCTGGCCCAGAGCCGCATAAAATGGGTCTCGCCGGGTCCGGATCTCGTCATTAACCGCCTCGCCCGAGGACAGAACCTCGCCGTACAGGTGCCGGGGGATACCCAGACTGGTCATGGTTTCCACCAGGCTGTTGGCGCGGCGGGGGGCGTTGGACAGCAGCAAGGTGGCTTTGCCAGCCTCACGCAACGCCTTCAAGGTAGCGACGGCACTGGGATAGGCTGTGGCCCCGTCGTGGATCACGCCCCACATGTCGATGATAAAGGCATCATAGCGCGCAGCCAGAGGCGCCAACCCCGGAAGTATGGCAATGGTCATCATGATTCTCTGTGGTCGGCGCCAACGGCCTCGGCAACCGAGGCAAAGCCGTCGGCGCGCAGCCGGTCGGCCAAGTCCATCTTGAGACAGGCGATCAAACCCGGTCCCTGATAGACCAGCGCGGTGTAAAGCTGAACCAGGGAGGCACCAGCCCGGATCTTGGCATAGGCATCTGCGCCGCTGGCAACGCCACCGACGCCGATGAGCGGCATCTGGCCCGCCGTCATGGCGTACATGTCCCGGAGAAGGGCCGTGGATTCCGGGAACAAAGGCCGGCCGCTCAGACCTCCGGTCTCATTGGCGAAGGGGGAACGCAAGCCATCGGGGCGGGCTATGGTAGTATTGCTGACAATCATTCCATCAACGCCGCCAGCCTGCGCCACTTCGGCGATATCGCGGCGGTCCTGGGCGGTAAGGTCGGGAGCTATTTTGAGCAGCAGGGGCGGCGGAGATGTCGGCACCGCAGCGGTAAGGGCCGCGCGGACTCTGACGATCAGCGCCGCCAGCGGCTCGCGCCCCTGAAGCGCACGCAGTCCGGGCGTGTTGGGGGAGGAGACGTTGATGGCCACATAATCGGCCAGCGGTGCCAGCGCCGCCACACCCTTTTCATAATCTGCGGCGGCATCGGCGGTGTCCTTGTTCATCCCGAGATTGGCGCCGACGATCCCGGCGGCGCGAGTTCTTTTCGCCAGCCGTCTCGCCACCACCGCCAGACCGTCATTGTTGAAGCCCATGCGGTTGATGATGGCCTGATCCAGGGTCAGGCGAAACAGCCGGGGCCGGGGATTGCCGGGCTGAGGCTTTGGCGTGACCGAACCGATTTCGACGAACCCGAAGCCCAGCCGCAGCAGGGCCTCATGGGCTTCGGCGTTCTTGTCGAATCCGGCGGCAAGACCGATGGGATTGGGGAAAGTCCTTCCCCACACGGTCGTCGAGAGAATGGCGTCGTCGGCACGGGGCGCCAAGGGGCCATGCGTGGCAAGCCCGGCCAGACCGCTTTTCAACGCCATCAACACCAGCCAGTGCGCTTGCTCGGGATCGAGCAACCGGATCAGATAACCGCCGTACCAGTTATTGGCGGGCCAGTTATTGGCGGGCCAGTTATTGGCGGGCCAGTTACTGGAGGACCAGTTATTATTGGAGGAAACATCTCGGCTCATGGGGCCTCCGATCGATCATGGGGAAGCGGGATGTCCGTGCGCCCATCTGGTCCGATAACAATCCACTCGACCGCCAACACGGCCTCGACCGGCAGTGATCCGTAGAGGTGGGGAAACATTTCCCCACCACGATTGGCCTCCCAGCGCAAGGCGGAACCGAGTCGCACGACATCGACCGTCAACAATAGCAATTCCCTTTCTCCGGCAAAGTGCCGCTCTATGCTGGCGGCCACCTGGTTGGCTGCCGAAAAATGGATGAATCCAAAAATGGCATCACTGGGCCGCCCGTTATAGGCCCCTCGTTTCGCCGCCTGAACCCATTCGGCCCGACGGCAGACGTGATAGATCCTGCGATCCTTCATAGCCGGACCCTAACGCAAATCCTGGTGTGGGAACATATCCAACAATCCAATGTCCTTAAAATTGGCCCACCTCGGGGCTATGGCTCCGAACCCCTTTGATGTTTCGCGGAACGCAGTCGGAATACCCCGCAATATGATTACTGCGCACCAGCACGGGCCATCCGTCCTTGTTCTTCGAGGATGACTTTCCTGGATTCCCTTAAGTGCCGACACGTCCCATTGGTGGCATGAAATATGCGGTCCTACAAGGATATGACCGAGGTCACATACAATCGTATGCGCGACCGCAGAGCGAATCATGTTACAGTACCATAGGGAGATGGAGGTACCACGCATGTTTGAAAAGTCTAATGGAGATGAAAAGGCGGGGCGAGTCGGCCGGGAAGCACTGGTCACGGCGGCAGAGTTATTCAACGCGCTGGCGCAGCATGAGATGGTCATTGTTCCGGTCGAGCCATCCGGGGTTATGGTACGGGCGGGTATGAAGGCCGCAACCGATTCAGGCGGATACCTGGACGAGTCGGGTGCTGCGGCGACCTTCCGCGCCATGGTGGCAGCGGCGGAGTAACAAGCTCTTCCGCTGTTAGTGGCGGCCATGCCGCACACACCACCGACCGCGCATTCCACAGAATGACACCGGCGGCAAAGAAGCCCCTCGCCGGCGACTGGGCCGGGGAGAGCATCGGGATTCAGCGTGCGACCTCAGTGTACGGAGCGCGTGGCCAGCCGCTGGAGCGCATCGCCGCTTTGGGATGCCGAGCGAACCGCAGCACTGGCCTTGTCGACGATGCTGCGCAACATAAGAACGTAGCGCCGCATGGTGTCGGCCACCGTGCGAAATTCCATTTCATATTGGCCAGCACTGGCAGCCTCAATAGCGATGTTGGTGGCGATGCTGCCGGATTGTGAGACGATTTCAAGCACCTGTCCGGTATTGTCGGCCAGGGAGCGCACGCTGACCAGAAGCTGGCCAAGCTTGGTAAGGAGGAGATCGGGAGTCTTTTCCTCCTCGACGGCAGCATCCATGAGGGCACGAGCGACTTTTGCCTCGGCGGCTACGGTTTCGCCTGCCGTAGCAATAGCCACGTCGACCAGATGGAGTCGGTCCAGATCACGAAACACCGCCGCACTGGCGGCATAAGTGATACTCCGGGACGCGAACACTTCCGTTTTCACCGATTCCAGACGGTTGACAAGGGCGCGGGTATACTGGGTCAGCGCTCGCACAGCGCGCCCCCGCTCGCCGGCGCGCCCGGCCGCCAACTCGGCATTCAAAGATAGAATCCTGAGGTCTTCTGCCAATTGATCGAGATCGTTATATGCGTGGTAGGCTTCAAGGCATTGAGCGAACAACGCCATGACTGCCGTATCGATCTGGACGTCCGCCCCGCGCGCTTTGCGGTCCTGCTGGAGAGGCACGTTTTCTTCGCCCATGATTTCACTCATTTCTTATAACCAACCACCATCAGATGCGCGACTATACACCGAAAATTATCATCAGACACTGAAAGTGTCTGCGTATAAGCAATAATCTTTCCGATAGACGGATCCTGGTTCCCCGTTTTCAGGGTAAGTGTTTAAAATGATTCCAACTCCATGTCCCAGTACAGGAAATCTCTCCAACTTTCGTGCAGGTAGTTCGGTGGAAAGGACCGTCCCATTTCCTGCAATTGGAAAGTGGTTGGCTGAGCGGGCCGGGACAGAGGCATCATACCGGATTCGCTGGGAAGTGCGTTGCTTTTGCGAAGATTGCAGGGGGCGCACGCAGTCACAACATTGGTCCACAAGGTGCGGCCGCCACGGGATCGGGGAATGACGTGGTCGAAGGTCAACTCATTGGAGGGAAAACGGTGACCGCAGTACTGGCACGAAAACCCATCCCGGAGAAATACGTTGAAACGGGAGAATGTCGGGCGGCGTTTCCCTGGGACGTATTCCTTGAGGGCTATGACGCTGGGGAGACGTATCTCCCATGACGGGGAGCGAATCGTGCGCTCGTATTCCGAAATGACGCTGACCCGCGCCGCAACCACGGCCCTGATGGCTTCCTGCCAAGACCATAGCGAAAGGGGATAATAGCTGAGCGGTCGATAATCTGCGTTTAGCACCAGGGCATAACAGGCGTTGATTGCAGGCGGCACGTCGCCTCCTCCCGTTTCCTCCGTGGGTTATCCGGTTCTCGATCGTATTTCTTAGGTCATCCATCCAGATAATATGATGTCCAGGGCCTTATAGAGATATTTTTTAGGGTCTGACCGTGAACTTTAAACGAAATTGTGAATGGGCCGACTGGCTGGAGGAAGGAGGCGGTGGATCATGGATGAGTTTGAAGCCTCTTTGCGTCTGCCAGGCGCTTCCCGCTGCGAAACGATTGGACCGATCACGCGCTTCGCGCCCAGCCCAACCGGCTATCTTCACCTGGGCCATGCTTTCGCCGCTCTCTTTGCCGCTGCGGCCGCAGCCCGCGATCACGGCCGCTTTCTATTGCGAATCGAGGATATCGACCGCAGACGGTGCCGGCGTGAATTCGAAACGGCCCTGCTGGAAGATCTGCGCTGGTTGGGACTGTACTGGGCCGAACCCGTTCGCCGCCAGTCGGAGGTCATGGAAACGTATCGTGCAGCTCTGGCTCGGCTGGAAGCCATGGACCTTGTTTATCCATGTTTTTGTAGCCGCAAGGAAATTCTCGACGAGATCGCCGCCATCGGGGCCGCGCCGCAAGGGCCGGACGGAGTGATTTATCCAGGCACCTGCCTGCGGCTGGCTCACCCCGAGCGGCGACGGCGTCAGGCGGAAGGCCAGCCGTTTGCGCTGCGCCTGAACATGACCCGGGCGTTGGCCATGGTCCCTCCCCTCACCTGGTACGACCGCGGCCAAGGCGTGGTGATTGCTGATCCGGGAATGTTTGGTGATATCGTGCTGGCGCGCAAGGACACCCCGGCCAGCTATCATCTCGCGGTCACGGTAGATGATCACATCCAGGGCGTGACGCTGGTCACGCGCGGCAACGATCTGTTTCGGGCCACCCACATTCATCGCCTGCTCCAGGCCTTGCTCGGGCTGGACACGCCCGACTACCACCACCATGAACTGATCGCAGATAGCGACGGCCGCCGTCTGGCCAAGCGCGACCAGGCCCCGACGCTCCGTGCCTTGCGCGCGGCGGGCCATAACCCGAAAGAGATTCGTATCCGGCTGGGGTTCTCGTAACGAGACACCCTTAATTTGATGGTAATACCGCCCTGTCCAAGGGTATTAAACACAAAATCATGAGTGAAAAACCACAATGAGCCACCCTATCACCTCTCTCTACCGCATTTTCGTGGTCGCCTGGGTCGATTCCTGCCGGCGTTCGGCACCGATCGTCGTGGTTGCCGCCCTGATTATTGCCGCCATGGCCAGCCTATACGTGGTGCGTACCGTCGCTATCAACAGCAACACCAACGACATGCTGTCGCCAAACCTGCCGTTTCGCGCGTTGGCGCGGGAGCTGGACCGGGCGTTTCCCCAATCGACCGACGAGATGGTGATCGTGATTGATAGCGCCAATCCTGATCTGGTAGACGATGCCGCCCCGCGTCTGGTGGCGCGGTTGCGTGAGCAGCCGGCGTTGTTCGGCGACGTTTTCTACCCGGAGGGCGAGCCGTTCTTTCGTCGCAACGGGCTGCTCTATCTCGACCCGCCGGAACTTGACGCCTTGAGCGATCGCCTGGCCCAGGCCCAGCCATTCCTTGGGGCACTGTGGCAGGATCCCAGTCTTCATGGCCTGTTCAACATGCTGACGCTTGCGCTCAAGGAGGGGCCAGCCTCGGGGCAATCGCTTGACCTTGATCCTGTCCTGTCCGCCATTGCCGACGTTGCGGAAGCTCAGGCCGCCAAGCATTTCGGTCAACTGTCGTGGCAGGAGCTGATGGGAAGCGGCGGTGACAAGCGGCGCTTCATCGTGGTTCACCCAGCGCTCGATTACGCAACCCTGCACCCGGCAAAGGCGGCCATGAGGAGGGTACGGGCTCTGGCCGCCGAGTTGTCGCTCGACGCCAGCCATGGCCTCCGGGTACGGATAACCGGCGAGGCGGCGCTGGACCATGAGGAACTGGAGAGTGTCGAGAAAAGCGTGGGTTTCGCCAACGTACTGGCACTGGCTGTGGCCTGTTTGCTGCTGATTGCCGGTCTGAGATCGTGGCGTCTGGTGGTCCCGGTACTGATTACCCTGCTGGTCGGACTGATTTGCTCTGCCGCGCTCGCGCTCCTGATGGTGGGGGAGTTCAATCTGTTGTCGGTGGCTTTCGCCGTGCTGTTCATCGGCATCGGCGTTGATTTCGGCATCCACTTCGCCATGCGTTACCGCGAGGGTGTTACCGTCGTCGGCGAAACGGCCGCGTCGCTGCGCTGGGCTGCCCACGGGGTGGGATGGCCTTTGTTCCTGTGCGCCCTGGCAGCGGCGATCGGATTTTTCTCGTTCCTGCCAACCGATTACCGGGGGTTGGCGGAACTGGGGTTGATCGCTGGCGTCAGCATGTTTGTCGCTCTGATCACCAACCTGACTCTGCTGCCGGCGCTGCTGGCGCTAATGCCGCTTTCGCTGGAAGCCGGTACGCGAGAGGCCATGGAACGGCCTTTGCCACGCTGGCTCGATCTGTCCCGCAACAGTCGTACAATCGTTGCGGGATCCCTGGTGCTCGCCGCCGCCGCTGCCGTGATGGCAACCCATACCCGTTTCGACTTCGACCCGCTGCATCTCAAGGACATCCGTTCCGAGTCGGTCAGTACTTTGTACGAATTGATGGACGATCCCCGAACCAGCCCCTATTCCATCAGCATTCTGGCTCACGACATGAACGATGCCCGAAGAATCGCCGACCGTCTGGCCAAGCTCGGTCCCGTGTCCAAGACCGCGACCATCGCCGATTACGTTCCCGACGGACAGGACGAGAAACTGTCCACCATCCGCAATATAGCGATGTTCCTGTCGCCCATGTTCCTGTCCATGCCGCAACCGCCCCCATCCGCCGCCGCGACCAAAGTCGCCTGGACCGGCGTGGTGGGTGCGCTTGCGGCAAACACCTCCGCGCCAGCCTGATGGCGCTTGACGGCGGCGACGAGTCAACACGGCGCCAGCTTGAAACCCGTCAACGCCTCCGCGCCAGCCTGATGGCGCTTGACGGCGGCGACGAGTCAACACGGCGCCAGCTTGAAACCCGTCTGCTGACCGGGCTGAACGGGCGTTTGACGTCGTTGCGCGAATCGCTGCTGGCGGGGCCAGTTACCGTGGCCGATCTGCCCGCCGGCGTGCGGGCACGGCAGATTGCCGCCGATGGCCGCACGCTGGTTGAAGTCTATCCCAAAGAAAATCTCAGCGATGCGGCGGCGCTCCGTCGGTTTGTCGTCGCCGTTCGCGAAGTTGCACCCAATGCTGCCGGAACCCCCGTGGTCATCATGGAAGCCGGCGACGCGGTAATAAGGGCGTTGTGGACGGCAACCACACTGACCATGGTCCTGCTGCTGGCTCTCCTTGCCGTTCTTCTGCGCAATACGCGTGATGTGCTGCTGGTGTTTGCGCCGCTGGTGCTGGCGGCTTTGCTTACCGTGGCGGTGATGGTCACGTTCGGCCTCGCCTTTAACTTCGCCAACATTATTGCGTTGCCGCTTCTGTTCGGCCTCGGCATCGCCAACGGCATCCAGTTCATCTATCGCGAGCGACTGGAGGCCGATATCGTGGCGCTGATGCGCTCGTCCACGCCGCGCGCCGTTGTGTTCAGTGCGCTCACCACCATTGATTCCTTCGGAAGCATGGCACTGTCCAGCCACCGAGGCACCGCCAGTATGGGGATTCTTCTGGGTATTGCCATCTCACTGACGCTAGTTTGCACGCTGGTGGTGCTGCCGGCGATGATGCGTACCTTTCCACCGCGACGGGCGACGGGCGGGGCCGGAGAAAGCAGGACGAATTAGCGTGCTTGGCGGGATTTAAGCTCCTATCCCACCACCCGCCTATCCCACCGTCCGTGGAATCTCCGGCGCCACCGGCCCCTCCGTCCGAATTCCCCGCACCACAACCCCGAGCGCCTTCAAGGGATGGGCCACCGTATCGGTAACAGCGGTAGGTTCAAACCCGCAGTGCATCATGCAGTTGTCACAGGCGGGGTTGCGTCCAACGCCGTAGCTGTCCCAGTCGGTCTCTTCCATCAATTCACGGAAGGATGCCGCATGGCCGTGATTGAGCAGATAGCATGGCCGTTGCCAGCCGAATACATTGCGGGTCGGATTGCCCCAGGGTGTGCACTGATACGCCTGATTGCCGGCCAGGAAATCGAGAAACAGGGTCGACTGGCTGAACACCCAGCCTTGCCCCCGACCCCGGCGGAAGAGGTCGCGGAAAAGGTCGCGAGTGCGGGAGCGGCTTAGAAATTGATCCTGAGCCGGTGCCTTTTCATAGGCGAATCCCGGCGAGACGGTAATGCCCTCCACGCCAAGATCCTTGCAGGCGAACGTAAAGAAATCGGCGGTGGCCGGCACGTCGCCACCTTCGAACAGAGTACAGTTGATGTTGAGACGGAATCCCCTGGCAGCGGCGGCGCGGATCGCCTTGACGGCGCGATCGTACACCCCTTCCTGGGCCACCGAGCGGTCATGGTGGTCACGGTCACCGTCCAGATGAACCGACAGGGTCAGGTAGGGCGTAGGGGTGAAGCGATCGAGATTGCGTTCCAGCAGCAGCGCATTGGTGCAAAGGTAGACAAACTTCTTGCGTGCTACAATGCCAGCGACGATCTGGTCAATTTCCTTGTGCAGCAACGGCTCGCCGCCAGGGATGGACACCACCGGCGCGCCGCATTCATCGACGGCGTCCAGACATTCCTGAACACTTAACCGCCGTTTGAGTATTTCCTCAGGATAAGCGATCTTGCCACACCCGGTGCAGCTCAGATTGCACTGGAACAAAGGTTCCAGCATCAACACCAGGGGATAGCGCGAAACGCCTCGCAGACGCTGCCTGACAACGTAAGCGCCAACACGAATCTGCTGAATCAGCGGAACTGCCACGGTCGATCGCCTTTATTATTGTTTGGAACTCGTGGGTTGCGGAATACTGGCAAGCAGTTCATCCGGCAGCTTGAAGTCCACTCTCTCGATGATTCCGTCAAGAATTTCAAGCTTGATCGTGGCCAGTTCCCGCAATCGTGCGATCAGCTCCTGCACCAGTTCTTCCGGGGCCGACGCACCGGCGGTCACCCCGACGCTATCCACCCCTTCAAGCCAGGCGGGATCAAAGGCCGTCGCATCATCAATCAGATAGGAGGGCTTGGCCAGAGCGACGCCAATTTCGCGCAGCCTGTTGGAGTTGGAGCTATTGCTGGCGCCAAGAACGATGAACAGATCCGACCTCGACGCCAGTTCCCGCGCCGCCACCTGCCGGTTTTGCGTCGCGTAACAGATATTCTTGACATCCGGCCCCTCCAGCTTGGGGAAACGGCTGCGCAGGGACTGGATGATCTCGCGGGTGTCGTCCAGGCTGAGGGTGGTCTGGGTGACGTAGGCAACCCGTTCCGGATCTGGTATGGTCAGCCCGGCCACATCGGCCACCGAAGAAACAAGATGAACCATTCCGGGAATGCGACCCCGAATTCCCTCAACCTCCGGATGTCCGGCGTGTCCGATCAAAATGACGCTGTAATTTTTGTCGGCATAGGCGCGGCCTGCCTTGTGGACCTTCGACACCAGCGGACAGGTGGCGTCGATGGTAGGGAGTTTCCGGTGCCGGGCTGTCTCCTCGACCGCCTCCGAAACGCCGTGGGCGCTGAAGATGGCGATGGCCTCGTCGGGGACTTCGTCCAGTTCCTCGACGAATGTGGCCCCTTTGGCCCGCAGCGAGTCGACCACCCGCTTGTTATGAACGATCTCATGGCGGACGTGAACCCTGGAGCCATGGAGGGCCGATCGCCCGCCCGAAACCGGCGCAAAATCCGCGTGGTTGTGCCAGGATGACGCGGAGTTGTCTTGTATTCATCACGCCTCCGAAATTTCCGCCCTTCAGTCTGGGACGGTAGGATCTATGATACCTTTTGTCCACGGCAATACGGAAGCCTTGCAATGATCGCACTTGTGACAGGAGCCACGGGATTTCTTGGATCCGCAGTGGCGCGACGGCTGTTGAGCGCGGGGTTTCGCGTGCGCGTTCTGGCCCGGGCCGGCGGCAACCGCGCCAATATCCAGGGACTCGATGTGGAGATAGCCGAAGGCGACCTCACCGACACCCCGGCATTGGCCCGCGCCGTTGCCGGCTGCGAGGCTTTGTTCCACGTTGCGGCAGACTACCGGCTGTGGGTCCGCGATGTTGCGGCAATGAATCGGGTCAATATTGATGGCTCGGTGGCGCTGTTGCGGGCGGCGGCGGCGGCGGGGGTGGGGCGGATGGTCTACACCAGCAGTGTGGCCACCCTGGGGATCAACCCCGACGGCACCCCGGCGACCGAAGAAACGCCTTCCAGCCTTGACGACATGATCGGCGCCTACAAGCGCTCGAAATTCCTGGCCGAGGCGGCGGTGAGGCGTCTGGTGGACAAGGAGGGGCTGCCGGTGGTGATCGTCAACCCGTCGGCACCGGTGGGGCCTCGCGATATCAGGCCGACCCCCACGGGCAAGATGATCCTGGAGGCAGCTCTTGGGCAAATGCCGGCTTTCGTCGACACCGGCCTTAATCTGGCCCATGTCGATGATGTGGCCGAGGGACACTGGCTGGCCTTCGATCGCGGCCAGGTGGGAGAACGTTACATCCTTGGCGGCGATAACCTAAGTCTGCGCGAGATACTGACGGCAATCGCGGCGATCACCCACCGGCCTGCACCGAAAGTATGCCTGCCTCATGCGGCGGTCATGCCGTTCGCGGTGGCCTCGGAGTTGTGGGCGCGTCTGTTCGGCGGTGAGCCATTCGCTACCGTCGATGGCCTGCGCATGTCGAAAAAACGCATGTATTTCTCAAGCGAGAAGGCAAAATGCCTGCTAGGTTATCAGCCGCGACCTGCCGTCGATGGTTTGCGCGACGCCGTGGCCTGGTTCCGGGACCACGGCTACCCCCGGATCGGGGGATAAGATGAAAAGTGCGAAGGGAGAGTTCATGCGGGTACGTCTGAGTTCGCTGCTGGCGGCGGCGGTGGCGATTGCCTTGATGTTTTTTGCCTTACCCATGCGGGCGGAGAATGTGCCGGTGGGAAACACGCTTGCGAAGGACGCTGGTGCGGCGCGCCAACTGGTGGATAAGCTGCATACGGAATTGCTTGCCGTAATGAAGGAAGCCAAGACGCTCGGCTTCCAGGGGCGGGTGCAAAAACTGACGCCAGCCCTTGAAACTTCCTACGCTTTCTCCGACATGGCACGCATCGCCGTTGGCAGCCACTGGAAGAACTTCAGCGATGACCAGAAGCAAAAGGTCATTGCCGCTTTTGGCCGCATGTCGGTTGCCACCTATGCCTCGCGCCTGACCGACTTTGACGGCGAACGGTTCGAGGTCACCGGAGTCGAAGCTCTCCCTCCGCCCGATACCGGCATCGTGGTTCGCTCACGGGTGGTCGATCGCGACGGCACGGACGAGAAACTGGTCTACCGCCTGCGCAAGACGGGTAACGAATGGCGCATCGTCGATGTGTTCTATCGCGGAGCCATCAGTGAACTCGCTACCCAACGCGCTCAATTTCTCGATGTGCTGAAGACAGGTGGCTATGACGCCCTGATCAAGCGGATGGAGGAACGCACGCGGGACATGGCCGAGGGTAAAGAGGGATAATTCGGGCGCTGACCGCATACGAATTTCCGCGAAAGTTCCGTGCGATCAAGGCGATGAACTCACCAACAGCCAGATTTAGGTTTACACCGCCGTTTTTTTCCTGCGGGCCGCAGGCTCCGCCTTCGCAAGGTTCTGAACGACGGTAGCGGGAAGTTCAATGTTGACTTCCAGCATGGTGATGTCGGGGCCACGGTCGATCTTGACCTCAACCTGATCGTCGTTAACTTTCATGTACTTCGCGACAACCTGCAAAATCTCCTGCTGCATCTGCGGCAGGAAGTCCGGGCGGCCACGGTCGGCGCGTTCATAGGCGAGCAGAAGCTGTAACCGCTCCTTCGCCGTGTCCGCTGAACGGCGGTTGCGGAAAACATCGAACAGTTTCACGCCGACCTCCGCAATAACCGATTAAAAAACCCGCTTCGTTCGCCGACATCGAACCGTACCTTGATCTGTTCGCCGCACAGGCGGGATACCGCTTCGGAATAGGCTTTGGCGGCGGCGGACTTGCCTTCCATAATCACCGGCACCCCGGTATTGGAGGCCCTCAGCACGGCTTCGCTTTCAGGAATGATGCCCAGGAGGGGGATGGCGAGGATCTCCAGCACGTCCTCCACCTTCAACATCTCGCCCCTGTTGACGCGGGCAACGTCATAGCGGGTCAGCAGGAGATGCTGCTTGACCGGCTCGCCGCCTTTTTCCGCCCGCTTGGTTTTACTGGCGAGGAGACCGAGGATACGGTCGCTGTCACGCACCGACGAAACTTCCGGGTTGGTGACGACAACGGCCTCATCGGCAAGATACATTGCCATCAGGGCACCGCTCTCGATCCCGGCAGGACTGTCGCACACGATGGTGTCGAACTCCTCGCCGAGTTGGGCCATCACCCTCTCGACTCCTTCGCGGGTCAGGGCGTCCTTGTCCTTGGTCTGCGAGGTCGGCAGCACGAAAAGATTCTCGCACCGTTTGTCCTTGATCAGCGCCTGATTGAGCTTGGCTTCGCCGTGGATGACATTGATGAAATCGAATACCACACGCCGCTCGCAACCCATGATCAGGTCAAGATTGCGTAAGCCGACGTCGAAATCGATCACGACTGTTTTCTTGCCGCGCTGGGCCAGCCCGGTTGCCAGCGAGGCGGCCGATGTTGTCTTGCCTACCCCGCCTTTACCAGAAGTTACTACGATTACGTTGGCCAATTGACTACTCCAGTTTTCAACGCCGGGCCTTATACGCTAGGCCAACGGCACCATCGTCAGGGTATTGCCAGATAAGGAAATGTGGGTGGGCTGCCGCCACAACGCCGGATCGAAATTGTCGCTGAGCTTGTAGAGGCCAGCGATGGACACCAGCTCGGCCTCAAGGCTGCGGCAGAATATCCGTGCGCCTTCATCGCCGCTCACTCCGGCCAGGGCGCGGCCACGCAAGGGGCCGTAGACGTGGATATGACCGTCGGCCAGCAATTCCGCCCCGGAACTCACCCCGGCCATGACGATCAGGTCGGTATCATGGGCATAGATCACCTGACCCGAGCGTACAGGTTCGACGATCAGCTTCGAGGGACGGCGCGGCGCCGGAACGGCAGGCGGCGAAACCGGTACCGAGGCCAGAGCTGGGGCCAGCGGGGCTGGGGCCGGAGCTTGTACGGTGGCCTGGGCGCGGGGGTGATCTTCTGCCGCGTTGGAGCGGCCCTGTGGCACCACCGCGAGGCCAGCGCCAAACGCCGCCTCCTGCTGGGCGGGGGAGGCGTTCAAGACGCCGACCGGTATCATGCCGACCCCTCGTATCTGAGCGGCAAGAGTCTGGAAGTCGACCGCACGGTTAGCGGTTGCCATGTCCTTCAGATCCATCACAACCGGGGCACGACGATAGAAATTAGGGGCTTGGCCGATGCGCTCGTTCAAGAGCGCGAAAAAATCGGGATGGTCCGGCTCAATCAGCCGCAACACCATGGCCGTGACGAAATTACCACGCAACTGAAACGGCCCCGAGGGAACGGCAACGCCGTCGTTCTCCGTTTTCGTGCACTTGACCTGCTGCATGAACCCGTTACCTTACCCGTCTCCAGCGCCCTCCCACGCAATATGCGGTGAGCGGCAGTGGTACTAGTTGTACCTCAAGCCGCTGGCGTTAGACAAGATATGGTTTAATAGAGGCCGGGGTCAAACGGTTCCAGCCCACAGGTCCTGAAGCGCCGATTCCTGGCCTTCGTCTCACCCCGAGAAAGGATCGCTGACGAAAATCGTGTCCTCACGTTCGGGACTGGTGGACAGAAGCGCCACCGGCGTTCCAATCAATTCTTCAATGCGGCGCACGTATTTGATGGCAGCCGCTGGAAGACCGCCCCAGGAACGGACGCCTTGCGTGCTTTGTTGCCAGCCTTCATGCGTCTCATAGATCGGCTCGACTCGGGACTGAGCGGACATGAGCGCCGGCAGATGGTGGATCACTTCGCCATCCAGACGGTAGCCGGTGCAGACCTGTAAGGAGGGCAAGCCGTCCAGCACATCGAGTTTGGTCAAGGCGATACCGTCGACTCCGCCCACCGTCACGGCCTGACGCACCAGCGTGGCGTCGAACCACCCGCACCGGCGGGGACGCCCGGTCACGGTGCCAAATTCCCGTCCGCGCTCGCCGATCAGCCGGCCGGTTTCGTCAAACAGCTCGGTCGGAAACGGGCCAGCACCGACACGGGTCGTGTAGGCCTTGCAGATACCAAGAACGTAGCCAATGCGTCCCGGCCCAACCCCTGATCCGGTGGCGGCCTGAGCGGCGACGGTGTTGGAGGACGTGACGAACGGGTAAGTGCCGTGATCAACGTCGAGCATGGAACCCTGGGCACCCTCAAACAGGATGCGTTTGCCGGCCAGACGGTATTCTTCAAGTCGCCGCCAGACGGTGTCGGAGAAGGGCAACAGCTTGGGCACCAGAGCGCGAACCGAAGCCAGAACCTCGCCGCCGTCCACCTCGGGCTGGCCCATGCCGCGCAAAAGGGCGTTGTGGTGGGCGGCCAGACGCTCGATCCTGGTGGATAGCACCGAGTCGTCGGCCAGATCGCACATACGGACGGCGCGGCGCGCCACTTTGTCCTCATAGGCGGGGCCGATGCCGCGCCCGGTGGTGCCGATCTTGCCCGAACCGGCGGCGGCTTCGCGAGCCACATCCAGATTGCGGTGCAGGGGCAGGATGAGGGAGGCATTTTCGGCGATATGCAAGGTTTCCGGGGTAACGAAAACCCCCTGAACGCCGAGCCGGTCGATTTCCTCCAGCAAGGCCCACGGATCAATGACCACGCCGTTACCGATGATCGACGGCTTGCCGCGCACCACGCCCGACGGCAGCAGACTCAACTTGTAGGTGGTTCCATCCACGACCAGAGTGTGGCCCGCGTTATGACCGCCCTGAAACCGCACCACGACATCGGCCCGTTCGGAAAGCCAGTCGACGACCTTGCCTTTGCCCTCGTCGCCCCACTGCACACCAACTACCGCCACATTCCTCATGTTCTACTCATGCTCCGTTAAGAGTTCACATCTACCGCCACTGGACGGTTGTCCAGGTAGGCGTGCGAACAGCCCATACGCCTTGCCTCGGCCACGAGGTCGGCCACAGGTTCCAGTGCGCCCACCGTGACCCATTGCTGGCACTGCAAGTCCCTCGCCACAGACCGCGCCGTGCCCACGGGCAGCAGAATTCGCAGCGTGGGCGAAGGGGGTGACAATATCTCGATCAGCGCATCCACGAACAAGGTCGCCCCGGTCGCCGGTACGCCCAGACCTTCCCCGGCCAGATAGCGCCCGCCACGGCCCAGTTCGCCCGCCGCTCCCCGGGCAAAAATGGCAAAGCCAACGCCTGCGTGATATTCGAACCCCCGGTGCTCCACCGGATCAACCGTCAGGGTGAGGTCCGGGGCCCCTGTCCGCACCCGTTCGATCACCTCGGCCAGCGTGTCCCGCGCGAGGGCGGCGGCTGGCGGCAGGTCGAGCTTTCCCAAGGCGGCCATGGCCGGGGCGCAGGTGCCACCCGCAGCCAGCAATCCGGTCAATAACGCGCCGACACGCCCCCCGGCGGCGGCAACCGTGGCAGCATCCTTGCGGTTGAGCGCATCGCGCAGAATGCCGCGCTGGGCTGTATCAACCTCCATCTCGTCGAAGATCGCCCGCACCAGCGTTGGCACATTGAGATCTACCGAAACGCCGCCGATCCCCAGTGCGATCAGCGCCTCGGCGGCGAGAAGCACGACTTCGGCGTCGGCGGTGGGCGTCGAGGCGCCAATCAGCTCGATACCGGCCTGAGCGAACTGGCGCGCCGGCCGCAACTGCGCTCCCTTGACCCGCAGCACCTGCCCGGCATAGGCCAGCCGCAGTGGACGCGGGGTGTTGACCAGACGGGTCGTGGCGATGCGCGCAACCTGCAAGGTCATGTCGGCGCGAACCCCCATCATCCGATGTGACAGCGGGTCCATGACGCGAAAGGTCTGGCCCGACATGGCGGCGCCACTGCCGGACAACAGACCCTCTTCAAATTCGATCAGGGGCGGTTTGACGCGCTCATAGCCATTGGCGGCGAAGAAGGCCGTCAAGGTCTCGATCACATGAGCCTCGAAGGCAGCACCCGGCGGAAGGATGTCGCGCAGCCCCGCCGGCAACAACGCCCTTTTCGCGAAATCGGCCATTTCGAATGGTGTCTTTAACTGACTGTTGATCCAGGGAGCTTGCCTCTCGCTCCCATAGCGTGGCAGCCAGGGCGCTCACCCGTCTACTAGCGCGTTTGACGACGGACGGCAAACGGAATCGGATTGGAACCACCGAGGCTGTTGCATCATCCCACCTTGTTATCAAAAGTATTTCCAAAAATCGGTAACATTCAGAAAAAGACGCATCGGGCTGCCGCCCGAACCTGCCTGGGGCTATGCCCCAGACCCCATATTCTATTTGCTAAACCACTACCAGCTGGAAGCTGGTAGGTTTGAGTCTAGGCTGGAAGCCGGGAAGTTACTCTAAAGAGATGTTGGTTTCGTTCTCCGAACGTTTGCCGTCAGTGTGACCATCGATATAGGCGAGG
>JADFXL010000159.1 GCA_015233585.1 Alphaproteobacteria bacterium | reverse complement strand
TGGTGGCCGTGTGGGCGGTCTCGGCGACGCCACCGACGGTGAAGCCGCAACCCGAGGTGCTGTCGTAGACCTGATACTGGGTGATGGCCTGGCTTGCCAGCGGGTTGGTGGCCTTGAACATCGAACCAAGGGTACTGCTGCCCTTGGTGGCGACGGTGACGACATTGGCGGTGGCGGTGACAACCGGTGTGTCCAGTTCGTAGATGACGGCATTGGAGCCGTCGGTACCCGCGAACTCGTTACTTGCCAGGTGCGGGGTGGCGATGGTGACGTCGTTGGCCGAGCCGTCATTGGCCGGGTTGGTAATTGTGCCCTGGCTGTTCGTATAAACGATGTTGTCGACAAGCTTGGCACTGTTGCCCGATCCCGACACCACGGTCGTGATATGGCCGCCGCCGTCGGTTGTCTCGAAGGCGACGATCTCGCCAGCCGTGATTTGCTGCCACCAATTGGAGCCGGCATTGCGGGTCGGGCCATTGTAGGCGACGATCCACTCGCCGTTGGCCACGCCGGGCGTTCCGACATCGGTGCTGGTCAGGGGCAACGAGGCTCCAGCCTCGGCTGAAATATCGCTGGCCAGAACCCAGCAGCCGTTCTGGTTCCACGCCTTGCCGATGAAACTGGTAGCAACCGAACAGATGGAACCCGGCGTCGCCTGAGTCGGTGTCGTTCCGGTGAAGCCCGGCTGAGTGGTCACCGACACGCTGCCGTCGTATGTAAAGGTCGATGGTTTTTCAATAAGCGAATAAGGATCGTTGACGTAGGCGGTGGCCTGCCTGGAGTTGTTGGTGCCGAATATCGACAGACTGGTGAGGTCGGTGGGATTGGTCGATGCCGTGTAAGTCAGGCTGGAAAGGTTGCCATAGGTGGCATTCGTATACTGGCCGGTGGCGGCATTGTAGGCGAAGAGGATGCCTACCGAGCTGGCATCGTCACCATTGGGCACGCTGGCGAAATTCTGAGTCGCACCGTTACCGTTTAAGGATCCCATCTCGCCGTTGCCGGTTACCGTATATTCATTACGGTCAATGCCGGACACGACCAGATAAGCCGGATTTGACGGCGATGGCGTGATGTTGAACAGGGATGCCAGACTGATTTGCTGCCCCGGCTTGGCGATGAAGGAACCCAGACTCGGCAAGATGCTCATTGTGTCATCCTTTCTCTCGACAGAGAGATCTGAAAGCCGGTGCAGTCCATATCGGCGCGCAAACGACGTGCCATGCCCTGCGGAAGCGTCCATTCTGGAAATCGCCCCTACTCCTTCACGGACTGTAACAGATTCGTCCCGATACGGCAATGCTGCTGGCTTCGTGGATTGTTTTTACGTAGAAAAATCAATTCTATCCTGTGACTGTTGTCACACGCAAAATGATTCAAGGCAATGACTGGCCTGGATTGGTCGTTTTCACGGCCGCGCCACCTTCGTTCCGCTGGGCCATTTCCGACGAAGGCGGCAGCAGGGAGCGACGGCCTTCCAGCGTCAGGCGCGGCATGACATCCATGATAATTTTATGCACGAGGAAGCGCTCCTCGTGGCGTTTGGCCTGAACCGCATCGGCGGCGGCGTTCAGGGCCGCCGGATCGAGAGTCTCGGCGGCAATGACGCGGTGGAGGATTTCTATCGCCTGTTGGGTTTGACGGCGCGCTTCATCCAGCGCCCCGCGCTGCTCGGCCACGGCGGCGCGCAACAGCGCGGCGTCGCCCTTCGGCAGGCGCGAGGCCATCCGTTCAAGCATCGGGGGGGGCATCCGGGGGGGCTGCTCGGCACGAGGGGGCGACTCGGCCTGATGGAGTGTCGTGGTGGCTACCCGCACACCAAGAAACAGGTTCAGGGCCAGCGACACCGCCAGCAACACCAACCACGACTTAAACCTGGGTTCGTTCACGGCTTTATCTTTCCAGTGGGGACATGTCGGCCAACAGCAGCGAGTCAATCGATCCCTGCGCTCCTTGAGATCCTTGCACTACGCTCGGCGGTGTTGGCGGTGTTGGCGGCAACATGAGGGTTGCCAGCCCGCCAAGGGCAAGTCCGGCCAAAATCGCTCCTTCCGGCCGCCATAACTTCGCCCACCACGGTTTCTTGAAAGGGATTGGCTCCGTGATTTGCTGCAACACCCGGTTGGCCACCGCATCAACCCGGCGCGCGGCGACGAGGGGGGCGCAGGCGTTCAAGACCCGGTCTACTTCCTCAGCATTTCGTCGCGCCGCCGCCACCTCGACGGAGACCGCAGGGGTCAACCCGGAGGAGTTTTGCAGGAACTCGTGCTGCCGTTCATCGGGCCAGCGCGTCACGTCGGCCCCATAGGCGTCGAGGAGACGCAAAAAGGTTTCCCTCGTCATGGCTCCACTCCATCACTGATCACGCCGTCGGCACTGATTACGCCTCTGGCCATCAATTCGGCCTTGATCGCCCGGCGTGCCCGAAATAGCAACTGCTCGAATGCGGCAGGCTTGATGCCCATTACTTCGGCTGCCTCCCGGCCGCTCAGTTCCTGGAAATAGAACAGGCTGACAGCCGCGCGCTGACGTGCGGGAATACTCTCCATGGCCTTTGCCACGGCGCGCTGATGTTCCTTGCGCGCGATAACGGCAGGTGCGTCTTCCCGCAGGTCGGCCACATCCCCCGCCGTTTCCATCGGCAGCCATTGAGGACGACGGCGGCGATCGAGGCACAGATTGACGACAATGCGATATAGCCAGGTCGTGAACTGGCCTTTGTCTGGATCCCAGCGGCCAGCGTGCTGCCATACCCGCATGAATGCCTCCTGCGCGATCTCGTCGGCGTCGCCAGCGTTACCGCTAATCCCCTGGGCCAGGGCGATGGTGCGGCGCATGTGGCGCCGAATCAGAACTTCGAACGCAGGTGCGCTTCCGCTTGCGACACGTCGCACCAGCGTTTCGTCAAACTCGACACCGCCAGCCCCGTCCATGTCCTTACTCACCCCCGCCACGTCCCAGTCGCCTATGGTAATCACGTCATTGATACGACGTGGTGTAATCTACCTTACGTGGCATTTGGCAATATTGGATCAGGGGCGCTTTCAGCGCGGTGCCAGCGCCGCGACAGGATTATTTTCAACGCGGTGCCAGCACCGCGCGGCCCAGGCGCAGCAAGGACTCGCGCAAGGCATCATCGCCAACCGCATCCAGGCTGCTGGTCAATGCCGCTTCCTGGTCGCGGGCCAGAGGTGGTAACGGTTTGATGGCCGGCCGGGGCCGTGCTGGCAACCTTCCCTGGAT
This sequence comes from Alphaproteobacteria bacterium, assembly GCA_015233585.1. Lineage (GTDB taxonomy): Bacteria > Pseudomonadota > Alphaproteobacteria > Rhodospirillales > Rhodospirillaceae > JADFXL01. The sequence goes on along the minus strand of JADFXL010000159.1, from coordinate 3,263 downwards.
CAGCTTCAGCCGGGCAACCGCAGCATAACCGAAATAGCCGTTGATGCGTTCGAGCAATATCGGCTCCCGATGCAGGATTTCGGTGGCGAAGGCGCCACCGGCGACACGCAGGTGCAAAATCCCGTGTGAACGCTCGCCACGCTGATACATGACCTTGATCGGGCAGGTCCAAGCCGCCATCTGGGGGCCAACGATGGCCTCCCAGTGGGTGATGACGGCAGCTTCGGTGAACCCGCGTTTGCCCAAGATCGGACGGACCAGGCTGGTTACGGCAAGGCCGATAGCGCGCGGACCACCGCCACGACGTTTGGGTTCGGCTATGGGCGTTGGTCCTTGTTTCGGCTGTTTTGCCATGGGATCTTCCATGATACGCTGTTGGCCAGGATACGCCGTCAGCGTATCAAAGTGGTGATGATGTTTCATGTCAGATACGAAAACCAACGGCAGGATTGACGTCGACCCGGTCGCATTCGCTGACCGGCTGCTGATCTGGTACGATCGTCACCGTCGCGCCATGCCCTGGCGGGCGTTGCCGGGGGAAGCGCCGGACCCTTACCGGGTATGGCTCAGCGAAATCATGTTGCAACAGACCAACGTTGCGACGGTGGTTCCCTATTTTACCCGCTTCGTCGAACGCTGGCCCACCGTGGCCGACCTGGCTGGCGCGGATCTCGACGAGGTTCTGACGGCGTGGGCCGGGCTTGGTTATTACGTTCGTGCTCATAGCCTGCACAAGTGTGCTCAAGTGGTGGCTGCCGGCCGGAATGGGGGTTTCCCCGTCGATCCGGCGGCTCTGATGACGCTGCCGGGGATTGGCCCTTATTCCGCAGCGGCCATTGCCGCCATTGCCTTCGGGCAGCGTGCGGCGGCGGTCGATGGCAACGTCGAGCGTGTCATTGCCCGCGTGTACGCGGTGGAAGACCCTCTGCCCGGCGTCAAGGCCAGACTGGCGGCGTTGGCGGGGGATCTGGTTCCGGCCGGGCGATCCGGTGACTATGCCCAGGCGCTCATGGATCTGGGAGCCACCGTCTGCACCCCCCGCAATCCGGCCTGCACGATTTGTCCTTTGGTCCCGTGGTGCCGGGGCTGCCGCCAGGGCTGCGCTGCCGATTTACCGCGCCGGGCCGTGAAAGCGCCGCGACCGATCCGGCACGGCATTGCCTTCTGGATCATGAGGCGTGATGGAGCCGTCCTTTTGCGCCGCCGCCCAGGCGAGGGCCTGTTGCGTGGCATGATGGAAATCCCGTCGACGCCATGGCGGGATACGGCCTGGGCCCTTGAGGAAGCGGCCCTGGAAGCTCCCCTCCCGCTCACTTGGCGCAGCCTTCCCGGAGTCGTCCGCCATCCCTTCACCCATTTTCACCTGGAACTGACTTTGGCGACGGCCAAGGCCGGCGTGCGAGCCGACGTGCGCGGCGTCTGGGTGCCGTTGGCGAAGCTTGAGGAACATGCGTTGCCGTCGGTGATGCGCAAAGTCGTATCTCACGCCCTGCATCGTGCTTATTAGGGGGCAGATCCAGGTTTTGCTCTTCATTGACATTCATTGCCGATATGGCACAGTATTGCTGTCCCTTTCGGATCGTGGCAATGCGGAGGTTTTTCATGCTGTCCCTCGAAGACATCGCCAAAACCACACGTCTTGTCTCGATAGATATTGAAACCACCGGCAACCCGATGGCTTCGGCGGCGGAGGTGCTCCGTATGCCCAAGGGCATGAAGTTACCCGGCGTTGTCATCGAGATTGGCTGTCTTGAATTGCTGAGGGATGACGACGGCTGGCGCAAGGGGGCGACGTGGGAAAGGCGGATCAATCCCGATGGCCCCGTGAACAAGGCTTCGATCCAGGTTCACGGCATCCACCCCAGCGTCCTGAAAAAGATGCCGCGATTCCCGCAAATCGTCGATGAACTCATGGCCTTTTTGGGGGATTCCCCCATGCTGGCTCATAGTGCCAGCAACGAGATTTCATTTATGAACTACGAGTTCCACCGGGCCGGTCTGGCGACGTGGGAAGAGTGGCCATTTGGCGATGATCGTTTCCTATGCACCCAGAAACTTTCCCACGCCTTTTTCCCGGGGGCTCCCGGTTCCCTGGATGCCTTGTGCGATCGCCTGTGGGTGGATCGCTCCAATCGGTTTCAGCATCATGGAGCCTTGCTGGATGCCGATCTTACCGCCGATGTTTTCATGAAATTCTCCGGCGGATTTGTCACAGATGGCGTTCGGGAGGTTGATTTTAGTTCTGGGGGGTGAGGGGGGGGGTAGTAATCTACAGAGTCGTGGCATTCAAAAAAGCCCACGGACCTTGGCTCTGGCAAAGCAGACCAGAGTGAAGCTCTCGCTCACCTCGTTGCGATCGATAATACCAGCGAGCCTAATGATTGACCCTATGTGGGTCAATCATTAGGCTCGCTGGTATGAGAGGAAAAGCCCTGCAACAGGTTGCCATGCCTTGCTTTTTCTGCCTGAACGGCCGGATCTAGGATCATCCATGTTCCGCCAGCCGCACCAACTTCCAGTCGCCTCCCGGTTCACGCACCAGCCGCGAACACAAAAATGGCATCACTTCGCGCAACGAGTCCGCCAGGGTCCAGGGCGGATTGAGGATGACAAGGCCACAGCCGTTCAGTTGGACCGGATCACGGGGCGGGCGTATCGTCATCTCCACCACCAGAATGTTCCCGATGCCGGAGCGTCGTAGCGCCGCGTGGAAAGGGGCGACCATGTCCTTGATCGGATACCACGCAACATAGGTGCCGCCGGGCCATCGGGTGTGGGCGGTAACCAGGGCGTTGGCCAGGAGCGTGAACTCATTGCCCACCTCAAAGGGCGGGTCGACCAGAACCACGCCGCGCCGCTGCCGGGGCGGAAGAAAGGCTCGCATCGCCTGATAACCGTCCAGGTGATGAATCGCGGTCCTCGGGTCGCGGGCGAAATTTGCCGCCAGGGTGGCAAAGTCCTCGGGGTGCAGTTCGCTGGCAACCAACCGGTCGTCTGGCCGCAACAAGGTACGGGCCAGACGCGGCGAACCGGGATACCACCGCAGTTCACCCCCATTCAACGCCTGCACCACGCCCAGGTAGGGCGCCAGCTCCGGCGGTGGGGATGGCTCCCACAGCAGGCGCTCGATGCCGTGGTGAAACTCCCCGGTCTTGCGCGCCTCCGTGCTCGCCAGGTCGTAAAGGCCTGGGCCAGCGTGGGTGTCGAGCACGCAGAACGGTTTGTCTTTGCGCTTCAGGTATTCGATGATAAGGACAAGAACC
>JADFXL010000158.1 GCA_015233585.1 Alphaproteobacteria bacterium | reverse complement strand
CTGGCACGACTGGCGGAGATGACGGTTGGATTGCTCGAAACCCTGCGTGGCACCCTGAAGGCCGGCGATGCCAGGCAGGCGGCGCGCTGCATGCATTCCTTACGCGGGAGCGCCGGGAATATCGGCGCAAGGTCAGTTGTCTGAACCGGATCAACCAGACAGGTGAACAGGAAGACGGACCCCCGCCCTGGTTGGCTGGAGACGGCGATTTCTCCCCCCATCAACTCGACCAGCCGTTTGCTGATGGCCAGCCCGAGTCCGGTTCCCCCGTATTTCCGCGTCGTTCCCTTGCCGGCCTGTGAGAACGGGATAAACAGATTTGCGATATCGGCTTCGGAAATGCCGATGCCGGTATCTTCGACTTCAAACTTCAGCCTGATGCGGTCGCCGGCCTCGTCAAAGCGCAACCTGATTGTAACATGCCCATCCTTGGTAAACTTGACCGCGTTGCTAATCAGATTGCCCAGCACCTGTTTGATCCGAGTTGGGTCGCCCTTGACGGCCAGCGTGTCTTGCTTGCCCGAATTCACGGAAATGGTACAACCGCTCTCCTCCGCTTTCGGCCAGAAAAGCCGCGCAGTTTCCGTCACCGCCAGTACGACGTCAAAGGCAACTATATTAAGAATTAGGCGGTTTGCCTCGATCTTCGAGTAGTCCAGCAAGTCGTTAAGAATGTCCAATAACGTATGCGCGGACGATCTCATAGTATCAATATAGAGTTTCTGATTCTTGTCAAGGATCGTCCCGGACAGAAAGTCGGCCATGCCAATGATTCCGGTCATTGGTGTCCGGAGTTCATGGCTCATCATTGCAAGAAAGGCGGATTTCGCGCGGTTGGCTTCTTCGGCTTTCTCCTTGGCTCGAACCAGTTCGGCCTCAGCTGCCTTGCGCTGATCGATATCCTCGACAATAACAATCGAATAATCGAGTGCGCCGGTCGCATCGCGAACCGCATCGGCGGCAAGGAAGGTGTCGACGATCCGGCCATCCTTGCGGACAAAGCGTTTGTCGAGGCTGTAGCCATCGATTTCACCGCCGATCAGCCGTTCGAACAGTTGGAGATTGCGATCCACGTCGTCGGGATGGGTCAACTCGATCCAGGTCTTGGTCCGGAGCTCCTCGGGTGAATAGCCAAGCATCTGACACAGGGCCGGGTTGACATCGATCCAACCCTTGGAAGGCGACGCCGTCGCCAGGCCGATCGCCGACCGGTTAAAGAAAGTTCTCAACTTCTCTTCACTGCGGCGCAGTGCTTCACGGGATTCTTTATAGTCCGTAATATCCTCATAAGTGCCGAGGACCCCGATGATCACGCCCTCCCGATTGCGCAGCGGGAGCTTGCTGGTTCGAACCCAGAGAACCTTTCCGTCAGGCCGGGAGACCGGTTCTTCATAGTTGATCTTGGATACGCCCGTGGTCATGACCAGACGGTCGTCCGCACGGTAAGCTTCAGCAAATTCTCGCCACGGGAATTCAAAATCATCCTTGCCAATGACGGCTTTTGGCGTTCCGGCACCGCTGTCCTCGGCAAAGGTGCGATTGCACCCTAGAAAAATCAGGTCTGTTGATTTCCAGAATACGCGCTGCGGAATCGTGTCGAGCACCAGTTGCAGCATCTGCTGCGAGTTAAAAAGCATATCCTCCGTATGCTTGCGGTCTGTGATGTTCGTTGAGATGCCGCATAGCCCCCAGATCGCTTTGCTTTCGTCGTCCTCGTAAATCGGAGTCTTGACTTCCCAGTAAATCTGCCGGCCGCGGGGGTCATCCATAACCTCGATCTCTTCAGCCGTCTGTTCCCCAAACTCAAGAACGCGCGTGTCGACCTCATGGAGCCGCTTGACTGCCTCGGGTCTGAAGAAACGTGCGTCGTCGCTGCCCTTGAGCTCCTCGGACGAACACTGAAAAAGCTCCAACGTCGGCCGGTTGGCATAGACGTATCGTCGATGACGGTCCTTCATGTAGATGTAAGCCGAGACGTTATCCAGCGCTTCGGCGAAACGCTGCGCCTCCGCGAGTGCTGTCCTGGTCGATTGTTCCGCACCTCTCCGTTCGGTCTGGTCGACAAACGTGGCCATTAAATGGTTGCCGAAGATAATGCCGGAAATTTCTACGTCGCGGAGCAAGCCGTCCTTACAGGCCACCCGATATTCAATGGCCTTGATGTCGGTGCCCCTCTCTTTGGCCTGGCGAACCGCTTCACTCCATGTGCTCACGACCCAATCGCGGTACTCAGGATCAGGATAGGCGGTGCCCCACCATTCGGTGAGCGTCGGTGCGTCACGCTCAGTGTAACCGATCAATTCAACAAAGCGGTGATTTCGGAAATATATTATGCCATCCTCATTAATAAGACACACGCCAACAGGAATGTTTTCGAGAAGATGCTGAAGTTTTGCTTCATTGTCCGAGATTATTCTTTCTCTCTGTCTACGTGATGAAATGTCCCGCGACGAAGCGTAAAGGTATGTTCTACCATCAATTTCAAGACCGCAGGCATTTACCTCAGCAGGAAAGCATGAGCCATCCAGACGGCGGTGTATGGTTTCGAACACCGCCGGTGTTCTCAGGATATCCTGGATTTTGATCAATAACTCCTCCCGTGAGAATTTGGAGTCCCAATCAGATATGTTGAGTTTTTGTCCTTCTCCCTCGGAATAACCGATCATGCTCAGAAAAGAGTTGCTCCACAAGTGGAGGTTTCCATCCATATCTATAATATGGACTCCGTCACTGGCAACCTCCAGCAAGCTTCGGAATCGATCTTCCGAAGCTTTAGCCTGATTAAGCAGTCTGCGGCGTTCGTTCGTGTAGTATGCGGCACTAAGGCTGATGAAGACCACAAATACCAAAAATGCACCCTTCATCAGTCTCGATCGCTGCAACGTTTGATCTGATATATCCCAGCCATTCTTGGGAATGGCTGCCAGTCTCCAACTGCCGCTGGGAAACTGAACATCCAGCTCGACCGGGTGTTCGGAAAATATCAGGGGATCCCCCAGGATCATCTCCCCGTTTGCGCCCAGTCCATCCCGGCCGCGGATGGCGACCCTGATGGGCAGGTCTTCACGGTCCAACCCAGCTTCGGCGTAAACGGCTGGCATATCGAGAACGATGCTGACCAAGCCGAACAGGCGGTCTTCTCCACTCTGTGAGTCGGGAAGGTAGACGGGTTCGCGAACAACCAGACCTGTGCCGCCTCTGATCAAGGGAATCGGACCATGAACAACCGTTGCGTGAGACCTTATTGCATACTCTACGATAGGCCAGTGCGTCTTAAGGTTTTCTAAATCAACGCCTATGACGTTTTCATTGCCAGCTTGGGGATAGATCAAATCTATTATTGTCCCGCGACTGAGCGCGATGCTTCTGATGGTGGGATGTCCGCGCACCAGCACTTCAGCGACCTTATTGAACTCGGCCGGCGTTATGTCGCCATGGGCAATGATCTGGGCGGCCATGCCCCGGGTCCGGGCCATCGGCGCCGTCATCGTCCGTTCCAACCGGGTGCGGATGACCTCCAAATGGCCCTGGACCGCATTACGTTGTGCGGCGCTCTGGGCTTTCTGTTCGATTTGGTCCGTCGTTCCCACCACATAACCGGCGGCCAGCGACAACACCAAGGCGATCGCATAGGGGGTGACCTTTCCGGAAAAGCGGAACAAAGCCGGGGCTTGAGTGCCGCTCTGACCGCGCGTCCCGCGGCGGTTTCCTCCCAAGAGCCCCATGTCTCCCTCAATTTATGAAGCGGCAAATGCTCGAGAATAAACACGCTGATGTTGTATACCCGTTGACGGCATGATCTGCTTCCGTTGACCGTGCCGTCAACCTTGCCGGTGGCGCTCTCGTTGTTGCCTGCGCCGGCGGGGAGTGCTATAGCTAGCTCCTGCGTGCGGGCGTAGCTCAATGGTAGAGCTCCAGTCTTCCAAACTGGTGACGAGGGTTCGATTCCCTTCGCCCGCTCCAGGTTTTCAAATAAAATCATTTAGTTTTAATGCGACCTCAGAGGGCCGCTTCGGTGTTGTGTGCCTGGGGTAACATCCGGGGTAACGGAACGCGGTACCCCCGGTATTATGTAACAATCGCCACATTCGACGCCTGCCGGTCCTCCCATATTTTAACTTACGCCATGCCCGTCATCCTTGATGAATTATCCTGGGCAGGCGCATTTCGCCAAGCTCCACCGCCGTTTCAGTTCCTTGGCCTCCGTGGCGCGCACCGTTCGGCCAGGTGGCCGGTCGGGACGAAGGGATGGTCATGAAAGATCGAACAACGGGGTAAAGAGACTTGACTCCTCACGTCCGATTGGAGACGCATAGCAGATTAAAGGCCGAGCGGTCGACCGCCTGTCTGCCGTCAATCTTCTTGTCCAGACTGCCGCCGTTGTAAGGCCGCCAAAATGAGCGCCGTTGATCGAACCTTTGCCCTCGCTGTGGCCCATCACCAGGCCGGACGCTTTTCGGAGGCGGAAGCGTGTTATCGGTTGATTCTCGCTCTCGCTCCAGACCACGTCAGCACTCTCAACAATCTCGGGCTCATTGTTCCGAAAGACGAGGGCATCCCGCTGTTCGCTAGGGCGCTGGCCCTCAACCCGAACTATGCCGACGCCCACATTAACCTGGGCAATGCATTCAAGGCTCTGGGAAAACTCGAGGACGCCATCGGCAGTTACCGGCAGGCGGCGCGCCTTAACTCCGAGTCCGCAGACACCCAGTACACGCTGGCCCTGGCCCTTTTCGAGCGCGGTTATATCGCCGAGGCCGAGACCGCGTACCGACGCGTCGCACAGATACTGCACGATCAGAACCGGGGCGACGAAGAGATCGCTCTTTACGGGCAGATGATGCGTTTATTTCCCGCCAGCGCTTTTGCGGGAACCCAGCGGGCGCTCCTGCTGGTCCGCCGGCAATGGGGGCCGCCGCCCGCTCCGGCCGCACGGCAGCCGGGTGACTTTGTCAGCATGGCGACCCTTGGCCGGAACGGGCGGTTTGGCAACCAAATTCTTCAGTACGGCTTCCTGCGGACCTATGCCCACGTCCATGGCCTCGGATGGGAAGCTCCCGATTGGATCGGCCGGGACCTCTTTGGCCACAATGATCCCATGATCAGCGGGGGATTGCCCATCCTACATGAAAGTGACGCCGATCTGATCGGCTCACTGGAAAAAACCGGAGCGAACGTATTTGTCAATCGCGACTTCTGGGGGTATTTTGCCGTGTCAACGGCAGCTTACGCACCTTACAGGGACTTCTATCGCTCCCTGTTCAACTGGTCGGAAGCGGCCCGGCGCATCGTCGAGACGGCGGTGGCGCAGCTGCGTGCCCGTGGCCGAACTCTTGTCGCCTTACATCTGCGGCGGGGTGACTTCGGCTACGGCCCGTTCTGGATCGCTCCGGAATCCTGGTATGTCGCGTGGCTGACCGAAATCTGGGCTGACCTCGCCGACCCGGTTCTCTTCATCGCGACCGACGATCCGGCGGTCGTCGGAGCGTTCTTGGCCTTTTCGCCACTCACGGGCACGGACCTCCCCCCGCCGCCGGCCGGTGTAGAATTCCTGGTCGACTTCGGTGTTCTGATCAACGCCGATGTCCTGGCTATCTCGAACAGCACGTTCTCGTTCACCGCGAGCATGCTGAACACTCGAACCAGGACGACCGTCCGTCCGTGCCGGGATCGGCAGGGGGTGATCCCTTATGACCCTTGGGACGCTCAGCCGTTTATCTGATCCCCATCGGGGGGAACGCCACTCTGAAACTTATCACAGCCACCAGGACCCCTTCCAGATGACCCCAGAACATTTTCAAGGCACCCTCAAGACTTTCGTCGGCCAGGAACAGGAAAGCCACAAACGCTTTGCCCTCGATGAGGGAAAGATGTGGCCGATTATTAATGAGGATACACCATCAACTGCCTTTGATCGTCATTACATCTACCATGTGGCCTGGGCGGCTCGAGCACTGAAAAGAATCAATCCGTTGATTCATTACGATTTCTCGTCGTCTCTGTACTTCATTGCGATGGTATCGGCATGGTTCCCGGTTCGGGTCTGTGATATCCGGCCGCCCAGCCTTCAGTTGGATGGTCTTTCTGTTCAGAAAGAGAACCTCACCAGCATCTCGCTTCCCGACGGCAGCCTGGAGTCGGTCAGTTGTCTTCATGTGGTCGAACACGTTGGGCTCGGCCGTTACGGCGATGCGGTCGATTATGACGGCGATCTCAAGGCTGTTCATGAACTGAAGCGTGTTGTCCGTCGTGGAGGGAACATTTTGTTCGCCGTTCCGGTGGGCAGGGCGGCGGAGATCATATTCAACGCGCACCGCATCTACAAATGGGAGAACGTCCTGGAAATATTCGGCGATGACTTTCACCTGGTCGAAAGCGCGCTTGTTCCTGAACAGATCAGTCTCGGATTGGTCTATTCTCCCGACAGTGAGTTGCTCAACATGCAAAACTGTGCCTGTGGCTGCTTTTGGTTCCGCAAAACGTAGGCGCGGACTTTCACGAGATTGGG
>JADFXL010000157.1 GCA_015233585.1 Alphaproteobacteria bacterium | reverse complement strand
AAGACTCTCAAGAGCATCGAGCGGCCGGCGGTGATCAAGGCGATCGCCGAGGCGCGCGAGCACGGCGACCTGTCGGAAAACGCCGAATACCACGCCGCCCGCGAACGCCAGAGCTTCATCGAGGGCCGGGTAGCGGAACTGGAAGACATCATCTCCCGCGCCCAGGTGATCGACGTCACCCAGTTGTCGGGCAGCCAGGTTCGCTTCGGCGCCACCGTCACCCTGGCCGACGAGGATTCCAACGAGGAAGTGACCTATCAGATTGTCGGTGCTCATGAAGCCAATATCAAACAGGGGCGCGTCTCGGTTCACTCGCCTTTGGGCAAGGCGCTGATCGGCAAGTCCCTGGGCAATTCGGTCGAGGTCAGTACGCCCAAGGGCAGCAAGTCTTACGAGATAATAAATGTAAAATACGTGGTTTAAGCGAGTACGCCTGGGGTTGAACGCCCCCGGAACGACGCCACCGCCAATTCTTGAGGGAGTCCGCATGTCCACGCCCATCCGCCGTGCCCTGATTTCCGTTTCGGATAAAACCGGACTGATTGATTTCGCCCGTTTTCTGCTTCAGCACGGAGTCCATATCCTTTCTACCGGTGGCACGGCCAAGGCGATACGCGAGGCTGGCATCGAAGTCACCGAGGTGGCCGACCATACCGGCTTTCCCGAAATGCTCGATGGACGGGTCAAAACCCTGCACCCCGTCATTCATGGCGGGCTGCTGGGCATTCGCGGCAATGCCCAGCATGAGCAGGCCATGTCGGCGCACAACATCGCTCCCATCGACCTTCTGATCGTCAATCTGTACCCATTCGAGGAAATGGTCGCCAAGGGTGCCGATTTCGAAACCTGTATCGAGAATATCGATATCGGCGGTCCGGCCCTGATCCGGGGCGCCGCCAAGAACCACGACAGCGTTACCGTGGTCGTCGACAGTGTCGATTACCCGGCGGTGATGGCGGAGATGACCGCCAACGGTGGCGCCACCACCCAGGCCCTGCGCCGTCGTCTGGCCGCGACGGCCTACGCCCGGACCGGCGCCTATGATGCGGCCATTTCCGGCTGGTTTGCGGGTCAGATCGGCGATACGTTCCCACGTCGCATTGCGTTGGGTGGCGAGTTGCGCCAGACCCTGCGCTATGGCGAAAATCCCCATCAGCAGGCGGCGTTCTATGTCGGGGGCCAGAAGCGGCCCGGCCTTGCTACCGCCGTGCAACTCCAAGGCAAGGAGTTAAGCTACAACAATCTCGGCGATACCGACGCCGCCATCGAACTGGCCGCCGAGTTCGAGGGGCCCGCCGTGGCCATCATCAAGCACGCCAATCCTTGTGGCGTCGCCGTTGCGGGAAATTTGACGGATGCGTATCAGCGGGCGCTGGCGTGCGATCCGGTTTCGGCTTTTGGCGGCATTGTTGCCGTCAACCGGCCGCTGGATGCCGTCACCGCGACCGAGATCGCCAAGATATTTACCGAAGTCGTGGTCGCGCCCGATGCCAGCGCCGAGGCGCGCGCCATCTTTGCCGCCAAGAAAAACCTCCGCCTGCTGATCACCGGCGGGATGCCCGACGCCAGCCAGCCCGGCATGACCCTGCGCTCGGTTGGTGGCGGCTATTTGTTGCAGACCCGCGATACCGGACGGATAACCGCGGCCGATTTGAAGGTTGTCACCAGACGGGCGCCGACCGACCAGGAACTCCACGACCTGCTGTTCGGGTGGGTGGTGTGCAAGCATGTCAAGTCCAACGCTATTGTATTCGTCAAAAATGGTGCCGCCGTGGGGGTTGGGGCTGGCCAGATGAGCCGTGTTGACTCGGCACGCATCGCATCGTGGAAAGCCGATGAAGTGGCCAAGGGCCGGGGGGCTGCGCAGGCGGACACGGTGGGTTCGGTGGTGGCCTCGGATGCATTTTTCCCCTTCGCCGATGGTCTTTTGACGGCCGCCGCTGCCGGAGCCACGGCTGCGATCCAGCCGGGAGGTTCGATGCGGGACGAGGAAGTGATCCGTGCGGCCGATGAACGGGGCATGGCCATGGTCTTCACCGGCATGAGGCATTTTCGTCACTAGGAGGATGGCGACCCCGGACCCGTTTGTTTCCGGGCGTTGTCAGAGGCTACTTTTCCCAGGTCAACGAATTTTGACAAAAAAAGGACGAGTGACATGACCCAACGTAACGTATTGGTGACGGGCGGGCTTGGTGGAATCGGGACCGCGATCGTGTCGGGGTTTGCCGCTTCGGGATTTAATGTGGCTGCGGTTTATGCGCCGTTTGAAGCCGGAAAGATCGACGCCTGGAAAGCGGCCCGGACGGCGGTTGGGGCCGAAGTCCAGGTGTTCGAGGCCGATGTCGCCGATTATGCTTCCTGCGAGAAACTGGCCAAGGCGGTGGGGGGATCCTTTGGGCCGGTGGATGTTCTCGTCAATTGCGCCGGGATCATCCGCGATTCCGCTTTCAAGAAGATGACCTTTGAAAACTGGGACATGGTGCTGAAGGTCAACCTTTACAGCGTGTTCAACGTCACCCGCCAATTCTGGTCCGGGATGCTGGAGCGCAACTATGGCCGCATCATCAATATCGCATCGGTGAATGGCCAGAAGGGGCAATTCGGACAGGCCAATTACGCGGCGTCCAAGGCCGGGATGCACGGTCTCACCATGACCCTGGCTCAGGAGGGGGCACGGCACGGCGTTACCGTCAACTCGGTCTCACCAGGGTATACCGCGACCGAAATGATGCTCCAGGTGCCGAAGGAAATCCTGGAAGACATCAAGGGCCACATCCCCATGCGCCGTCTGGCTACGCCGGAAGAAATCGCTGCGGCCGTGACCTATCTGGCTTCCGACAAGGCGGCTTTCATTACTGGCGTCAATCTGGATGTCAACGGCGGGCAATGGATGCACCACTGATAACGTGAGTTCCAGAAATATCTATGAGTGTAAATTAACTAAAAGATAAAGATGCGAGGGGCTAAGCCCCTCGCGCTCCCTGTTGATAAGATAATATATGGGGAGTACGAGGGCCTCAGGCCCTCGTACTTTTCTCTTACGGTCAATTATCATGAGCACGCAGGGTGCGTTCGTATAAGAATGCCCCAAAAGCCAACGGCCAAATCAAGGCAGAATTACGTTACTCGAATTCCACGAGAACCTGATTCAGCTTTACGCCATCGCCTTTGGCAACCTTGATGGCCTTTACCTTGCCTGCGAATGCGGCGGTGACGTTGGTCTCCATCTTCATGGCTTCGAGCACCATGATCAGGTCGTCAACCTGTACCTGCTGTCCCACCTGAACATCAATCCGAATAACCATGCCAGCCACCGGACTACGGCAGACTTTCCCCTCATCCACAGGACCCGTGGCCGCAACCTCAGCCGGTTGTGCCGTCGTGGGGCCAGCCAGTGAGTGCATCGTAACCACAGGAAACGGCGGAATATAGCCCCGTACCTTGTGCGGAGTATCTTCTTCAAGTACTTCTACTTCTAGATCGAATTTCTTGTTATCTATTGCAATCTGAAGCTTCACAACCAGAACTCCTCTCGGTTTGGGAAGGCTACCCGTTTACGTCGCAACGATCCATTCCCAGCGTCCCACTCTTTTAGCGTCCCACCCTTTAACGGCCCCGTCCATGGCGCAGGTCATGCATCGCATGGATGAGGGCGCGGCCATGTTGTGCCCACGGATTGATGGGGGCGAAAGAAGATTGTACAACCTTGGCCGAGCGGATCCGAACCTTCACGCCAAGATACGCCGTTACCGCTGCCGCAATCATCACCAGTTCATCCGGGCTGACTTCCTGAGCGGCACTGGCGGTGGCAGACGAGCCTTCCTGCCGTGCCCGGACTGTTGCCAACTCGGACTTGAGTTCGTCAATCTGCACCTGCATATCGCGGCGCAGATCACTGACCATTCCCAACACTTTCTCTACCGACACCACGGCCATGGCCTATCCCCTGCGTTGCCCTGCGTTGCCTTCATACGGACGGATCATAGCGGAATCAGACCGTGCTTCTTCGGCGGACGCGATTCCCGCTTGGTGTGCAGGCTTTCCAGGGCACGGACCAAGTACTTCCTTGTCTCTGAAGGTTCGATAATATCGTCCACGAGACGCCGCCCCGCTGAAACATAAGGATTGGCAAAGGTACTGCGATAGAGTTCGATCAACTCCTTACGTTTGGCATCCCTCTCCTCTGGGGGGGCTTCCTGGATTGCGGTGCGGAAGACAATCTCCGCCGCGCCTTCGGCACCCATGACGGCAATTTCCGCCGTCGGCCATGCCGCGACCCGATCCGCGCCCAGATCCTTGCTGCACATGGCGACGTAGGCCCCGCCATAGGCCTTGCGCAGGATCACGGTAACCTTTGGCACGGTGGCGGCCGAGTACGAATAGAGCATCTTGGCGCCATGACGAATAATGCCGCCGGACTCCTGCTCGACCCCCGGCCGGAATCCCGGCACGTCCACGAACGTCACGATGGGAATGTTGAAGGCATTGCAGAAACGAATGAAACGCGAAGCCTTGTCGGAGGAATTGATATCCAGCGCGCCGGCAAGGGCACACGGCTGATTCGCCACGATGCCGATGGAACGTCCCTGGACGCGGGCAAAGCCGATCACGATGTTGGGGGCAAAGCCCGACTGGATTTCCAGAAAGTCCTGATTATCCACGACTCGCAGCAGAATTTCCCGCACGTCGTAACCCTGTTTCGTGTCGACGGGAATCGCCTGGTTCAACGCGGGATCGGACTCGATCGGTTCGTCGAACGGCAGTCGTGGCGGGTCCTCGACATTGTTCGAGGGCATGAAGCTCAGCAGGCGCCGGCATTGGTAGATGGCGTCTTCGTCATCTTCGGCGATCAGATGAATCACGCCGGAATTGTTCATCTGCGCCACGGCACCCCCCAGGGCGTCGGCGCTCACGACCTCGCCGGTCACCTGTTTGATGACCTGGGGGCCGGTGATGAACATGTGTGCACGTTTGGTCTGAATGATGAAGTCCGTCAGGGCCGGACTGTAGGCCGCCCCGCCAGCGCAGGGGCCACAAATCAAGGATATCTGCGGAACCGAGCCGGAAAGGATGACGTTGTTGTAAAAGACTTTGCCATAACCGGAAAGGCTGTCGATGCCTTCCTGCACCCGCGCCCCACCCGAATCGTTGATAAAGACGAATGGTGTGCCGGTCTTCAGCGCCAATTCCTGCATCTCGGCGACCTTGATGCTATGCACCTCGCCAGCGGCGCCCCCTGCCACGGTGAAATCCTGGCTGGCCAGATGCACGGCTCTGCCGTCAACGGTCGCATACCCCGTCACCACCCCATCGGCGGCCAGTTCCTTTTCGGCCATTCCGAAGTAGGTGCAGTGATGCTTGGCAAACAGACCGATCTCTTGAAAGCTGCCGTCATCCACCAATCCGGTAATTCTTTCACGCGCCGTCAACTTGCCGCCAGCGTGTTGCTTGTCAATGCCGTCTTGTCCGCCGCCAAGTTCCAGCTTCGTGCGTTTGGCGCGAAGTTCTTCGATTTTTTCTTCGATTGTCCGAAGTGGCGGCCGACCTGGTGTCTGAGGAGCCATCGATAATTCCTTCCCTGTTCCGATCACGGTCCCGAAGTTTCCGCGCCTGCCATGGCGCCAGACGACGCTGGGGCGTCTGACTGCGCTGGCGTCTATGCTGGCGTCGAGACCGTTACCTTGTGTTCCTTGCCGTAGAGCGATACCAGGTAGTTCACCGATTTTTTCGGTGCGGTGCCTTTGTCATCGGTCGCGGTCTTGCCCGCCGGTGCGGCCGGAACGACATCCGCGTCGCGCGTTCTTGCCGCAGCCGGAGCCAGATTTTTGGGGCCTAACGGACGTTCCTTGAAGAATTTCTGCGCAATTTGCGGGAACATCGCATAGGTCAGCACGTCCTCATCGCAGTTCTGGCAATTTTCAAGTTCCATCGCCTTTGACCGGAGTGTCTCCCATTCCGGTTTCAGGAGATCCGCCGGACGTCCCGTGATTACCGGCTTTTTGGCATGAGCCTCGGCCTTTGCCAGAACTTCGGGATCTTTTTCCCCCAGCGTGCTGCCGTAATAGCCCAGCATCAGATCGGCGAATTCGCCGGTCATCGCCTTGTACTTGCCCCTCAGCACGTTGAAAACGGCCTGCGTGCCCACGATCTGGCTGGAGGGCGTGACCAGGGGGGGGTAGCCGCTGTCCTTGCGAACCCTTGGCACTTCCTCCAGAACTTCCTGGAGACGGTCGCCTGCGTCCTGCCCCTTCAACTGGCTCTCCATGTTGGAGATCATGCCGCCGGGAATCTGGCTTTTGAAGATTTCGGTATCCACCCCGGTGAATTCGCTCAAAAACTCGCGATAGCGGGGGCGAACCGTGGAGAAGTACGCGTTGGCGTTCAGAACCCGGGCCTTGTCGAGCCGCGTCTCATAGCCCGTGCCTTCCAGCATTTCGACAACGGCTTCCGTCGGGTTGTGCCCCGAGCCAAGGGACAGGGCGCTGATGGAGGCATCCACGATGTCGCAGCCCGCTTCGATCCCCTTCATCAACGAAA
>JADFXL010000156.1 GCA_015233585.1 Alphaproteobacteria bacterium | reverse complement strand
CACGGCGAGAGGGCTCGGCGGAATGCGGGTTAGTCGGCGTAATGGAACGTGGGCATCGCCTTGATGGCTTCCTTGGTGGCGCCGAACCACACGATGCGTTTGTCCTTGATGTTGAACTGGTTGATGGGAATGGGCACATCGTGCTTGTCCATGCCCAAAAAGCCGCCGGCGCCGACAATGGCGTAAGACATGCCTCTTTCAGGCGTGACGATGATGTCCTCGATGGTGCCCACTTTCTCGTTTGTCTCATTGAAAACGTCTTTGCCCAGGATGTCTTTCTTGATGCTCCAGCCCGTGGCCAGAACCTTGACCTCTTCGACGGTGACGCCGATGCTGCCGACAACGGGCGCGTTTTGCGCCAACACGACGCCTGCGACCAGACATAAAGCCAGCGCAGTGGCGACGATAAGGGTCTTCCAATCCAGCTTCATGGGTACTCCTTGGTTATAGTGAGAACATCGGTTGGAATGCCATATCATTCATGCCGTTACGGCCTGTTCGATTCGAGAGCCCCCGGCTCTAGAAGGTCATCGCCAGGCTGATGGAGCCGAACAATTGCGGTTTTTTTTGCCCGTAGAACTCATCCGTCCTGAACACCTGGGTGTAGGTCAGCTTGAACCGGCCCATCTCCACGCCCACGCCGCCGAAAAGGTCCGCCACGAAGGGATATTTCGACACGCGCGGGCTGTCTTCAAAGGTGTTGCCGTCGAGGAAGATGTTGCGCGCCACCGCCCGTCCCTCGGCCCCGGCGAAGAGGTGCATGCCGAAACCGGGGTTCTTAAGCGGGCTCGTGTCGTCCGAGGCGACGGGCTCGCTCACGCCGCCGCCCGGCTGGATGAGCGAGGTGCCGAAGTCCCTGGGCAGCTTAAAGCCGAAGCGAGTCTCAAAACCGGCCGCCGCCAGGGTCTCCACGTTGCCCACGCTGGCCCTGACGTGCGGCAGAAAATCCCAGGCCAGGTCGTGGCCGAGCTCGACACGCTTGAGATTCTGGGTTCGCTGCCAGGTGAGCATGATCCCGGGTTCGTCGTGGATTTGGTTTCTCCAGCCCAGGCTTGGCGGGTCACCTATGAGCGAGTGGAAAGCGTTTTGGGTCTGGGCCGCGTACGACTCGGGACCGACGAAGCCCACGGTCGCCTCGAAGGTGTCGAGCTTGTCCGGGGTCTTGGCGTGCAGGCCCAGGGAAACGTAGGTCCAACCGGCGTAGGGCCGGTCGGTGGGCTGCGGGGAGCTGACCTGCAGGTGGGTCGGGGTGTACATGTTCTGGCCCAGGGCCAGGGCCAGGTTGTATTGTTGGCCGGGCTGGTTGACAAAGGGCAGGATGCCGATAGCCGGCAGCACGAAACGCGGCAGGCGCTGGTCGTCGGCGTAGTGCTTCAGGTCGCCGGAGACCCACAGGAGCTTGGTGCCGTTGGTGTAGTGGTTGTCCGTGCCCGCGAAATAGTCGTTCTCCTCGATGACGGTGAGGATGGCGGGCGTGCGGGCGGACACGTCGGGCTCGCCCGGCTCGTCGCAGAGCCCGGGCCGGGCCGCGGCCAGAAGGACGAGGACCGTGCAGGCCAGGGCCAGCGCCGCGACGAGGCGTATGTGCATGGAGCAGGCCCTAAACCTGTTCGCTTTATTTCGAATTAAAATATGAAGAACCTCGCTGTAATACATATAATTTGATTGTCATGGGAATATGGACGCAGATATGACTACTTTGGGTTATCGTTGGAGCAAGCATTGGTTCAGGTTGTTGTTGCAATCGACCATGCACAGATTGTATTGACTCTTGTCTTGAACGTTGTTGCAATTGTTGGCGCAGTTGGTCCAGTCGTTTTTGCAGAAGGCCGCCACGTCGCCACGGTGTTCGTCGTAAGCGTCCTCGCGGCGTTCCTGGCGACGCTCTTCGCGGCGTTCGTCGCCGTATTCATTGTAGGCGTATTCGTTGCCCGCCGATGGGCGGGCAAGCGATCGGCCGCCAGATTGGGAGGCGTGATCGTAATTGTCAGCTTGACCGGCGTGTCCGCAAGACGCCAGGCATGAAACGGCAACGGCAATGGGAATCAGCAGCTTGGGAAAAGAAACGGTCATGGCTGTCTCCGGACAAGGCGATTCGATCGGTTGTTTGTCATTTCAAAATCTTGCGTCAGCTTACCGGCTCGGTTCAGAGCGCTGTCAGCGCCTGGGGTTGCGGCCGGGCGAAACCTGGTGGTTTCGCCCGGCCGGGTTGCATGCTTGAGCGCGTTTAGTTCATGGGCGTGAACTTGATCTCCACGCGGCGGTTGAGTCTGCGGCCTTCGTCGGTCGCATTGTCGGCGCGCGGGCGGGACTTGCCGTAGCCCACGGTGGTGATGCGGTCGGAGGCGATGCCCTTCTTCACGAAATAGGCCTTCACCGAGTTGGCCCGGCGTTCGGACAGCGCCTGGTTGTATTCCACGCTGCCCACGGAGTCGGTGTGACCTTCGAGGATCACCTGCTGGTTCGACTTGGACTTGCTGACGGCGACGCCCTCGTCCAGAACCGGGATGAATTCCGGCTTGATGTTCGACTTGTCGAAATCGAAGTAGATCGAGCGGAAGATAACGACTTCACTGCTCGTGTCGGCCAGTTCCTCGTACAGCCCGCAGCGCAGGAAATTGTCTTCGGCGTTGCGGTTGTTCAGAAGCTCTTCGACCTCGATGATGCAATGGCAACCGGACAGCGCGGCGATTTTCTTCACCTGTTCCTTGCCGTGGGCGTTGTCGGCGAGACTGACCACCATAAAGCAGAGTCTGTTGCCGTATTTGGCCTGGAGCGCGGTGGCTTCGGTAACGGCATCGATGCCCAGGTTGTCGTCGCCGTCGGTGAAGAGGATGACGGCAGTTCGGCCGGAAAGTCCGGAAAGAACCGGGTCCAGGCTCATCAGGCCGGGGCCCATCGGGGTCAAGTTTCCGTAAATGGGGTAATTGACGTTGATGGGCGAGAGCGCATCATGCACGGCGGTCTGGTTGTAGGGCGCCATGGCGCTGAGCTGCTCGAAGGGAGCGAAGGTGAACACGCCGCTTTTGTAATTCAGATTGGGAATGCGGTAATTGACCTCGATGGCCGCGTCCTTGGCCAACAGAATCTTGGTGTATTCATTCTTGAGCCCCTGGTAGGTCATGGCCATGGAACCGGAATGGTCGACAAAAAAGATGATGTTGTCGACCTTCGGAACCAATTTCATGGCGGCGGCCGGCAGGACCGAACCCGCTAGGGCCACCACCAGCATGATCACGATAAAGCGCATTTTCTTCAACGAAAATAGTCTCATAAGTCCTCCTCGCGTTTGGTTGAATTATTGTTCTCGGTATATGTTCAACGAGTGCAACATCCTTGTCTCCCGCTTCAGGCCCTAGTTCGGCGTCGGCTTCGTGCCGCAACCGGACAGGGTGCTGTCGCAACTTGAGATGCAGGCGTCGAGATCGTCTTGTGTTCGGTCGTTCCGGTTTGAACGGCACCGGTCTACGCATTGCTGATGCTGCTCCTGGCAGTACCTTTTCGTTTCAACGCCGCCCTGCCCGGTCTGGCCGTGGGGGACTGCGGGGGACGCTCCCGGATTGATGATCAGTTCGTTGCCTTCCTGGATGACGACCTGCCGGGCTTTGCAAGTCAAATTGCAATCAGGGCAGTCGTGGTTGCAGGTGACGCTCGGGTCGCCCGTGGGGGCGTTTACCGTGCATACGACCGTGCCGTCGGGCCGTACGCACTCGAAAGAGTTCGGACCGGAGGCGAAGGCCGCCGTGCTCAGGCAGGCAAGGGCCAATGTGGCGAGAACGAGGCGTTTCATATTGTTGTTCCCTCCCGTGGAGATAAATTGCCGTCCATCCCGATCAATTCCGATGGCGGTCATGACGTTCCTGGTCGTTGCCGTAGAGGCCGCCGGCCACCGCGCCTATTCCACCGCCAAGCAAGGCGCCCAGTCCCAGGGAGCCGCCCGTGATGGCGGCGATTCCGAGGCCGGCTCCGGCGCCGATGGCGCCGCCGGAGAGGGCGCCCTGCTGCGTTCTGGACATGTTCGTACAGGCGGAAACGCTCAAAAACGCTATGATGAGAGTGGAGAAAAGTATTTTTTGCATGGCGATTTCCTTATTTTTTCCAATTCGGTACGATAATCTCGTGCCAAATGACCTCAAATACGTGCCGGTGGATTTTCCCGGGGTTGTCATTGTAGTACTGGTCAATCCTACGGCTCAGTTCTCTCCAGGGCATATCTTTCAATGCCTCCACCCAGCCCCGGACCAATCGGGACGGCTCCTCGGAATGCTTGAGTCTGGCATGGTATTCCAGCACGATCGCGCTGCTGGCTCCAAACAGAAAAGATTCTTTTTCAACCTGGGATGAGTTCATCCACACGTTGCCATCGACATCGGCCCCGGGACGATCAGTCGGCGCCTGGGCAAAGCATGAGCTTGAGAAGGCAAAAATAATTCCCACCAGGAGGAATGTGGATAAAAAGGGAAACTTTTTCATGACTGCCTCTGGTTGTTTGATGTTTCCGTATAAAACATTGGTGCCCTGTTGGGAGAGATGAAAATGCTCTTTTCATCCGCATCCCCTTGCCATTTCGGGCGACAAGACGCCGCTCACGCAGCGCCTTGACCGCCTCGGACGGCTATCTGTTCTCTTCGCGCCGTTCTTCCCGTCTTTCTTCCTGCCGGTCGCGATGTTCTTTCTTGCGTTCCCTCACTTCCTTGTTCTTCTCGCGCTCTTCGCTACGCATCTCGCGGTTGTCTTCCCGCCGGTCGCGGTTGATTTCCCGTTGATCCTCCCGGATTTATTCCCGGCGGTTTTCCTGGGCGAACACCGGCAAGGCGATCCCCAGAGCCAGCAGACAGGTCAATGCTATCGTCAATGTCTTTCTCATGATTGTCTCCGTACTTTTCATGCAGTCGAAGCGGTTCGGCGCGGGCGCCGAGACGTCTCGATGTTTACCGCCAGAGCGGGGATGATCACGTTGAATTCCGGGGACACCAGCGGCGGCATCAACACGACTGGCGGTGTCGGCTCGTAGTACCCGCCCCCGTAATATTCCCGGTGTCCCGGATAGTAGTCCCCGCGCCACCGTTCCTCGTGTCTGCGTTCTTCGTGCCTGCGTTCGCCGCGATCTTCGTGATCCCCACGGTCCTGGCGATCGTTTTCAGCTCGCGCCGAAAGAACGGTCGCACTCAGGGCAACGGCGACGATGGCGATCGCCATCGCGATATTTCCGATGATTCGTTTGCTTGTCATGATGTCCTCCTGGTATTGGCTCAGGCGAAAAGCCGCGACCCATGCCGCGGCTGCGCTCGTCGTTACATGCCCTTGTTGTGCTTGCGGTCTTCTTTGCGAGCGAACACCATGTCGGCGATCGTTTTCTGTTCGGGCGACAAGATCGTGTAAAGCTTCTCGAATGAAGGGTAGAGCTTGCGCTGGGCCTTTGCATGCTCCTCGGCCATCTCCTCGTGCAGCTTCAGGCTTTCGAGCGCGGTCATTTTGGCGGACTTTTCGGCCCATTTTTCGATATGGACCTTCATGGACGCGGCGTTTTCACGCATCGACTTGGCGACGTCCTGCCAAGCGGTCTCCTGGGCGGCGGTGATGTGGAGATTGTCGTGGAGCTTGGCGATGCGCGCCTCGGCCCAATCCGCGGCGGACTTTTCCACTTTGGTCTGCGCCACGGCGTCCGGAACCGGCGCCTTTTGCGCCCAGGCCGCGGGTGAAGCGGCCGCGATCAGCAGGGCGGTGCCGATTACACAGGCAAGCAATGAAGATTGAATCGAATTGCGTGTCATAACGTACTTTCCTTTTTGGCGTCCGCGTGGACGGCTGTCTGTCAGTTGCGAACGAATCTGTCTCGTCTTTCCTGAGTCGCCCCTCGTGTCCGGGGTTACGGGGGAAAGATGATTTTCCCCGCCCCCTCAAGCCGGTCCCCCGGATGCTTAACGCCGTCCGAGGGGAATAACGATGTTGAATCCCGGGTACATCGGCGGCGGCATCAACACGACCGGCGGCGCCGGCGGGTAGTAACCCGGGTAGCCGTAGTATCCCTGGTAGCCCGGATAGTATCCCCCGCGCCACCCAGAGCGATATCCACGACCATAGGCATGGCCGTTGCCGTGTCCGCGACCCCAGCCATGACCTTGGGCCAGAACCGGGGTGACGGTCGCACTGAACATG
Source organism: Alphaproteobacteria bacterium (assembly GCA_015233585.1). Taxonomy (GTDB): domain Bacteria; phylum Pseudomonadota; class Alphaproteobacteria; order Rhodospirillales; family Rhodospirillaceae; genus JADFXL01. Next base: position 482 of record JADFXL010000156.1, on the reverse strand, counting down.
ACCGCAACGAAAGCGATCATCAGGGCGAAAGTTCTGAGAATTCTTCTGTTTGTCATATTACCCAGAGCAGAAAATATTTAACTACGCCGCCTTGGCATAGGTGACATATTTCCCTTCAAAATAGTTTTTCACCTTGTACGGACGACGCTGCCGACTGCGCAGAAAGCCCCTCAGCTTGCCCATCAACTCTGGTTTATCCTTAGCCTTTCCCTCGCGAAAGATGTTACGCTTGATGTCCTGGTTCGCGAGTTCATCAGGGTTCAGCTCTGGGCTATAGGACGGCAAGAAGAACAATCTGATTTTATCCTCGTGTTCGGCCAACCACTCCTCGACTTTCTTGGCTTTGTGCACGGAGTGCCTATCAACGATAAGGAACACCTTGCGTTTGGCCCGCTGCTTAACCATACGATCAAGGAATTCCAGGAAAATCTTCACAGTGAATCGTCCCTCGAAGACCATGAAGCCAAGGTCTCCCTGGTTGG
>JADFXL010000155.1 GCA_015233585.1 Alphaproteobacteria bacterium | reverse complement strand
CTGATTTCGAACCCGAGACAAGATAGTTCAGGTCACCCAGCCGATGGATTTCATGAATAACTATATACATTTCGGCTTGGCGCTGGTTTTCGTTATCGGGCTGATTTTGCTGGCCGCCTGGGCGGCGCGGCGGTTCGATTTGGGGCATTTGGCGGGAAGGGCGATCGGACGCCGTAATCGCCGGTTGGCTATCGTCGAGATCCTGCCGCTGGATTCCAGTCGCCGTCTCGTGCTCGTGCGCCGCGACGAGATCCACCATCTGCTGTTGATCGGCGGCGCCAGCGAACTTGTGGTTGAGTGTGGTATCGGGGTTCCCAGGTTCTCCCAGGTTCTCGCCGAGTCGGAGAATCCCAGCGTCGGAACGACGTTATGAATTTACAGCGTCGGAACGACGTTATGAGTCTCCAGCCAGCGTTCAAAGGAATAACCTTAACGGGATCTGCGGCGCTGGCCATTCTTGCCGCCTGCGCGGTTAGCCTGGTGCCCATGCCATCGCTGGCCCAAAGCCTGTCGCTTAATCTCGGCGAAAGCAGCGGCTCCACCACTGGCCGGGCCATCCAGCTTCTCGCGCTGATGACCGTGCTCAGCGTGGCGCCGAGCGTTATGGTGATGGTTACCGCGTTCACCCGCATTATCGTGGTGCTGCACTTCATCCGCCAGGCGGTGGGTACCCAGACCAGCCCGCCCAATATGGTCATTTCGGGCTTGGCTCTGTTTTTGACCGCCTTCGTCATGCAGCCGACCCTGGAGAAGGCGTATCAGAACGGCGTCGTGCCACTAATGGCTGGTGAAATCGATGAAACTGAGGCGTTCGATCGCATTGTGCTGCCGTTTCACGGTTTCATGAGCCACAACGTCCGCCATAGCGATGTCGATCTGTTCATGAATATCTCCCATACCAAGGCGGTAACCCGTGCCGAGGATGTGCCTCTCAAGGTTCTGGTTCCTGCCTTCATCATCAGCGAACTGCGGCGGTCGTTCGAGATCGGTTTCCTGATCTATATTCCCTTCGTCATTATCGACATGGTGATAGCCTCCGTCCTTATGTCGATGGGTATGATGATGTTGCCACCGTCAATGCTGTCGATGCCGTTCAAGCTGATCTTTTTCGTTCTCGTGGATGGCTGGGGGATGATCGCCGGCAGCCTGACTCAGAGTTTTAATCCCTGAGCCCCCCTGAGGGGGTACCCGGGGCGGCACCCGAGTCGGCCATGCTTCCACACGCGGGCCGTTTTTTTCGAGGCAAGCCGGCGTGTGTCATTCCCGTCTCGGCTGGATATGGTTCCCGTTACGCACCGTCCGGTCGTTCTTATAGGTGGGCCGAGGTCCGGGGTTTGATCGTCGGTAAAGAGGGCAGCGCCTTGCCAGTGCACATAATTGCTCGCGAAATCACGAATGGGTGAAGAGATTGGTTGATAGGGATCGTGGCGAAGTTATACCATCGTCCCGTCGATCCAACATAAGGCCCCCGGCATCGGCCGAAGGGGGCCACTTTGGATGTGTTTTCGCGGGGGCGTCTTGATCGCGTGCCCGCAAGTCAAGCTTGGCCACTGAAGGGGTCGTCGTTCCATGACCGTCATGATAACTCGCCGCCGCGCCATCACGGTGCTTGCCGCTGCCGCAGGCCTCCCGCTGCTGCTGAAAGCCGGCAACGCCGCCGCCTATCCCCGCATGGTGCGTTGGGAAGGCACCACACTTGGCGCCCCGTCGACGATTCAGCTCTATCACGAGGACGAAGCCAAGGCGAACGCCGCCATCAACGCCGGGTTGGCCGAACTGGCCCGCCTGGAGTCCATCTTCAGCGTTTACCGCGCAGACTCCGCCATCTCGGCTCTGAACCGCGATGGCGTCCTGACCAGTGCTCCGCCGGAGTTCATGGAACTGCTCACCCACGCGATGGGGCTGGCTCAACTGAGCGAGGGGATCTACGATCCCACGGTACAGCCATTGTGGCAGCTCTATTTCCGCCATTTTACCGCCGCCGTTGTCGATCCGTCCGGTCCTTCGCAACGCGATCTGGCCGAAGCCATGGCACTGGTCGGGTGGCGCGGCGTCGATATCGACGTTGAGCGCTCGAAGGTAGCCTTTACCCGTCCCGGTATGGGCCTCACTCTGAACAGTGGCGCCCAGGGTTACATCACCGATCGCGTTGCCGAAGTACTCCGCAGTTATGGTTTTGAGAAGATGCTGGTGGATATGGGTGAGCCTCGGGCAATATCCACCAAGCCGGATGGTTCGGCATGGCGCATCGGTCTGGCCAATCCGGCCGATCCCTCCCGCGCCATCTACGAGCTTGATGTTGTGGACAAGTGCGTTTCCACATCGGGCGGCTATGGCACCATCTTCGATGAATTCGGGAAATTCACCCACATTATCAACCCATTAACGGGTAAGACCGCACCGCGTCTGTTGGGCGTTTCGGTGGTGGCGGATACCGCGACCAGGGCCGATGGTCTGTCCACTACCATGCTGCTGGCTTCGGTCGAGCGGCGCCATGCCATCCTGTCGGGGGCCGGTGGTCTCAAGGCGGTGTATGTGACTCCAGAGGGTGTAGCTGCCACGGTGGAGGCTTGATGCAAACAACGGATGTCGTTGAAGACTTCCCTGACCCCAGGGGACGGACCATGATTGAGGGCTTTGCCCGCGTGGTCTCGGTCGAAGGCGGGACGGCGTGGCTCGAACCCGACCAACCGCAGTCGTGCGGCGGCTGCAAGTCTTCGGGCATGTGCGGTCCCGGTAAGTCGGGGTTGATAAAAGGGCGCCGCTTCTCCATGTCCAATGAACATGGGTTTCGGGTAGGGGAACGTATCGTCGTCGGTGTGGGCGAAGAGACGTTGCTGCGCGCTTCTCTGGTCGCCTATGCCATGCCGCTGGTGGTCATGTTGGCGGCGGCAATGGCGGCGCAACTGATGACCAATAGCGATGCTGCCGCCGTGGGCGCTGCCGTGGTTGGTTTGGGGGCGGGATTGCTGCTGGCCAAGTATGGCGCTGGCCGGTTGTCGGCGCGGGGCGATCTGTCACCAAAGTATCTTCGCCATGCTCATGGCGGGGAAGACGAGTGTAGTTTGGATTGAGGGACGGAAGACGTTTCGATGCGGCACGAATCGGTGGGCTTCCGCCCACGGCCCGATCGGGGCGATGCCCCGAACCCCTTTGCTTTATGAAGGAGGTTCGGGGGGCTTCAGGCAGGATAGGGGCGGCGGCTCGGTAATTCTGCTAAATTTTCTGAGAACTGGGAGAACGAGTCGATGCAGGACTTCCTTCTGCTGATGATAGGCGCGGTTCTGGTCAACAACGTGGTGTTGGCCCGATTCCTTGGGCTGTGCTCCTTCATGGGCGTCACGACAAAGATTGACAGCGCGGTTGGCATGGGTATGGCAACCACGTTCGTGATTACCGTATCGGCCATGGGGGACTGGGCGCTGGAGACGTTCCTGCTGCACCCGTTCGGACTTGAGTATCTTCGCACCATCACCTTCATTCTGGTGATCGCGGCGGCGGTGCAGTTCACCGAAATGACGGTGCGCAAGGTCTCGCCGCCTCTGTTCCAGATGTTGGGTATTTATCTGCCGTTAATCACCACCAATTGTGCCGTGCTGGGCATCGCGCTTCTGAATGTGGAAGGGCACTTCGGTTTCATCCAAAGCACCCTGTTCGCGTTTGCCTCGGCACTTGGCTACAGCCTGGTGATGGCGGTGTTCGCCGGTCTTCGCGAACGCATCGCCCTGGCGGACACACCGATCTTATTCACCGGGCCGCCCATTGGCTTCATCACTGCCGGTTTACTGGCAATGGCGTTCATGGGTTTTTCCGGTATCAGCACCAACTAGGAGTTTCCTGAAATGTTCGCTATTGCCGTTGGCAGTCTCGCGGTCATGGGGGCTACGTTGGGGACCGTCCTTGGGGTGGCCGCCCGCCTTCTCGCCGTCGAGGAAGATCCCCTGGAGCTGGAATTGGTTGCAATCCTGCCAGGTTCACAATGCGGCCAGTGCGGCTTCATCGGCTGTGCTCCGGCGGCGGCGGCGCTGGCCAAGGGCGAGGCCAAGCCCAACCTGTGCATACCGGGCGGCAAGGCGGTCGCCGAGTCCCTGGCCAAAAAGCTGGGCGTTTCACTCGATCCCAACGAAGTGCATGAAGAAAAAGTGCCGGCCGTGGCCTTCATCAACGAGGATCTGTGCGTTGGCTGTGCACGGTGTCTCACTGAATGCAGTGCCGACGCGATCGTTGGGGCCTCGAAGTTCATGCATACCATCGTCTCGGATGCCTGCCATGCCTGCACCAAATGCACGCAGGTTTGCCCAACCGAAGCCATTACCATGCGTCCGATCGTGACGACGCTGGCGACCTGGCACTGGCAGAACCCCGCTTCCGACAAGATACATTGATGATGTATGCCGCCATGACAAAGGACGCCCGATGAAACTTTTCGCCATTCGCGGGGGGATCCATCCCGACTATCGCAAGGAATTGAGCGCTAGCGCGGCGATCGTTGCCTTGCCAATGCCACGCGTTCTCACGCTGCCGCTGCAACAACATCTTGGCGCTCCGGCTTCGCCCGTGGTGGCGGTCGGGGATCTGGTCAAAAAGGGGCAGTTGCTGGCCCGTGGACAGGGGGCTATCTCGGCGCCGGTTCACGCTTCAACTTCGGGCCGGATCAGCGCCATCGGCGAGTTTCCGGCGCCGCATCCCTCGGGTTTGACCCAGCCGTCCATCCAGTTGGAATCCGACGGCTTGGACGAATGGGGTGCGTTGCCGGAGCCTTTGGCCGATCCATTTGCCGCGCCGGCCAAGGAAATCTCCGACCGGGTATCCGCCGCCGGGATCGTCGGTCTGGGCGGGGCTGCGTTTCCCTCGGCGGTCAAGCTGTCGCTGGGTTCCCGGTACAAGCTCCAGATTTTGCTGCTCAACGGCGCCGAGTGCGAGCCGTACCTCACCTGCGATGATCGCGTCATGCGCGAACATGCCGACGAGGTCATTGACGGCGCCCGCATCATGGCTCATGCCCTGGGCACCCCCCGTATCGTCATCGCCATTGAGGACAACAAGCCCGAGGCGCAAAACATCATGACGAAGGCGGCGGCGGCCTTCTCCAATGTCGAGGTTATCGGTGTCCCGGTCCAGTATCCCAAGGGGTCGGAGCGGCATCTGACTCAGGCCCTTATCGGACTGGAAACACCCGCGCGAATGTTGACCGCCGATCTTGGCGTGGTGGTCCACAACGTCGCCACCGCCCGCGCCGTGCATCAGGCAATCCGCCTTGGCCGTCCTCTGGTGTCGCGGGTGGTTGCCGTCAGCGGCGGCGCTGTCACCCAACCCAAGAACATTGAGGTGCCTCTGGGTGCCCCGGTATCCGAATTGATTGCCTTCTGCCACGGGCTGAAGGGCAAGCCGAAACGGATCATCAGCGGTGGACCGATGATGGGCCAGCCGCTGCCGTCCCTGGACGTGCCGGTCGTCAAGGGCACTTCAGGCATTCTGGCGCTGACCGAGGCCGAGATTAACGAACGGCCAGCCGCTCCCTGCATCCGCTGTGGCACCTGCGTCACCATTTGCCCGTGCGGTCTGGTGCCGGTGGAGATGGCCAGCTTCATCCGTAAGGAACACCTGGAGGACGCCGCCCGCATCGGCGTGATGGATTGCGTTTCCTGTGGCAGTTGTTCTTATGTCTGCCCGTCGCACATTCCCCTTGTTCAGTTCTTCAATTACGCAAAGGGGCGTCTCAATGCCCTGGATCGCGAACGCCGCAAGAGCGAGCAAGTCAAGACATTGGTCGCGGCGCATTCCCAGCGGATGGAAAAGCTCGCTATTGCCAAGCGTGAAGCTGCTGCTGCCGCCGCAGCCAAGAAGGCGAAACCTGAAACCTCAGTGGAAAGCTCGACCAGCGCATGATGCAACTTTCCCCAAACAGCGGGCCTTTCGGCCACAACCAAAACAGCATTCAGAAGACGATGATGCTGGTTTTGGTGGCATTGACGCCCGCCACCATTTTTAACGCCTACCTTTTCGGGTGGCCGGCGATTTTCCTGTTTCTGGTGACTATCGTTAGCTGTGTGGTCATTGAGGGTATCTGCCTGTCGGCTTCGGACACGCCGGTGGGGCCGGCGCTGTCCGACGGATCGGTGATCCTGACCGGCTGGCTGTTGGCCATGAGCCTGCCGCCTTGGGCACCCTGGTGGGTCGCCGTTGTTGCGGCAGTGTTCGCCGTGTGGATCGCCAAGCATCTGTTCGGTGGGCTGGGGCAGAATGTGTTCAATCCCGCCATGGTGGGACGCACTGCCGTACTGGTGTCGTTTCCGTTGCAGATGACCGCCTTCGTGCCGCCCAGGCCGTTGTTTTCGCATGGGGCGCCTGGTTTCATGGACAGTCTGGCCATTACCTTTGGCCACCACGTCAACCTGGACTCCCTCAGCGCCGCCTCGGCCCTGGGCTACATCAAGACGGAACTGACGCGCGGGGTGCCGGTCTCGCAGTCGATCGGCCATGTTCCCGACTTTGTCGGCATGGTGATGGGCTTCCACCCCGGCAGTTTCGGCGAGACGTCATCCCTGCTGGTTCTGGCTGGCGGGCTGTTCCTGCTGGCGCGGCGGGTGATTTCGTGGCACATTCCGGTGTCGGTGATTGGCACGTTGTTCGTACTGGGCACGCTGTTCAATCTCATCAATCCCGACCGCTTCACCAATGGCGTGTTTCAGGTGGTGTCGGGAGCCACGATCC